>JAILBT010000143.1 GCA_024680755.1 Prevotella sp. | reverse complement strand
TCTCAGGAAGAAATGATTGAAAAAGGCTGGCTTGGCACCGACGGCACCGTCGTCGGTCCTGAAGGTGGCTCTGCTCCCTACACTCTTATTCCCAGTGGCATCAGCGTGCGTGAGAGCAAACTGACCATCGATGGCGAGAACCGCATGCTGAATGTGCGACTGAAACTGACGTCCAACTAAAAAATCCCTGTGCGATGAAACTAATAAGACGAACACTATGCGCAGTGCTTCTCGTGCTCGTCACAGCAGTCGCCACGGCTCAGGTCTCACCGTCAGCCTACGAATATTGGTTCGACGGAGACTACAGCCACAGGACTGTGGGCAACAGCACGGCACAGGAGTTGGACCTGAGCATCGGACTTGACGGTCTGTCGCCTGGTCTGCACTTCCTGAACTTCCGCGCTCAGGACAGCAACGGCGAGTGGGGTGGCTTCTATCGTTATGCCTTTATGGTGCCTATCATTAGCGACCCTGCCACTGCACGGTATGAGGGATGGATTGACGACGACTACGCACACCGCGTCACGGGCAACTGCACGGACTCGATAGCAGAACACTCGATAGACATCAGCAATCTGACCTACGGAATTCACTTCTATAACTTCCGGGCACAGAACCTGGACGGACACTGGGGCAACCTGCAACGCTACATCTTCTTCGTGGCCGAACCCGACGCATCGGCACAGGTGGCCGCCATACGATACTGGATAGACAACGACACGCTGAACATCCGAGAACAGGCCACACGCGGCATGGCGGTGAGCCTGAACGTAGACATCAGCAACCTGACGCCGGGCACCCACACCATCAGCTGCTATCTGCAGAACGTCTTGGGCGACACGACCGCTGTTTACCACTACGACTTTGAGGTGGGCTATGTGGAGAGACCCGTCATCACCCATAGGGGCAACACCATCACCATCAGCACCACAACGCCCAGCGCCAACATCTTCTATACGCACGGCAACGCCAAGCCTACGGAGGAGAGTACACGCTATACGGAACCTTTCGAAGTGACGCACAACGACACCATCCGTGCCTTTGCCACCCGCAGCGGCTGGTTCAATTCGGAAGAAGTACGCCTCATCGTCGACTGGTTTGCCGAACCGCATGACTATCAGTCCGTAGATAGCACGCTGGCCAGCATCGAGGGCTACATCGACACAGCCCGAGTGACAATCAACACCGTTGACACACAGGTACGCGAAGGCACTGCCTGGCAGCAGTCCCACCGTCAGACCTGCGACACGCTGCGGGCCATGCTGGCTTGCTGCACACTCGACACCCTGACCAAGACGCAGACCTACTTGGGACAGGTGGACGACTTGGAAGTGCTGATGACCGACATCCACGACACAGGCGTGCTGATAGCAGCCGAACAGCAACGCCTGCAGGCCGCGCTCGATTCGCTGATCAACGAGCAGCAACTGCTGAAGAACGCCCTCGACAGTGTCGCTACCAAAGACGAGGTGAGCGAGATAGGACGGCGGACGAACCTGTTGCAACAGGACATCAATCAGGTGACAGCCGCCATCAATGACTTGGTCGTAAGCGCTAACGACTGGACTATCCAGATGCAGCAAGCGGTCACGATAGCAAGCGCCATAGAGCAAGGCATCGTCGTGAGTACCACCGCCATCACCACACCCGACTATACCCTGCGGGCTGAACAACTACAGCGGCTGCACCGCTATCCTCAGCTGCGCCACATTGACCTGAGTCGGGTCAAGATGGAGAATGATGCCCTGCCCGACCGTGCGTTCAGCGGTCTGCCGCTGTTGGTGACGGCCAGTCTGCCTGCCAGCGTCATCTCGTTTGGCAGCAGCCTCTTTGCCGACTGTCCGCGCTTGGCGGCTGTCTTCTGGAACGGCTCAAGCATCGTTACCGACCGCGCACTGGCCGACATCAACAACCCGAATCTGCTGCTCTACGTCAACCAGGCTTCACAGGTGCGTGACTTGAGCATGGAAAATGTGGTGGTCAATGGTGTGGCAGAGCGCATTGTCCTAAGCGACGGTGATGCCAACACAGAGAACACCGACTTCTGCGTGCCACGCGCCTTCCACGTGAGCGGCGACATCAGCTACACCCACACCTACAGCCAGAAGACAGGCAAGGGTGAGTGTCGTGGATGGGAAACCATCACTCTGCCGTTCGACGTGCAGACCATCACCCACGAGGTGCAGGGCCCGTGCGTGCCCTTCGCTGCCTACGAGTACCCGAAGCGTCCCTTCTGGCTATGCCGACTGACGGAACAGGGCTTTGAGGATGCAACGAACATACGTGCGCACATTCCTTATATCATCTCCATGCCATATAACGAGGCATATTCGACCTTCTACCAGCTGAACGGCAACGTCACCTTCGCTGCCACGAACGTCGATGTGCCCGTGACGACACAGATCACAGACCATAAGGACGGCGCATCGTTCATCCCCGTCTACGAACGGATAGACGCTGCACAACAGGTCTATGCCCTGAATGTTGGAGAGGCATGGAACGGCCATGCAGAGGGTAGCGTTTTCGTCAGTGACTTACGCGACGTGCGTCCCTTCCAGGCCTATCGCACTACGACGGTCACGAATGTGCCCTTTATGAGCATAGCCGACGACCTTGAAGACGGCACGCAAGGCATTACCGACCTATTGCAGACGCCTGTCGACACCCAGCACTACTACAACCTGCAGGGCATTCCCGTACAGCATCCGGGCAAGGGTGTCTACATCAAAGGCGGAAAGAAAACCATCAATCGCTAAAACACGCTGACCTATGAAACGAATCGTTTTATTGCTGATTATAGCCCTCGCCGTTGTCACCACATCGGCGCAGGGCACTTTCTATAAGCAGGAAGGGCTGTCGTTCTACGGTGGTGCCGGCTATACCTTCCGCTCAATGGGCGGACTCTCTATTGTGGCGGGCACGGCTTACGGACCGCACGACCTGCAACTGAGCTACACGCTGGGCCAGTCAAAGTCGGACCCTATTCATTGGTACGATGACAACGGCATCTGGCAGGCCACCACGAAGTACAAGCAAAACACCTTCGGTGTGCGCTACGGCTATCGGTTAGCACTGGCCGGGCAACTCGTCGTCACGCCCCAGTTGGGCTATAGCCTCAACACGCAAAGCAGTAGCCTTGAGGAAGGGATAAAGGTCTATGGCGACAAGGCGAAGGCCAGCACCCTGACCATCGGAGCCCGCCTGACCTACGAGCCATTGCAGCATTGCGTGGTGTTCCTCTCGCCTGAATATGGCATCAGACTGAGTCAGGACACTTATTACAAGCACACAACAGACATCAGCAACTGCAAGGCAGACGGCCTGGCCGTCACCGCCGGCCTGATGGTCTGCTTCTGATACGCCATTAAACAAATAAAAAAGATGAAAAAAGCATTATATCTATTACTGTTTCTCTCATTCGCGCTGTCTGTAGCTTCCTGTTGGGACGACTCGGAAGCCCTGGAAGCCATACCAAGCAAAGACCTTCTACGCACGAACAACATAGAGATAGAGGGCACCTGCACAGAAGCCATTCTCCACATTGAGGCAAACTGCCACTGGACTTTATCTGTTGAGAGCGGGCAAGAATTTGGGCAGTGGCTCACGCCGTCAGCCCTACAAGGCTACGGCACCGCTGACATCCTGTTAGCCACATCACAGAATCAGCAGCCACAAGAGCGAACAGCTACTATCCGCATAACTACAGACGCAGGCATAGTGCGCAGAATAACGGTTTCTCAGAAGGGAATTATTGGCAACATACCAGGCAATGGCGACAACGAACGACCCATCTTTTGAGATGTACTATTAGTGTGAACCCCATGTTGGTATGAAGGACATGCTCCAAACACACACAAAAAAAGAAAGAGAGGCTCTGTTTCAGAATCTCTCTTTCTTTTTGATTTGTAGTCGGTAAGGGAATCGAACCCTTATGCCAAGATTGAGAATCTTGTATCCTAACCGTTAGATGAACCGACCATCTCATTTTCTTTCGGACCACAGCCCTCTTGCGATATTTGCGCGGACCACAGCCCTCTTGCGATATTTGCGAATCCCTTGCGGAAGCTGGGGGATTCGAACCCCCGGTACAGTTACCCGTACGGCAGTTTAGCAAACTACTGGTTTCAGCCACTCACCCAAACTTCCTTCCGGCGGTTTTCGGTTGTCACCGCAGCGCTTTCTCTCAAACGCGGTGCAAAGGTACGGCTATTTTCTGAATGTACCAAATTTTTCTCACTTTTTTTTTGAAAAAGTTTATTTTGCAACATGATTGCAAAAGAATAGGCATACTTTTGCAGCGCAAAACAGGAGGCGACGTGTCTCACGTCGCCTCCCACTAATAAACATTTAGCTATATAGACAAACATTAATTAATTTATATATATGTATATCTTATCTTTCATTGAAGACTACTGGGATGCCCTGCTGTCTATGACGGCTGAGATGGCCCCTTATCTGTTGCTCGGTTTCTTCTTTGCCGGACTGCTGCGTGCCTTTGTGCCCAAGAACATCTACCGCCGCCACCTGGCACCACGCAACATGAAGAGCGTGGTGAAAGCGGCGCTGCTGGGCATACCGCTGCCCCTGTGCTCGTGCGGTGTGATACCCACCAGCGTGGGCCTGCGCCGCGAGGGGGCCAGCCACGGAGCCTGCACGTCGTTTCTGATTGCCACGCCGCAGACGGGAGTCGATTCGATAGCGGCCACATACTCGCTGATGGGGCTGCCCTTCGCCGTGGTGCGGCCAATAGCGGCGCTGTTCACAGCTATGTTCGGCGGCTGGCTGGTGAACCGGTATGCCCGCGACGACGAACAGCTGTCGGCCGAGCAGGCCAACCACGATGAGAACAGCCAGTGTGGCTGCGGACATCATCACGATCACGACCACGACCATGACCACTGCCACAGCGACCATGACCACTGCCACAGCGGCCACCACCACGAGGCAGCCGACGGCGAAGACTGGTGGCACCGTTTTGCCGATGCCATGCGCTATGCATTTGTCGAGATGTTGCAGGACGTGGGCAAGTGGCTCGTCGTAGGTCTGCTCATTGCCGCGCTAATCACCGTGGCCGTGCCCAACGAGTGGCTGGCTGCCCTGCACGACTACAAGCTGCTGAACATGATCATCGTGCTGGCCGTGGCCATACCGATGTATGTATGTGCCACGGGGTCGATACCCATTGCCGTATCGCTAATGGCGAAAGGACTGACACCGGGCGCAGCCCTTGTGCTGCTGATGGCGGGCCCGGCCGTCAACAGCGCCTCCATGCTGGTCATTGGCAAGGTGTTCGGCCGGCGAACACTGTGGCTCTATGTAGCCTCGATAGTTGTCGGTGCCATGCTCTTCGGCTTAGGCATAGACTATCTGCTGCCGCAAGAGTGGTTCAGGGTGGGCAGCGTGATGGCCGGTGGCGAGCACTGCGCCCACTGCCTCGGTGCATGGGACTGGATTTGGATAGGCTTGCTGGCCGTGCTCATGGTCAATGCCTTCTGCCGGCAGCTGCACTCGTCGCTCAGCCTCAGACACCGCCACAACGACCATGCAGGCCATGGCCACCACGATGGCGGCGGCACAGCTCACGTCAGCCAGTATAAGGTGACGGGCATGACGTGCAACCACTGCCGTATGGGTGTGGAGCGAGCCATCGGCGGTGTGGCCGGCGTAGAGCAGGTGAGCGTCGATCTGGCCACGGGCACGGCCTACGTCACAGGAGCTCACGACCCGTCGGCGCTGGCCGCGGCGGTCGAGGCCATAGGCTTCGAAGTGGCACCTGCCGACACGCCAGCTCAGCGCTGAGCATGGCAGGCCAGGAAGCGGGCCACGGCCTGCCTGACCGAACTGAGACCAAACAGCTCGGGCCGCAGCTCGCAGAGCGGCACCCACTCGAGGCGCGCCACGTCGTCGGCAGCACGGGGCAGGGCACCGTCGGCCAGCAAGCAGCGGTAGAACATGTCCATCGTGTGGATGGTCATGCCGCTGTAGAGATAGAGGTTGGGCAGTGAGAAGAGATAGTCCACCTGCTGTGGACGACAGCCCGTCTCTTCCTCCACCTCACGGGCGATGCCTTGCTCGGCCGTCTCGTCCATGTCGCAGAAGCCGCCTGGCAGGTCGAGCGTGCCGCGTGCCGGCTCCTTGCCGCGCGTGGCCACGAGAAGCTCCGTCTGCTCGCGGCCAGAGAGCGGGTCGGTGGCCTGACGCGTGATAAAAGCGGCCGTGGCCGCACTGGGATTGGCATAGTAGGTGAAGCCACACTCAGAGCAATGCTTGGCCTTAGCGTTGGCCACACTGAACTGCGGCGAACCGCAGGCCGGGCAGTGAGTGAAGCGCTGCAGCGGGTGAGCGGCAGCTGATTGGTGACTAAGTGTATTCATCAAGCTATAATCGGAGTAATCGGAATAGTCAGAGTAATCTGAGGAATGGCCGCTACAGATAGAGGCGGGCCTCTGGCCCCATGCAGAACAGCAGGTCGAGTATTGACAGGCCGGGCATGAAACCATGACGGGCGATGAACGGCTGCCAATAGGCTTGAGGCTGCCAGAATGAGGGCCACAGTTCGCCATGCGAGCCGCGACTTGTCCGCAGGTCGAGCACCCCGTCGGGCAACGAGTCGGCGGGAATATAGTCTGTGGTAAGCTCAAAGCGGGTTTGCAGCCCCATCAGGCTGCACAGCGTGTGCAGCGTCGCCATGTTGAGCTGCCACAGCGTGGGCCAGTCGCTACGTTCGAAGAAAGGACGCAGGTCGTCGGCATAATAGCAGAAGAAGGGCGTGTCGCGGTAGGCACTGACCAAAGCCTGCCAGTGCAGGTGGCGCCACTGGCCGTGGTCGCTCACCAGCACGTCCTGCACACCGCGCCGGCACCGCTCTTCGCCGGCCGCGAAAGGGGCGTAGCTCACCGGCACGGTCAGCGTCAGCGGCCCGTTGGCACTGCCTATGGTACAACGGTTGCGCAGCGTCTGTTTCTGATAGCTCTCACAGGCCTCTATATATACCCTATCGGCATGGCGCAACAAGCTGTACCACCACACAGGACCGAAATATGCGGTCGAAAGCAATATGTTCATCGCGGACAAAGGTAGCACTTTTTCGGCAGACACGCTGATTTTGCGGCCTTTTTTTTTTGCCTTTCGCATATTAATTCTTATTTTTGCGGCCTACAACGTTGCGGACGCGACACGTCGCGGCCATACGGAAATATCGGTGTCATATAGGAAAGAACATGGCAAAAGACAAGACAGCATACGTATGCAGCAACTGCGGACAGGAGTCGTCGAAATGGATAGGCAAGTGTCCTGCCTGCGGACAGTGGAACACATTCAAGGAGATACGCATAGCGGCCGACTCTGGCCAGCAGGCAGCTCGCTCGGCCGCCGGTGCCGTCAGGGCTGGTCGCTGGGGCTCGGTCGGCCCTGTGATTGGTGCTGCCATGCAAAGCGGCAGCAAGGCACTGCCCCTGACCGCCATCAGCAGCCACGAGGAGCCACGCATAGACATGCACGACCAGGAGCTGAACCGCGTGCTGGGCGGCGGACTGGTGCCCGGAAGCATTGTGCTGCTGGGCGGCGAGCCGGGAATAGGCAAGAGCACGCTGACGCTGCAGACCATACTGCAGCTGACGGACAAGCGTGTGCTCTACGTCAGCGGAGAGGAGAGCGCCCACCAGATAAAGATGAGGGCCGAGAGGCTGCTCGGCGGTGGGGCCGGACAGGAGGACAGTCCGCTCATCCTGTGCGAGACATCGCTGGAACACATCTTCGCCCACATCAAGGAGACACAGCCCGAACTGGTCGTGATAGACTCCATACAGACCATCGCCACCGAGGAGCAAGACAGCAGCGCCGGCAGCCTGACACAGGTGCGCGAGTGTGCCTCGGCCCTGCTGCGCTTCGCCAAGCAGAGCGGCGTGCCGGTGATACTCATCGGCCACATCACAAAGGAGGGTTCGCTGGCGGGACCGAAAATACTGGAGCATATCGTCGATACGGTGATACAGTTCGAGGGCGACCAGCACTACCAGTACCGCATACTGCGCAGCATAAAGAACCGCTTCGGCTCCACCTCAGAGCTGGGCATCTACGAGATGGGGCAGCAGGGTCTGCGCCAGGTGTCGAACCCCTCGGAGCTGCTGCTGACGCACGACCACGAGGGACTGTCGGGCATTGCCATCTCGAGCGCCATAGAGGGCGTGCGGCCCTTCCTGATGGAGACGCAGGCCCTGGTCAGCACGGCCGCCTACGGCACGCCGCAGCGCCAGGCCACCGGCTTCGACCAGCGCAGGCTGAACATGCTGCTGGCCGTGCTGGAGAAGCGCGTGGGTTTCAAGCTCATTCAGAAAGACGTGTTCATCAACATTGCCGGCGGACTGCGCGTGACCGACCTGGCGATGGACCTGAGCGTGATAGCGGCTGTGCTGTCGAGCAACGTCGATACGCCAATAGAGGCTGGCTGGTGTCTGTGCGGCGAGGTGGGACTGAGCGGCGAGGTGAGGCCCGTCAGCCGCATAGAGCAGCGCGTGGCCGAGGCTGCAAAGCTGGGCTTCAGCCACATCATACTGCCTAAGTATAACATGCAGGCCTTCGGCCAACGACACCACAAGATTGAGCTGCACCCCGTACGTAAGGTGGAAGAGGCCCTGCGCCTGCTGTTCGGCTAAGTACGCATCCCCTCCCAGCTTTTCCTGCCACCCTCTCCACATCTCCTCTCGGGCTCACTCCCAGCCCCCTCTCCCACCTTATTTTCCCATCACATCTCCAGACTCCCGTCTCTCACCTCTCAGCTCTCATCTCCCCATGTTTCCCCTGCTGCGAATAGCTCTGTGGCTGAGTCTCGGCATTGTATTGAGTCTTCAGCTACCGCTTTGTCTGTCGGCATGGTGGCTGTGGGGTTGTCTGCTGGCAGTCACGTCCGTGTTGCTGTGGCTTACGTTGCATGGCCGCAAGGAGGCCGCAGCCTGTCGCGGCGGCTGGAAACTGACGACAAGCCTTCTGACAGGCGTCGGCATAGCTGTGCTCGGCATGCTGCTGTGCCAGGCAGAGCGGCAACGCATGGACGTGGACTGGACCGATGAAATACGCAGCATGAGCGTAGTGGTATGCTCCGAGCCACGGACAACGGAACGCAGCACCACGGTCGATGTGCTGACGCTCGACGGCATGGGCCACAAACTGAGACTCTATTTCGGCAGCGGCACCAGGCGCCGGCTGCTCGTTCCCGGGCAGCTGATAGATATATCGGCCCGCATAGAACGTCCGCGGCAGTGGGTGCACGGCCGCTTCGACTATCGTCAGTATCTGCTGGCGCACGGCTATGTTGGCACAGCCTTTGTTGACAGCCACCGTGTTGCTCCGTGTGACGACATGGAACTGCTGGACAGGCTGCCGACCATGCAGCGCCTGCGCCTGCGCTTCGCGATATGGCGACACGGTCTGCTGCAGCGCTACGATGGGTTGTCGTCAGACGAGGCAGAGACAGCCGTGCTGCGTGCAATGACGCTTGGCGACAAGTCGCAGCTGTCCGCGCAGCTGCGGCAAAGCTACGGCGACACAGGAGCCAGCCATGTGCTGGCCCTGAGCGGACTGCACCTGAGCATCGTGGCCTGGGTCATGCTGCTGTGGGTGCGGCGCCGGCGAATGGTGATGGTGGCAGGCATGGCGACGCTGGCGCTGGTCTGGGGCTTCGCCCTTGTGTCAGGTCTGCCAGGCAGTGTGGTGCGTGCTGCGATAATGGTTTCCACCTATGTAGTGATGCGCATGGGCCGGCGGCAGAGCAACGGTCTGAACTCGCTGGGGCTGTCGGCAGTGCTGATACTGTTGTGCAGTCCGCTGTCGGTGTGCGACGTGGGTTTCCAGCTGTCGTTTCTCGCCGTGGCAGCCATACTGAGCATAGTGCCGCGCACCGAGCCCTGGCTCAGGGCGATGCAAGAGCGCTTAGAGCCACTGCCCGAGCCGCTGAACCGCATGGCGGCCTCCACACTGTCGCTGCTGTGGCACTTAGCGGCTGTGGCCGTGGCTGCACAAGCGGGCACCGCGCCACTCGTGGCCTACCATTTCGGCCGCCTGCCGGTCTATTTCCTCGCTGTCAACATGCTGGTCATACCCTTAGCCTACGGCATACTGACGCTCGGACTGGCCGTGGTGGTGCTGCCGTGGGCAGCCGCCTGGCTGGCTACACCGCTGACGTGGCTACTGCATACGATGAACGCAGGCATCGGGCGCATTGCTCAGTGGCCCGGTGCCTGCGTTGACGGTCTGCACCCGTCGGAGGCCGACGTGGTGCTGTGCTATCTGCTCATGGTGATAGCCTATCGGGCCATGAGCTTGATGGTGCGTCCGCCGTCGCGCTTCAGCACGAGGCCGTGACAGCGGCCCTGCACTCGGCGGCCGTCAAGGGTGTAGCTCTCGCCCGCCGTAGCAGTGGTCTGGCGCAGCACTGCCACGCCGGCAGGGTCGGTGGCCCAGGGGCTGAAGATGACCGGCCCGAGCTGAGCGTCGTCGGCCTGATGATAGACACACTGCTCGATGGCATCGGCTGTCGGCTCGGTCGCCGACAGCCAGTAGTTGCCTTGGGCATAGACGGTCGCGGCCGAGTTGTTGTAGAAGTCATAGACCATACCGTCGAACCCGTTGTTCAGGAATGTGTTCTGGCCGGGATTATAGTCGGCATCATCGGTGGCCACATCGGTGCGGCCGGCGTTCACCTTCTGTCCGCCTATGACCGTTATGCCCCACAGGTTGAGCTCAATACGGTTGCCCTCGATATGCGCCTGCTGCTGGCTGTTGGGGTCGTAGATATTGATGCCGCTGCCGCCGTTCATGGGATTGGCCTCAAAGCAGTTGTTGACTATCTGGTTGCGGCGCAGCGTGGCCTGCTGCCGCATGTAGGTGGCGATGCCGAAGCGATGGTTGCTGATATGGCAGTCTTCTATCAGCGTGCGATAGTCGCCACTGAAGTTCATTAGGTTGCTCACCACGATGCCTCCCACCATGTTTCTCGAGCTGTCGCCCCGAAGCACGCAGCCGCGCACCACCACCGAGTCGGCCACGGTCAGGTTCAGCTGCGGTGCATTGCGATTGGCCTGGCCGTTGGCGATGAAGGTGCAGCGCTCTATCACGACGGGGTTGAGATAGTTGGCGGCGCCGCCGATGGCCGAGCGCTGACCGCCGGTGAAGTGGCAGTCGCGCACGGTGAAGGCAGCTCCGTCGGCCCCCATGAGCAGTGCTGCCGAACCCGACACGCCGTTGTGCTGGCAGAAGTCGCAGCGGCTGATGTTCAGTCCGCAGCGCCCCATGCTGCGCAGTCCGCAGCGGTCGAAGACGAAGCCAGAGACGTTGGTGGCGTGTGTGCTGTTGTCAACCACAATGCCGTAGGGGGCACAGGTGCTGCCCGCGGACGTGTCGGCCGGTGCCACGACGACCCGTGTGGCCTCAAGTCGCGCGCCGCCCTTGAAGGTCAGCCGGACACCGTCGGCGAGTCCGACCCTGACACTCTGTTCGATGTCGAAGCTGTCGCCCACGGCAATGGTTACGTCTTTGGTCAACGTGTAGGCTGCATCGCCGGCCGGCTGCACACCGCTCTCGGCTATCGCAGCCAGCCGGCCAAAATCGTAAATGGTGCCGTCGCCGGCTGTGATATATTCGTCGGCCGCTGCCGACAGGCTGCCACACAGGGCAGCAAGGAGTAGGAATGATTTCATTTTACTTTGATTTTTATTGCTGGATGGCGCGAGAGCTGTCCGGGGTTGCTGCCCGGCAGACCTTCTGGCACGTCAAGGCCGCGGCTGCCATAGAACTCGGTGAAGCTGCGCGGTATCGCTCCCGTGCTGTCGCGAAACTCCATTGGTATGGTGGCAAACAGCCTGCGTCCCTTCGCATCCACATAGCTCTTCTGCACCAGCTCGCTGCAGTAGATGGCCGAGTCGGTATCGCTGTAGAGGCTGTCGTAGGGCAGACAGAGATACTGTCTGGCATTGTCGAGCGACCGTCGCAGGTCGGCTCTGCCGCGGCGCAGCCGACCTATGAGCAGCCTCTCGCCGCGATGCGCGGCGTAGAAGCTGTCAGCCGGTGTCAGGCACACGCCCCTCATCGGCAGGGCCTCAATAAAGACAGTGCCATCGTATATGGCCACATGGTCGATGGGCAGCTTCGCGGCACCGTGGGTCACGGCCGTGATGGCATTGGCGGCGCGCGGCGACACAAACACCAGGTCGCCGCCGCGCAGCCCCGTGCCACAGGCCGTCAGCACTATGCAGGCATTAGCAGCGAGAGCGAATATGGCTGTTTTCCGTTTGGCAGACACCATGTGAGGGAGCGTTAATCGTCATAGACCGTCGCGTCGGCGATGCCGGCGGCAGCAAAGGCCTGGCGCCTCTCCACGCAGGTGGCGCAGCGCCCACAGTGGTTCTGCTGCCCCTTGTAGCAGCTCCATGTGCGGCTGTAGTCGATGCCGAGCTGACGTCCGCGGCGTGCTATGTCGGCCTTGGTCATATCTGTGTAGGGTGCCAGCAGGCGAACGCCGTTGTATGTGCCGGCGGCAGTGGCAGCGCTCATGGCACTGACAAACTCCGGCCGGCAGTCGGGATAGATGGCGTGGTCGCCACTGTGGTTGGCCATCATCACATACTGCAGGCCCATGCTCTCGGCCACGCCGGCAGCAATGGATAGCATTATGCCGTTGCGGAAGGGCACCACCGTAGAATGCATGTTGTCGTCGGCATACTGTCCCTCGGGGATGTCGCCGCCGCCCTCAAGCAGAGAGCTGTTGAGCAGCGACGGCATGAAACCGAGCTTCACCACACGGTGCTCGATGTGCAGTTGCTGGCAGTGCCATGCGGCAAAGGGCAGCTCGCGGCCGTTGTGCTTCGAGCCATAGTGGAACGACAGCGCAAGCGCTATGCGGTCCCTATAGTCGTAAAGAAGGGTGGTGCTGTCAACACCACCGCTCAATATCAATACACTGTCTTTCACGTATCTGTTGTTTGCTTATAGCTTTTCGTATCGTGGCATAGCGTTACATAAGAGGAGATGGACGCTCAACGCACCACCTGCTTGCGGCCGTTGACCACATATATACCGGCGGGCAGGCCGTCGGTCTGGCCTGTGGCGTTCAGTTGTTGGCCTGAGAGGGTGAAGACACCCTTTGTGTCAACAGCGGCATCAGCCTTGACGCTGGTCACGGCCAGGTCGATATACTCCTGCTCCGTCAGTACGGGCAGCTCGGCCGGCGTGTCTTCGCTGACAGACAGATAGCAGGTGTTGGCCGGTACGAGATAATAGGTCGTATCCTTTTCGCGGTCATACGAGTTCTTGGCCCATTCGGTGCCGTTGACAAAGGCCAGCTGGCCGTCGGCCGTCTTGCCAAGCAGGCGCATGGTGGCGGGGTCGAACGTTGTCACCACACGGTGCGGTCCCTCGATCTGCAGCCCCAGGCGGCCCTGGTCGTGACAGAAATAGACGCCGTGCAGCTGATTGTCGGCAGGGCCAGCCTCGGTGTCATAGATGGGCGTGAGGCGGTTGGCAGAGGCATCGGCACCCGAGCAGCGAATAATGACGGGTGTAGCGCCATGCACCTGCGTGCCCTCTACGGGCGCAATGATGGCATAGCCATCGTCAGTGACTCGCTTGACATACCAGGCCGACATGCCCTCGGAGTAGAACGTATAGCCAAACCAGGTGTAGAGTGTCTGATAGTAGTCGCTGCCTATCTGCACGGTGGGTGTGACACCAAAGTACTGCTCGTCTTCCTGGCTGACAGGGTCGATATACCAGAACTCGTTCTGCGGGTAGTTGGCGTTGTAGATGGTACTGACGGCTCCCTCCTCGCGGAAGCTGCTGGCATCGTTCAGGTGGGCTTCCACGCCCGAGTAGCGGCTGTAGAGTATGTAGGCATTCTCGACGGCGGCATTGGCCAGATAGACCACGAAGCCGTTGGTGAAGCTAAACACATCGGTGCCCTGGGCATAGAGGTTGTAGCCCTGACCGTACTTTGCCACATAGACCACCGAGCCCGGGTCGGACACGATGTTGCTATAGCTGCGGAAGGTGCACAGGGCGCTGACATCGTAGGTGGTGGTGCGGGTGTTGAGGCCGCTCGAGTAGTTGTCGCGCATGGTTATCCAGCGCGTGGTGCCCACGTTGCGGGCATGGAAGAAGCCATTCTCAAAGGGCTGCACCTGGGCCAGGGCCGAGGCCGACACGGCGGCGAGAACGGACATAGAGAGTATTCGTTTCATCATAGTTAAATTGGTCAAATTGGAAAAATGCCTTACAGGGCGGTTATTATAATTATCAGAAGACTGCTGATACCACGACATTAAAAAAAGTCTTTGGCAGGGGTATAAGCTCACCTGCCAAAGACTTTCTTTTATGCTGTGTATCCTGACTGCAGGAGCATTAGTGCAGAGCTTACTGAGCCACACAGATGCTCACGCGGTTCTTCTCGTTGATGGGGAACGGCTGCTCCTTGTCGCCCTTGTTGACAGAGACGATACGGTCAGCGCTGATGCCCATCTTCTTCAGCATGGTCACCACAGAGGCGGCGCGCTTGCCAGCCAGACGGTAGTTGACGTTGGCGTTGCCGGTGCCCTTGTCGGCATAACCCTCAACGGTCACCTTGGCAGCGGGGTGCTGGTTCAGGAAGTCAACGATGTCCTTAACCTTCTGCTCGTCGGCCTTCTTGATGGTGAAGGTGTTGATGTTGAAGAATATCTCGCGGCGGATAACGTCAACGGTAGCGTTGGTGGCGGTCTGTGTCAGCTGCTGCTGCACCTGGGGCTGGGGCTGCTGCACGGGCACCTCCTTGACAACCTCCTTGACGATGACCTGAGGCTTGGGAGCCTCAACCACGCGGCTGGTGTAGGTCTGACCCAGATTGATCTTCACGCCAACGAGGGCGTTGTAGTACCAGTCGGTGTTGCCGCCGTTCTTCGAGTTGTAGTGGTCGCTCAGGGTGTTAGCGCTCAACTCGAGGCCGAGGCTGACGGCATCGCTCAGGCGGAAGTCGGCAGCGAGGCCCAGCTGACCCACGAGGCGGGTCTTGGTGCCGTCCCAGAGATACTCCAGAGGCTCGTGGGCGTAAGCCTGGTTGGCCTGGCCCTGCGTGGCGTCGTAGGCCGAACGGGCAGCGATGAACTCAGCCTTGGCGTCCTGTGCCTCCTTGTTGCTGAAAGCGATGTTGGCACCCAGACCACCGAAGAGGCTCAGGTTGAACACGCGGGTGGGGTTGTAGCCGGCGAAGAGGTTGCTCAGGTTGAACATGAGGTCCACCTGCGGAGCAACATAGTTCCACTTCCAGTTTTTGTTCAGGCCGTATGATTTCAGTCCGCCCTTGCTCTGCCATGCGTTGACATTGAGTCGGGCGCCCACAACGGGAGTGAAATTGTAGCCCACGGCCACCTGTGCGTTGGGCGAGAGCAGGTCGGCGAAGTCCACCTCGCCGATGGTGTGCTGGCCACCTGCCTGCAGCTGTACATACCAGTGCGGCTGGAAATCGTAAACGGTTTTGGAGGCCGGCTCCTGGGCTGCCGCGGTGAGGCAGCCCATGAGCAACATTCCAGACAGGATTGTCTTAATGTTTTTCATATCTTCTTAGTTTTTTATTGTCGGTAAAACGTTATTTCACAACCTTGATATAGTACTTGTTGGTGCGCACCTTGCCACTGTAGTCCATAGCCTGATAGACTATCTCGTAGGTATAGCCAACGGTGGCCTGAGGAGCGAATACCACGGCGTTCTGTGTGCCGGGCAGCACGGTGTTCATGAACTCGACGTTGTTAGCGGCCTGCTTGGCGCTCTCGACGAGGTTGCCATTATTGTCCCATACGTTGGTCACAGCCACAAACTTCTTGAAGGCAGGAGCAACCAGTTCGGCGGTGCGCGATGTCGGGGTGAGCAGCACGCCGTTGCCGGCTTTAGAGAGCTTCAGAGGAGTAGGTATCAGCTTTTGCTCGCTGACCTGGTGCATGTAGCCATCGGTGGCATCGTACATCAGCACGGGCTGCAGGTAGCCATTGGCGTTGTTGATATAGTTGTTTACACGGACAATCCAGGAATTGATGCGCTTGATGATACTGTTCACGCGGCCGATGATGTCGTCAACCTTGCTCTGAGCGCTGCCGTAGTCCACCACGTTAGCACCGTTGACCTGTCCGACGGCTTCCTTGATCCTGGCAATGAGCATCTCCACGTTATCGTTCACACCGTTCACGAGGTCGCGTACACGCTGGTTGACTGCATCCAGGGGCACGGGCACTGTAAAGGTGAGGGTAGAGTCCTTAGTCGGTATGTTGACATCCGTCACGTTGGCATCGATGTGCAGGTTCAGGGTCACGTCGTCAACGATAACAATCTGGACATCGTTCTCAGCATCGTACTCCAGATGGCCAGTTCCTTCACCGGTACTGCCCTTGTCAACAACCTCTGCAGTTATGGTAACATTTTCGGTGTCGGGCACAGGCACTGTGACTTCTACGTCCACGAGGACCGTGTCGAGGTCGTTAAACTGAACTCTCTTGAAATTGATGTTGGTCGTGTCAATCTTCAGGCCCTTAATCTTCACCAAGTCGTCAATCTTCAGCTGCTCCAGCTCGCTGAGCTTCGGCAGTTTGACAGAACGGTCCTTCAGGAACTCGTATGACAGGGGAGAGATGACGCGGCTGGCGATGTCGTAGCCAGACATCACGTTCTGCTGGGTGCCGTCGATGCCCTCGTAGGTAGCCTTGGCAGCGTAGGCCTCACCGAAGAGCTGGTTTATCTGCTTGTAGGTGGCCTGTGCCACTTCGTTCAGGCTGAAGTTACGGATAATCCTGCGGTTCTTTATTGAAGCCTTGAGCGACTTGAGCACGTCCTTCATGCTTTCCTTCATCTCAGGAGTCATGGAGAGCTTCGCATCGCCAATCTTCGACTCCGGCACGTATGCCTCGGCCTGATAGAAGCCATTGTCCACCGAGCGTGTCTTGCCGATACCGAAGGTCAGCAGCACGTCGTCGGCCTTCTGCAGGGGCAGCAGTGTGGCGTTGGCAGCCTCGCCGCGGCTGTTCTGCAGGGCGAGGGTCTTGCCCTGGAAGTCAACGCCCGAGGGATTGACAGTCACATAGAGCTTGCCAACATACACGCCGTTGTCCTTGTCGTTGAGCAGCTTGCCGCCGGCGCTCTTCACATAGTAGCCCTCGATGGCATCGCCACCCAGACCCATGAAGTCTTCGGGAGTCATGGCCTCGCCCAGTGCCTCGTCGGCTGTCGGGAACTCTACGTCCTGCTCCACCTGGCCATAGAAGCCGGCCAGGATGTTGCTCTGCAGGCCCACGGGCAGGTTGGCATAGCCGAACACATTGTTGTATGTGCCCTCGACCACCACGCTGGTAACCTGCGACTTCAGATAGGTCTTGATCTTCTCCACGTCGCCCTGCAACACGTTCACCTTCTCGTCGAGGGTGCTGATGGCGGCGGCATTAGTCTCTACGTCGTCCTTCAGAGCATCGATACGGTCGCTGAGCTGCTGGTCGGCAGCTTTGTATGCGTCTTCAAGGTCGCCCAGCTTGGTCAGCATGGCGTTGGTACGGTCCTCCAGCCCGGCCACGCGGCCCTCAAGGTCATCGACGCGCTGGTTGACGGCATCGACGGCCTCCTGCGAGGCTTTCTTGTCGAGCTCTTCCTGCACTAAGGCAATCTGGTCGCGAATGAGCTGGTCGAGCACGGTGCTGTCGGCCCTAACCTTCTGCTGCAGGGCGGCGATCTGCTCCTTCAGGGCATCCACCTCCGACTTGTCGGCCTTGTTGTTCATCTGGTTCTGCAGGCTCGTAATGGCAGCTGTGTTGGTAGCCACGGCGCTCTGCAGGGCAGCGATCTGGTCGTTATGCTGGCTCACGGTCTGGGCCAGCTCGCCTATCTTGGTGTTCAGCTCGTTGTACTTGGTCTCTATCTGCTCGTTGATATCCTTCAGCGCACCCACGATAGAGTCGAGGCGCTCGTCGTGCTTGCCAAGACGCTCGTTGATGCTCGTGATGGCATTATTCAGAGCATCAATCCTAATGTTGGCAGCCTCGATGTCAGTCTTGTTCTGCTGCACCTGAGCGTCGAGAGTGATAATCTTCTGGTCAAGCTCAGATATCTTCTGCAGCACGCTCTGCATGCTGTCGGTCTCCAGTGCCTCTACGCGGGCTCTCAGGCTGTCCACGCTTGAGCGGAGCAGAGAGTCACTATAGGTGTACTGATTTACAATAGTGGTAACGTATTCGTTAAAGAACTCCTGAAATTTGAAGCCACTGGGAATCTGTCCGTCCGAGAATCCGAGCATAGTGGCCAGTTGGTTTGCAGAAATATACTGCGATATGTCGGGCAGGTCGGTCAGCTTGGCATATCCGCTCAGGTCAGGCAGGTCGGTCAGCTTGGCATACTGGCTGAGGTAGCCCTGCAGCTGGGTGTCAGTGATGTAGCCATTGGCAGCCAGCCATGCCAGCCACTCAGCATCAGTTCTGCATCGGCAGCTCACTACCTTTGCGAGGCTGTCCTCAACGAACGTCAGCCTGGTGTTCAGGGCGGCAATCTGCGCATCGTACACGTCCATGAGGGACTTGTTACGGTCGGTGATCTCTTTTGAGAGATCTGCATACAGATTTTCGTCGTAGTCCTTGCAGGAAACGAACGAAGTGCTCAGGGTGACCGCAGCCACGGCACCCATGAGCAATCTGCTAAAGATTTTCTTGTTCATCTTGAATAGAATTTAATTAATATATGTATTAGTTATTGTTTGTTAATCTCGCTGTCTCCATATAATGACAGGTTGTTATAAAGTAAGTTATTATTTGTTAATCCCGTCGTCGCGCAATAATGTAATGTCGCTGCAAAGTTAAATCTTTTTTGCAAACCTGCAAAAAATATTATATTTTTTTTTCCGACACCGCCAAAAAACCTATTTCAGTTTGTTACGGCCCTTGTCAGACCTTGTTTCAGGCCAATGGGTTCCAGCCCTGTGCCTTGAGTTGCATCTCCTGTCCGTCGCGCGTGACGAGCGTGTGGCCCAGTTCCTGCCGCGTGATGTGTCCTATGAGATGTATGTCGTCCATCTGTGCCACCTTCTCATGGTCGGCTATTGGCACGGTGAACAGCAGCTCGTAGTCTTCGCCACCGTTGAGTGCGCAAGTGGTGACGTTCATGTTCAGCTCTTCGGCCATGACAGCTGTCTGATAGTCGATGGGTAG
Source organism: Prevotella sp. (assembly GCA_024680755.1). Lineage (GTDB taxonomy): Bacteria > Bacteroidota > Bacteroidia > Bacteroidales > Bacteroidaceae > Prevotella. The sequence goes on along the minus strand of JAILBT010000143.1, from coordinate 2,911 downwards.
TTCTTTCTCGAAGATGCGGCAGCCCGTGTTGCTCTGTTTGCAGATGTGCATGAGCTCGCTCGATAGTCCGTCGCTGATGTCCATCATGGCAGTGGGCTTGATGCCGGCTTGTCGCAGTCGCTCGACGATGTCGCCGCGGGCCTCTGCAGCCAGCTGTCGCTGCAGCAGATACTCCCGTCCGGCGAAGTCGGGCTGGAACTGCACGTTCTTGTCTTTCTTCAGCTGCTGTATGAAGACGGCCTTCTCGCGCTCCAGCAGCTGCAAGCCCATGTATGCAGCCCCGAGGTCGCCCGAGACGCAGACGAGGTCGGTGTCGCGTGCGCCGCTGCGATAGACGATGTCGTCGGCGCGTGCCTCGCCGATGGCCGTTATGCTGATGCACAGTCCGGTGAGCGACGGTGTGGTGTCGCCCCCCACAATGTCCACATGCCACTTGTCGGCTGCGCGGCGCATGCCGCGGTAGAGCAGTTCGACGTCTTCCACGCTGAAGCGCTTGTCAAGGGCGAGCGACACGGTTATCTGTCGCGGCGTGCCGTTCATGGCAAAGATGTCGCTCAGGTTGACCATCACGGCCTTGTAGCCCAGGTGTTCCAGGTCAGAGTATGTCAGGTCGAAGTGTACGCCCTGCATGAGCAGGTCTGTTGTGACGAGCACCTCACGGTCGGGATAGTGCAGCACGGCGCAGTCGTCGCCCACGCCGGTACGTGTGCTGGCGTTGCGTGGCTGCAGGTCGCTGGTCAGACGGTCTATCAGGGCGAACTCGCCCAGCTTTGCTATTTCCATAGTGGCTTACTGCTGCTTGAAGAGGTCGGTAGGGTGGTCGGTGTTAAACTGCTCTGTCTTACGGCTCTCCACCTGAGCCGAGCGCACTATCATCTCACGCATAATCTCGGTCATGAGCGGCTGGGCCTTGTCGGCAGCCTCCTGCACCTCCTCGTGGCTCACCTCGACGGGATTGTCAAATCCGCCCAGGTCCGTTACCACGCTGATGCCGAAGGTGCGTATGCCGCAGTGGTGGGCCACGATAACCTCTGGCACGGTGCTCATGCCCACCGTGTCGCCGCCCATGGCGCGATACATGCGGTACTCGGCAGGTGTCTCGAAGGTGGGTCCCTGCACGCCCATGTAAACGCCGTACTGCAGCCGTATCTTCTTCTCGCGTGCTATCTCGCTGGCCAGGCGGATGAGGCTGTGGTCGTAGGTCTCGTGCATGTCGGGGAAGCGCGGGCCGGTGGGGAAGTTCTTTCCGCGCAGCGGGTGTTCGGGGAAGAAGTTGATGTGGTCGGTTATGACCATCAGGTCGCCAATCTTGAAGCCCGGGTTCATGCCGCCTGCGGCGTTGCTGACGAAGAGCGTCTTGATGCCCAGCTCGTACATCACGCGAACGGGGAAGGTTACCTCCTTCATCGAGTAGCCCTCGTAGTAGTGGAAACGGCCCTGCATGGCCATGATGTCAATGCCGCCGAGCTTGCCGAAGATGAGCTTGCCGCTGTGTCCCTCGACGGTCGAGACGGGGAAGTTGGGTATATCCTGGTAGCGAAACTCCTGTGTGTCAGTTATCTCTGAAGCTAATTGTCCGAGACCCGTTCCCAGGATTATGGCGGTCTCGGGAGCTGTGGTCATCCTTGCTTTGAGCCAGGATGCTGTTTCTTGAATTTTTTCGTACATAGCCTATGATGTTTTCGTTGAACATTTCTTCTTGGTCAAGCATGAACTGTACCCTGATGGGCAGCACATAGAGGTGGTGTCGCAGGCGCTGAGACAGCGACTGGCAGCAGAGTAGCCTGACCGCGTCTTTCTCTGTGGTGACGGCCACGGCCCCCTCGGGCAGGCTGTCGAAAGCGTTGTTGATTCTGTCAATGTCGCGCCGGCTGAAATTATGGTGGTCGGCAAACGAGATATGTGTGACGACCTGCTCTGCCGTCTGTCCAGGGTGTAGCTCGGCTGCCATCTGTCTGATGTCGTCTTCCATGTGCCGTGGCGAGCCTATGCCGGTGACCATGAACAGGTGGTTGCGTGCCAGCAGGTCGCCGAGCGAGAGCGGCTGTGCGTCGAAGAGCGGGCGCGGCTGGTCGTAGGCAAAGGTGGTGAAATAGAGTCGCTGGTAGGGGAAGAGGCTCATGGCCTTGGTCAGCACGCGATACTCCATGGGCCGCAGCGAGCGCGGACACTTTGTCACGATGACGATGTCGGCGCGGTTCTTTGCGTTCTGCGGCTCACGCAGACGGCCGGCGGGCAGCAGTTTGTCGTAGATGATGAGGCGATGGTAGTCAACCAGCAGGATGTTGATGCCGGGACTGACATATCGGTGCTGGAAGGCATCGTCAAGCAGTATGACGTCGGTGTCGCAGGTGGCTGCATCGCTGGTGAGACGCTCTATGCCACGCGTGCGCTTCCTATCTACGGCCACGCTGATGTCGGGGTATTTCTGCTTCATCTGGTATGGCTCGTCGCCTATCATGCGCATGGGCGTATCGGCGGCGGCCAGCAGGTAGCCCCGACTCTTACGTTTGTAGCCCCTGCTGAGCACGGCCACGCGGCACCTGTTGTGCAGCAGCTGGATGAGATACTCCACATGGGGTGTCTTGCCCGTTCCGCCCACAGTGACGTTGCCCACCGAGATGACGGGCACGTCGTAGGAACGACTCCTCAGCACACCCAGGTCGAACAGCAGGTTGCGCACGCCGACGCCAAGGCCGTAGAGCCAGCTGAGAGGCAATAGCCAGTCGTTGATATGGATAAAATCCCCTTCCATGCTTTGACAGTTAGATAGATTGACTGTTAGACAGATAGACTGTTAGACAGATAGACAGTTAGACAGATAGACTGTTAGACAGATAGACAGTTAGACAGATAGACAGTTAGACAGATAGACAGTTAGACAAATAGACAGATAGACAAATAGACAGAT
>JAILBT010000082.1 GCA_024680755.1 Prevotella sp. | reverse complement strand
TGATGATATAGGCCGATGCCGGTTCTAAGGTATTATAAGAAAGGTACGCAAGGAGCGGCGCGTGGGTAGCCATGTCGAAACGGTAGATGTCGTCACCCTGACAGGCTATCTGCACCGTCTCGCCCGTCTTCGGGTCTAACTGGTAGAGATAGACGTAGTCGCGGCACTCTGCGCGGAAGTATATCTTGCCGTCGGCCCACGACCAGTCGGGGCTGCCGTCTACCGACGGGTCGAAATCCTTGGTCAGCGGTGTCACCTTCCGCGTGGCAATGTCGTAGAGGAACAGCTCGTTCTCGGTCATGCTCGGTGTGACGTCGGCGGGCAGCTGGCAGCCTATGCGGTCGAAGGCCTCTGGTGTGCCAGTGAACAGCAGCTGTGAGGCGTCGGGTGAGAACACGGCGCCGCCGAGGAAGCCCTCGCTCATCATCAGCGTGTCGGTATGCATGGTCTTGGCGTCAATGATATAGTAGTCGCTAACCTCTGTGGGGCGTTTGGCCAGCCTTGAATGCGACGATGCCACCAGCAGCTTCTGTCCGTCGGCGCTGATGTCGCAGAGGTAGTGTCCGTGCGAGCCGAAGGTGAGGCGCTGTGTCAGTCCCGTCGTCACGTCGAAGCGGCACAGGTAGTTGCGGTTTCGCCAGTTGGGCTGGCGGTCGTCCATCTCCAGCACCTCGAACACGCCGGCATCCTCCTTCGTTCCCTTGGCCTCTATGCTTACGATGAGGAAGTCCTCGGTGGGGCTCACGGTGTAGCTGCCGTCGGGCAGTCCTGCCGTCCAGCGGGTGCGGCTGCCGGTGAGCGGCTCCACCTTGTACAGCACGCGCTGTCCCTGTTCGCGCTCCTCTTCTATCCAGGCAGTGCTGCGGGGCATCCAGCGCACGTTGTGCGAGGGCCGTGCCAGCAGGCGTCCGCTCTTCACGTCGCGCAGCTCGTAGTCCCAGCGGCTGTTGCCGTTGCGCTCTGTGGTCTGGTAGCTCACGCAGACATACTTGCCGTCGGCCGACAGGCTGACGCCACGCACGCGGCGTCCGTCGGTCAGGTCATGGAACATATAGGGGTGTGCTGTCTTCGTCGAGACGACGGTGGTGGCGGGAGCGAGGCTCGTGGCACAGGGGGCGCCGATGGTCACGCTGATGCTGTCGCTGTCGCTGGGCTGTGCCAGATAGCGTATGGCAAAGGTGTGGTGCTCCGGTGCCAGGTCCAGCTTGTCGCCGGCCTCCTTGCCGTCAACGTAGAGTTTGTAGTTCTTGGGCCCTTTCACCTTGATGGTGCCTTTCAGGAAGTCACTGTTGTCCAGGTAGAACGTCAGCACCCCCACCGAACGGCTGTCGGGCAGTGACGGCAGCACGCTGCCGCTGAACACGTCCTGCGGCTCAGCCTGCAGCGGCAGTGCCGAGAGCAGTGACTGCTCGTCGTACTTCTTGCCCTGCACGTCGACACTGTCGGTGGCAAAGGGCTTGCTGACGGCAAACGGTCCGGCGAGCCTGAATGCCGTCACGCTGATAGTCGTCTCCGTGGCCGTCGTGTCGGCGCATGTCAGCGGCGCTGGTGCGGCGTCGGCGGCTGTTCCTTGTACTGGTGCCGACGCCATCAGTGTCAGCACGGATAACACTCTGAGTATACTGTTTTTCTTCATCATCTCTTTGCATTGTTACTTAGTCAATGTGCAAAAGTACAAAAAAAAACGGAAAAAACGACGTCACAGCGAAATTATTCCGTTTTTTTGCCCTTTAATTCGAATAAATTATGTAATTTTGCGCTGATGTTTGAGGAAATTGCTTATATAGGCAGGCTGATAAGCCAGACGGAGGTGCTTTACTGGTTTGTGGGCACCCTGCTGATTGTGGGCCTTCTCTTTCTCTATGTCATGCAGCTTCGTGCCAGAAAGGTGCTCCGTCAGGAGCTTGCCGAGCTCGGCAAGTTTCAGAACGAGAACATAGAATACGAGTTTGTGCTCAAGGCGCTGCGCCTGGCAACATGGCATATAAACCCTCAGACCATGAAGCTGACTTTCGACTATGATTTCCGTGACATAGACAGTGTGCATACTGCTGCCGACGCCTCTTTCTCCGACATTCTGAAGGCGCTGAACCAGGAGGATGCCCAACGGGTCTATGCCTCTATCAATGCCCTGTGTGAGGGGCGCAGCGAGGAGTACCACGAAACCTACCGTGTGATAAATCCCGAGACCAACAATTTCTACTGGGAGGAGAGCTCCGCCATCATCACCCGTCGCGACGTCGATGGGAAACCCCTCAGCATCGTCGGCACATCGCAGCGCGTCGATGAGCGTAAGAACATGGAGAAGGCGCTCATCCTGGCCCGCACGAAGGCCGAGGAGAGCGACCGCATGAAGTCGGCCTTCATCGCCAACATGAGCCATGAG
>JAILBT010000136.1 GCA_024680755.1 Prevotella sp. | reverse complement strand
AAATATCAGCAGATTTTGTTGAAAATATTTGGAACAATCAGGAAAACTGCGTACCTTTGCAGCAGAAATCATAAGTGAATGGTTCACTTGCATTTTATTTGGCAAGTACGATCTATATTTTAATCATTTTCCAAAGATTGTTTGGCCTCAAACCCGTCTGTGAAGATAGGTTTGAGGTGTTTTTTTTGTGTTCCTATTCATCAGCCTCGGTTGGCACCAGTTTGATGTAGAACAGGTTGCGTATCTCGGCCTTAGTCAGCTCGTGTTCCTTAGCCTCAAGCTGCTGAGTCAGTATGTGGCTGTCGCTGGTAGCCATCGTTGCGTCAATCATTATCGAGCCCGTCTCCGTGTCGGCGAAGTAGAGCGACATTGTCATCGGCGTCGTTGTGGTGAAGCGTATGTATGTGTCCTTTTCCATCTTGAGACATGTGGTGAGCACGGTGCCGTCTTCCAGTGTGCAGCTGCCCTTCGAGTTCGAGCCGTTGCCGCTGACGGTGAAGAACGCGTTCGACGGCGTTCCCTGTTTGTCGAAGCTGCATGTGATAGTGCCGTCGGGGTTGACGTTTCCGTCGTCCTGGCCGCCTTGCTCGCCGCCTTGCTCGCCACCCTGCTCGTCACCCTGTTCGCCTTCCTGTTCGCCGAAGAAGCCCACAAAGGCAGAGCTATAGCCGTCGATGAGAGCCGCCAGCTGGCTGTCCACGGTCGAGTCGGCATCGTCGTTGCCCACGTTGTCCTTGAAGCTGTGGCTCAGGTCGCCGTGGTTCATTCTGCCGGCCCCGTAGTAGCCCGTCACTTGCTCGGGCACGTCGGCGGCCATGTCGGGCTGGTAGTCATACATGAGCGCCGTGTCGGTGTCGAAATTGTTGTATGCCGTCGCGCCCACCCTTGTCAGCTCCGTGGCAGGCAGGGCCTCGCTGCGCGTGGCTGTCTCGTAGGCGTCGTAGCCCGTTGAGGCAGGTGCGTCCTGCGTGTAGTAGCGGAAGTTGGCGACCGTCCGGTCGAAGTGGTTGCCGTATGCCTTTATCATGCCGCCGCTTTCGCCAGAGAAGGTGCCGCTGCCCAGGGCATCGGTGCCCTGCTGCGAACTGAGTATGGGTTTCTTTGTCTTCAGGAAATAGTTATTTTCGACAAAGACGCTGGCTCCCGACGTGGCCCCCACGCCATACTTGGCACAGTTGTCGAAAAAGTTGTTCCACACATGCACGCTCATCGTCCGCACCCGCGGGTGTCTCGAGTCGCTGTGGTCGAACCAGTTGTGGTGGTAGCTGATGTAGTTTGGTCCGCTCTCGCTCTTCATGCCGAACATATTCGACTTGCCAGTGTCCCAGAAGCGGCAGTGATCCACGCTGACGTATTTCGAGTCGGCCTTCACGTCCACGGCACCGTCGCCTTTAGCGTGGTCGCCCGAGCCGGCCTTGCCGTAGAACACGTCGATGTTGTGTATCCAGATGTTCGAGTTGTCGGTGTCGAGCGAAATGCCGTCGTCCATGCATCGCATAATGCCCAGGTTGCGAAACTCCACGCTCTTGGCGTTGCGGCACAAGAAGCCGAAGCCGTGTATGGTGGCATCGTCGCCTATGCCCTCGACAGTGATGTTAAGTTCGCTGTCAGCTTTCTTTCCCTTTATCTGTATTCCCTCTGCCGACGAGCTAAAGGCGTCCATGTCGGCTGCCGTCAGACAGCCAATGATTCGCACGTCGAGCGGCGTGGTGTCGTAGCCCTTCTGGTATGCGTCGATGATGGTCTGCAGGCCTGTGCACTCGGTCGTGCCTCCCTTGCTGCTTGTTGTCACCTGACATGTCACGGTCTTGGCCGTATGCTTCGTCACATACAGCACGCGTGCTCCGTCTTTCAGTGTGCCGTTGTCGTTGTATGCTCCCACGCCGCTCCAGTTCTTGTGTGCGAAGCCCTCGCGGCTGTAGCTGTTGACGTTGATGCCAGTGGCGGTGTTGGCAGCCTCGGTCATCTCGTTGCCGTCGGCATCTACGGGCACGATACGCAGGCTGTAGCCGTAGGCAGCTGGCAGCCCCACCACATCTACGCGTCCGTAGGTGCCATAGTTACGCACCAGCTGCCGGTCCACGCGGGTGAAGTCGGCGTATTGTCCGCCCGCTATGTATGCGTTGTATGCCTTGGCGCCGTCCATCAGTTCAAACTTGGCGTATGCCGACTCACACCATCCGCTGGCCTCGCTTATCACGACGCGTCCGGACGTGTTGACCACCGTGGCAGGCAGCGGCTTCGTGGCCTTGACAAAATGCAGGTTCTGCAGCCTGTCCACCGTCAGCGTCCCGCTGCCCACGGTCAGCGTGGCCTTGTCGGAGCTGATGTCTATGGCTGTCAGCTCGTCGGCGTCGTAGTAGGTGGTAATGCCGTCGTGCTGCGTCAGCACCAGCTGGTTGTGGGTGGCGTCACGCTCGGTCTGCGCGGCTGTCTGTGCCGTGGCGCCCATACCCGTCAGGGCGAACATGACGGTCGTTGCTATCATGTTTTTCATCTTGCTTGTCCTCCGCGTTTTTTTATTTAACCACTTGCTTCTTTCCCCCCACCACATACAGGCCCTTGGTCTTGCGATCGGTGCGTGTGCGCTGTCCGCCCATGTTATAGACGTCATTGCCTGTCTCGGCGGTCTGTCTCTGTGTGGCGTTTGGCACGTCAATACCGGTGTCGCCTTTCTTGAAGTCGATGCAGAGTGCTTTCATCGTGCAGTCGGTCTCCGTCTGGTCGGCAAAGGTCAGGTGCAGCCTGTCGCCTGTCAGCGTGATGCGTGTCACCTGCTTGTCGGTGGCTGTACCGTTGATAGTTGTCGTCTGCAGGTTCTGGGCCGTGGCATCTGTGCTCAGAAATGCTATGCACATCAGGGTAAATAGTTGTTTGTTCATCTGGATAAAAGAGATTTACTGTTTGTTTATTGCCTGTCAGGTATAATAAACTGCACCTGCTTAAACTGGTATTGACGCAGTCGGCCCGCCTGGTCTCGCAGCAGCAGTGTGCCTCTGTCGTCCACGCCCACGGTCTCGGCCATGAAGGTTCCCTCAGCGTCGCGGTAAGGGTGCAGTCCGTTGCGTCGGTACAGCTGTCTTCGGTATGCGTTGCGTGTGTCTTCGGGCCGTTGCATGTTTGCGGCGTAACGTCCGAGCAGGTCTCGCAGCAGGCGGTCGTTGTCGAGCAGGTCTGGTGCGATGTTTCCTGTCTGGCAGAGCGCCACGGGGTTTGGCGCGTCGCTCAGGAAGTGATGCTGATAGACGTTCAGTCCCACGCCGGTTATGCATCTGCGTATTTCGCTGCCGTGCAGCGCACATTCTATCAGTATTCCGGCCAGTTTCCGGTCGTGCCAGTAGATGTCGTTGGGCCATTTTATGCTGAAGGCGGCGGCGTTGGCCTCAGGACTGGCAGCCGCTGCCGCGTCGCGCACGGCCACGGCCATTGCCATCGACAGCAGATATTGTTCTGCGGCGCTCACTCCTTTGGGGTGTGTGAGCAGCGAGAAGGTGAGGTTCTTGCCCGGCTCGCTCTCCCAGCTGTTGGTACCCTGTCCGCGGCCGGCCGTCTGACATTCAGCCACCACACACAGGTCGCCGCCCGTGTCTGCCTGACCATGCAGCCAGGTGTTTGTGCTGTCCACCTGCTGCAGGCGTATTATCTGTATCTGACTGTTAGACAATTAGACGATTATACAATTATACAATTATACGATTAGACAAATAGACAAATAGACAAATAGACAATTAGACAAATAGACATTTAGATATATTGTCAATCTACAGTCATATCTCTCACCTCTCACCACTCCCCTCTAAAACACCACTCCCCTCAAAACCTTAAGACCTCTCCTCTTCCTCTTTCGTCACGTATCGCTTGTAGTAGGCAATGAGGATGGTGGTGGCGGGCAGAGCAATGATCAGGCCGATGAAGCCCAGCAGCGCGCCCCACACCGACAGCGATAGCAACAGTATGGCCGGGTTAAGCCCCATGGCCGACCCCATCACCTTCGGTGTCACCACCATGTCGATGATGACCTGCACGATGAGAAACACGGCCAGGGCAGCTATCAGTATGAGCCAGAAATTCTGCCCTGTGTCAGCCGCCTTCATCAGCGCCAGAATGACGGTTGGTATCAGCGCCAGCGAGTGGAGGTAAGGCACCAGGTCGAGCACGCCTATCAGTATGCCCAGGCCGATGGCCATAGGGAAATCGATGATGGTAAAGCCGATGCAGAAGAGCACCCCCATCGTGAGCGCGACGAGCCCCTGCCCGCGCACATACGCATTGAGGGCGTGCTCCACATCTTTGGCCAGCGTCTGCCAGAAGGGGCGCACCTTCTCTGGGAACATGCGCAGTGCGCCCTCGGTCAGCGCCTCGTAGTCCATCAGAATGAAGAACATGTACATCAGCGTGATGGCCGACGCCACAATGCTCACCACCACCGAGGCCGTCTGTCCCAACACGCCCCACACGCGTGGCAGCGCCTCCTTGAGCATCGCGCGGAAATCATTGCTCTGGAAGAAGTCGGTCAGCAGCTGCTGATTCTGCTGCACCCATTGCTGTATCTGCGAGGCCACGTTGCCCATCGGCATCTGTGTGTCAAGATATGCCTTTGCCAGCACGCCCAGCTTCTCCACCTGTTCTATCATCGGCGGCACTATGGCCCAGCACAGTCCGCCGAGCAGGGCCGTGAGCAGGACCATTGCCACGATGATGCTCAGCGCGCGGCTGCGCAGCCTCGCCTTATATTGCAGCAACTTGACCAGCGGATAGATCAGGTATGCCAGGAACCAAGCCACGAAGAAAGGCAGCAGCACGCCGCTCAGGTAGCGCAGGACCAGCCATACCATCAGTACGGCACCGGCTATGGACAGTCCGCGCAGGAAGCGGTCGAGTGTAGCGTTATTGTCGGCAGTCATGTCGGTTGTAAACGTTTTTACGGTTATTGAAGATAAAAGATTGAAGACACCTACGAGTTGACGGTCTTGTAACACTCCCTGCACAGCGGTTCATACTCCTGCGTCTCTCCGAGCATGACTCGCCGCTCGCCTGCCACCTTGCGGTGGCTGACGTATGCCAGGGCTCCGCAGCGCACGCAGATGGCGTGCACCTTTGTCACGTCGTCGGCAATGGCGCACAGCTGCGGCATTGGTCCGAAGGGCTCGCCGCGGAAGTCCATGTCCAGTCCGGCCACGATGACGCGCACGCCCCTGCCCGCCAGCTCGTTGCACACGCGCGGCAGTCCCATGTCGAGAAACTGTGCCTCGTCGATGCCCACCACGTCAATCTCTGACGACAGCAGCAGTATGGAGTCGCTCGACTCTATGGGTGTGGAGCGTATGGTGTTGTGGTCGTGGCTCACCACGTCTTCCTCGCTGTAGCGAGTGTCGATGGCGGGCTTGAATATCTCGACCGTCTGGTGGGCAAACTGCGCTCGCCGCAGACGACGTATCAGTTCCTCTGTCTTGCCAGAGAACATCGAACCGCACACCACCTCTATGCGGCCTCTTAGCGTGCGTTCTCCCTGTCGGGTTTCTGAATGCATTGTATGGATGTGTTTCTTTGTGTGCTTTATCTGATGTGTTTCTTCCCGTTGCTGATGCTTATGCCGCGAGAATGTCTGTCAGCGGCGGCTCGTCCGCCCAGGTCATAGCTGCGGTCGGCTGTCGTGGCGGCGGGCTTTGGCGTGTCTATGCCGTCGGTCATGCTGGCTATGGCGTTGATGTCCGATGATGTCAGCGCGTGGTTGTATATGCGCACGTCGTGCAGGCGTGCTCGCAGCAGCGGGTCTGCGGCAAACTGCGAGCGTCCGATGTAGCAGAAGGCTGGCATCACGTCGTCGGGCCGCAGCGTTATCTCCGTGGTCGTGGCCAGCGGCTGGCCGTCGAGATACAGGGTGACGGCCGTCTCGTCGATGGTCAGGGCCACATGGTGCCAGCCAAAGGCTGTCAGAGCCTTGCTGGCTGTCAGCTGCTGTTCCGTGTCGCCGTTCTTTATGGCGAAGCGCATGCGCTGTCCGTCGGACGTGCGCGGCGTGAGGAAAAGATAGTGGTCGGTGTCGGTACCAAAGTCGAACAGTCGCTGCCAGTTGTTGCCGCCCTGCCAGTAGATCCATGTGCAGAAGGTCAGCTGGTGTGTCGAGCCCACGGCTGCCGGCAACTGTACGAACTGCGTCGAGCCGTTGAGCAGCAGTGCCCTGTGCAGCGAGCTGTTGTCTGCCGGCAGACTGGCCTCTGTGTAGGTAGGAGCCACGGGCATGGCAGCATGGTTGCCCAGGCCCGACATGTCGTCCAGCGTGTCTGTATCGACAAACAGACGCGCCAGCATGGCCGCTTCGGCCGTAGGTGTAGCTTCGGCCGTGTTAGTCGGTTCAGACAGGTTGTACGACCGGTCCTGAGCCATCACCTTATAGTAATATGTGTGTCCGGCCACGGCCGTGTTATCTATGTATGTCGTCTCTGTCAGATTGCGGTTGATGGTGTGCCATGTCAGGCTGTCTGTGCTGCGCAGCAGCGTGTAGCCTTCCAGGTCGCGTGCTGCCGACGGCTGCCACTGCAGCCCGACTCCCGAAGGCAGCGGTGTGGCCTCCAGCTGCTGCGGTGGGGCGGGTGCGATGCTGTCATAGACCACGCGTTCGCCCACGAGCACCCACTGCTGCAGCTTGTCGCCCGTGAAGGCGGCCTGCTCAGCCTTACGTCCCGACATGCGTTGCTGCCGGTCAGTGCCGGGCAGCACCTGCAGGTACAGTCCGCTGTGCATGGAGCGTATGTAGAAGGCTCCCTGCCCTGCATACTCCAGGCACCACTGCTCGTTCACGCCGTAGCCGCCCCTGTATGATATGATGCCGCCTCCTGGTTCGAGGCTCCAGTTGAGCACGTCCATAGCCATGCCGTTGGCCGTGGTCAGCGTCCACACGTTGCGGTCGCCAACCACCGTGGCCGGCAGTTTGGCCAGCGTCCACTGCTGGTTCTTGTTCGACAGGCTCGACGTGGTCTGGTTGACGTTGCCGCCGTTTGTGGCTGCTCCTGTCAGCATCAGCCCGCTGTAGCGGTTGGCTATGCGGTATGTGCCCTCGGTAATGTGTGGCATGATGTCCTGGCCGTCTTGTATGGTGACATGCCCCTCGGCGTTGACCTGTCCGGTCTGGTAGCCGGTGCCTCCGGGTATGGTGTAGATATAGTCGCGTGTGGGTCCGACGCCGTCATACCACACCTCGTGTGTCGGCTCCAGAAAGCGGAAGCGCGTGGTTGCGGCCTGTCGCTCGCTGGTGCCCACGAAGCCCTTCACGCGGCGTTCGCCCGTCATACCCTCTCGCTCGGGCATACGGAACACGCTGGCCGCCGTCCACTTGTCGCGGTTCTCGGCATATCCGAGTCGCTGGCCGCGTGTGGCGCGCATAAACTCTGAGCGCGTGTGCTCGCATGTGCCCCACCAGATGCCCTGCGTCATGCCATACTCCGAGGCCACCATGGGCTCTATGATGTTGTGCATCTCGTCCAGCACGCCCTGCTTGCCCTCGGCCGCCACATGGGTGAAGAAGTTGGCAAAGTTGTCGAACGACCCTGCCAGCTGGTGTGTGTTGCCCTGGTCGAGATAGTCTTTCAGATAGTCGAACCAGGGTGTAGCCTGGTCGTCGTTGAGCGTGTTGCCCCCCGAGAGCAACACCTGTCCGAAGCTGGCGTCGTCGCGTATCGCCTTGCAGACGGCCAGGAACTCGGCCTTGCCGCCCTGCCCCCAGCCGAAATCGGGCTCGTTGAAGGGCGATATGCTTGCCACCTGCAGTCCTCTCTGCTCTACGCGCTGCTGGTGCAGCCTTATCATCTTGGCCCATCGTTGTCCGTAGAGTGTACTGTTTGACACCTTGTACCAGCTGTCCACCAGGTCGTCGTCGGCAGTGTCTGACGCCAGGTTCACCTTGGCCTGCGGCGTATGTCGCAGCACATAGCCTATGCGTTCGTCCAGCTTCTGTGTCTGGTCGGTGCCCAGCGCGCCCTGTTCCACGCCCGATGTGGCGCGGAAGCCCACGCGTATGATGTCGATCATGTCGCGTCCGGCAAAGTTGGCCCCGCGCTGCAGGTTGCCTTCTGACAGCCAGCACAGGTCCAGCCCCCACGCTATGCGCGGCAGTGTGAGACCGCTGTCGGCCATGCGGAACGGCACATCAGTGTCGGCTATAGGCCATGCGGTGGCACCGGTGGCTCCAGAGGTCTGTGCGGCTGCCGAGCCACACAGACAGCTCAGGCCAAGCAATATGGTAGAAAGTCGTTTCATAGTTATTGTGTGATGAGGTTGTTTAGTGGGGGTTGTGGACGAGGTGGGTGAAAGTGGGGATTGTGGGTGAGCTTGGTGAGGTGGGTGGTGTGCTTACTCTTATGCCAGGTCGAGGTCAAACATTCGCTCAAGCTGTTCGATGGCGGGATTGTCCTTGCACATCAGCTTATACACCTCCACGCGCGTCAATATATGCTCCTGCGGTTGCTGCGGCGCCACGCTGATGGTCAGCGTGATGGCGCTGTTGTGCAGGTCGCGCTTCAGCGTGGCGGCAATGCTGCCTCTGATGCGCTCCATCTCGGCCTTTATCTGCTCGTTGGCCACCTCTACGGTCACATGCGGCAGTGTGTCCACCTGCGGCTGCATGTTCTTCATTCGCGCCGCTATGCCGCTGTACTGCTGCGGCATGCGGTTGCACATCGAAAGCCACTGCCGTCCCAGCTCCTCCTGTGTGAAGGCGCTGTCGGCAGCTTGTTCTGTCTTGTTGGCGTCGGCTTCAGCCTGCGTGCTGTTTGTCAGCGGTGCCGCCATGACGGGCGAAGTCTTTGGTGCCTCGGCCATCTGCTTCAGCTGGCTCCACGAGTGGCCCAGCTGCCCCATACGCAGCAGGGGGACGGCTGCCGGTGCGGCGGCTGCCGGTGTGGTTGGTTGTGCTGTTGCTGCCGCTTTGGGTGCGGCGGCTGTGTTGGTGGTCTTGCCGTTGTCGGCTACCTGCGGGGCCTTTGACTTATCCACCAGATGTTTGAACAGGATTTTCAGTCGTCTGGGCCGAGGCCCACTGGCCGGCGTGCCGGGGTCGTCGGGCTGCGTCAGCTGTGCCACCTGTATAAGGGTCAGCTCGACCAGCAGTCGTTTGTTGCCACTCTGCCGGTAGTTGATGTCACACTGGTTGAGCAGCCTCAACGCCCCGTAGAGGAAGCGGTTGTTGCAGCGTGCGGCCTGCTGCTGATAGCGGGCACGCTGTTCGTCGCTCGTCTCTATCAGCGGCAGCGTCTGTGCGTCGTGGGCCATCATCACGTTGCGTATGTGCTTGGCCAGTCCGCCGACGAGGTGCAGTCCGTCGAAGCCCTTCGACAGGATGTCGTTCAGCAGCACCATCACGTCGCTGGCCTTGTTGTCGAGCGACAGGTCCACCAGGCGGAAATAGTAGTCGGCATCAAGCACATTCAGGTCTTCGATCACCTTCTGGTAAGTGATGTTGCCCTGACAGAAAGAGGCTGCCTGGTCGAAGATGCTCAGCGCGTCGCGCATGCCGCCGTCGGCTTTCTCGGCTATCACGGCCAGTGCCTGCTCCTCATAGCTGATGCCCTCGTTCTGTGCCACCTGCTTGAGGTGGGCAATGGTGTCGCCCACCGACATGCGCTCGAAGTCGTATATCTGGCAGCGGCTCAGTATGGTGGGCAGTATCTTGTGTTTCTCGGTGGTGGCCAGGATGAAGATGACGTGGGCCGGCGGCTCCTCCAGCGTCTTGAGGAAGGCGTTAAAGGCTGCCGTCGAGAGCATGTGCACCTCGTCGATGATGAACACCTTGTAGCGTCCCACCTGCGGCGGTATGCGCGTCTGCTCCATCAGGGTCTTGATGTGCTCCACACTGTTGTTAGAGGCGGCATCGAGCTCGAAGATGTTGAGCGAGCGCTGCTCGTTGAACGACATGCAACTCTCACACTGCCCGCAGGCCTCGCCGTCGGCCGTAGGTGTCTGGCAGTTGATGGCCTTGGCAAAGATGCGGGCGCAGGTGGTCTTGCCCACGCCGCGCGGACCGCAGAACAGGTAGGCATGGGCCAGCTTCTGCGTACGCACGGCGTTCTTCAGCGTGGTGGTCAGTGCCTGCTGGCCCACCACCGAGCCGAATGTCATGGGGCGGTATTTACGCGCCGAAACAATATATTCTTCCATCGGGTCTGATTGATGATGTGCTTGCTGTTATGCTTTAGTTATTGACTTACTTGGCCGCAAAGGTACGACATTTTTCTGACAATGCTACAAAACCAAGGATTATTTTGCGACACTTTCTTTGCGTACGGCAATGTACGACACGACAGCTGCGGAGTGTGACAGGTTTTTGCTTACAGGCGAAAGGTCTTTCGCTTACTGGCGAAAGGCCTTTCGGCTACAGGCGAAAGGCTTTTCGCCTGTAGCCGAAAACCCTGACGGGGCCTGTTTTGTACCGCAATGGCTACCCCGTTGTACCGCAAAAGACGTCCCGTTGTACCGCAGGCGCAGGCCCAATGCGTCACAGCAGCATTGCACCTGCGCCGTTGCCAGCAGGTCTGGTTTTCGTCGCAAAACAGCTTTGGCAGGGTCTGGTGCCACGGAGAAACAAACATGCACCGGTGAAATATTCATCACTCTGTATTTTTTAACAGAAAAAAATTTGCCATTTGTAGCAAATGTTGTACTTTTGCCACCAATTTGTAAATAAGCCCCTTCCGTACACCACAATACAACAGCCATGACCCTGCAGCAACTGACCACGCTCTACCGTCCCATCTCTTTAGAGGAGATGAAGTCTGTAAAGCTGATGAACCGCATAGACACCAAGTTTGTCATGCCGGTTGAGACGCTCTGCCAGCTGTTGGACATGGCACGGGCCGACTACCGTATGCAGGACACCGAGGCTGGCGGCCGCAACGCCTGCTACCACACGGTGTATATGGACACCGGCCGCTATGAGATGTATCGGGCCCATGTGGTGGGCCATGCCGGCCGACAGAAGATACGCGTGCGCTCGTATGTCGATAGCGGTCTGCACTTCCTGGAGGTGAAGACCAAGAACAACCACGGCCGCACTCGCAAGAAGCGCGTGAGCGTGCAGTGGCAGATAGCGACCGAGGGCACGCCGGCTGACACGCTGCTGACGTTCGACCGTGGCCAGCTGGCCGCCACGCTGCAGGGCGAGACCCTGGCCTTCGTGGACGAGAAGCTGCGCTACGACGCACAGGCACTGCAACCCGTGATAGAGAACCGCTTCCGCCGCATCACACTGGTCAACAGCGCCATGACCGAGCGTCTGACCATCGACACCGGCCTACAGTTTGACAACCTGCGCACGGGCCGCCATCTCGAACTGCCGGCAATGGCCATCGTAGAGCTGAAGCGCGACGGGCGTCAGCCATCGCCGGTGCTCGCCATGTTGCAGCAGCTGAGGATTCACCCCCAGGGCTTCAGCAAGTATGCCATGGGCCTGGCGCTGACCGACCCGGAACTGCACCCCGGACGACTGAAGCCACGCCTCATAAAAGTGTGGAGAAAATATATGTAGCACCGCCCATTTATATCTCTACAACTCAAAAACTCACAACTCAAAAACTCAAAAACTTAAAAACTCCACAACTCAAAAACTCAAAAACTCAAAAACTCAAAAACTTAAAAACTCCACAACTCAAAAACTCAAAACTAAAAAACTAAAAACTCAAAACTCAAAAACTTAAAAACTCAAAAACTTAAAAACTCAAAAACTCAAAAACTCAAAAACTCAAAAAACTCCTCAACTCCACAAAAATGTTTGAACTTATCGACACCACCGAGCTGCTCACCCTGCTTGCTCATTTTGGCCTGAACTTCGCCTTCATCTGGTTTCTTATCCACTGCCTCTACTACCGCCGTTCGCGCAGGCAAGACTTCTATTTCTCGTTCATGCTGATGGGCCTGAGCACATTCTTCATGGTCTATATGTTAGGCGACGTGAAGTTTAAGACGGGCTTTGCCCTAGGCCTGTTTGCCATCTTCAGCATCATGCGCTTCCGCACCGAGGGCATGCCTGTGCGCGAGATGACCTATCTCTTCGCAGTGGTGGCGCTGAGCGTTATCAACGCCCTGGCGCAGTCGTCGCTGGTGCAGCTGGTGCTGGTCAACCTGCTTGTCATAGCGGCTATATGGCTGTTCGACGGTCTGCTTATCAAGCCCACATACACCAAGCTGATACAGTATGACCGTGTGGAGCTGATAGAGCCGGCGATGCGCGACGAACTGATGAAGGACCTGACCAACCGCACCGGCCTGAACATCGTCAGCATCAGCGTGGGTGCCATCGACTATCTGAAGGACACCGTCATGCTGAAGGTGCGCTATGTGCCGTCGGACGACGCCGAAGCTGGCGACATAGAGACGAAACTGAAGCTAAGCCGCGCCGACAGAGAGGAGTTTTAATCGCTATAGACTATAGCTACTATAGAAACTATAGAGACTATAGAAACCATAGAAACTATAGAGACTATAGAAACTATAGAGACTATAGAGACTACAGAAACTATAGAAACTATAGAGACTATAGAAACTATAGCCACTATAGAAACAACAGAAAAACCAAAGCCCCCATACGACACAAAAAAGCAAGCATAATGTACATTCCCAAACGACTGTCCTCCCTCTTTGCCGCAGCTGTTGTCGCATTGCCATCGCTGGCCGAAGGCAGCGACTTCGGCATGTGGTATGGTGTGGAGGTATCACACAAACTGACACAGCAGTGGTCGTTCGATGCCAATGCCGAACTGAGCAACCGCAACAACACGAAAACCCTGGACAGCTGGCAGCTGGGCCTCGAGGCAAGCTACAAGCCTGTCAAGTGGCTGAAGCTCTCGGCCGGATACTATCTAAAGGACAAGAACCGCCAGGAGAAGCTGACCATGCACAGCGACGGACAGACACCCAACAAATGGACACCCGGCTACTGGGGCCTGCGCCACCGCGTGAAGGTGTCGCTGACGGGCAGCATCGACTGGGGGCGCTTCAGCTTCTCGCTGCGCGAACGCTATCAGCTGACCTATCGTCCGGAGGCCGACGGCAAGAAATATGATGTGGACAACGACGAGTGGGACCCCGTGAAGGCGAAGACCTCACATACACTGCGCTCCCGCCTGCAGGTGGACTACAACATACCGCGCTGCAAGATTGACCCCTTTGCCGGAGTGGAGATGTTCAACGGCAAGGACGGCATAGAGAAAATGCGCTATCAGGTGGGCGTGGTCTATAAGTGGCGCAAACAGCACAGCTTCGACCTGACATACCGCTACCAGCACTACTACGACAGCGCCGACGATGACGACAACACGGGCGAACATCTCATCGGGCTGGGATACAAATATAAGTTCTGACCATCGACCATCGAACGTTGACCATGAAGACAACAACAATAAAGCACTTCCTCCTGGCCGGCTCAGTATGTTGCGTTGCCAATGCGACATTCACCGCCTGCCAGAGCGACGACCGCTACACGCTGGAACAGATACAGCACATGGCCGGCACAGGCAACACCGGCTCGGCCGGCCACACCAGCGGCGACAGTATTGACATAGACAGCATCGCCGGCAACAGCGACACCATACACATCGTGTGGAAAGGCACCACGGCAACCGTGGCCGACTATAGCAACGAACGCGTCAGCATAGCCGTCAGCGGGGCCGACGTCACCGTCACGTCAACCGACACGGCAGCCGTGGTCTATCGCCTGAGCGGAAGCAGCGCCGACGGACAGCTGCTCATCTACAGCCAGCACAAACTGGAACTGATACTCGACAACCTGAGCCTAACCAACACCGACGGACCCGCCATCAACAACCAGTGTGGCAAGTCGCTCTTCGTGACCTGTCCGGCAGGCACCGTCAGCACACTGACCGACGGCACCACATACGCCGACGCATACCTCGGCACAGAGCTGATAGACCAGAAAGCCACACTCTTCAGCGAGGGGCAGATACTCTTCCGCGGCGACGGCACGCTCAACGTCAACGCCAACGCAAAGAACGCCATCGCCAGCGACGACTACATCGTGATGAGCAGCGGCGCCGGCATAACCGTCAACGCCACCACCGCAGCCACCGGCAGCAACGGACTGAAGATGAACGACGGCATGTTTGTCTATGGAGGCACGCTTAATATTAATGTGGCGGCCGACGGTGCCAAGGGCATCAAGTGCGACAGCACCTTCACCATGACAGCGGGCACGGTCAGCGTGACCACCACCGGTGCCTCGGTCATAGAGACCGACGCCACCACCGGCCTGCGCGACACCAGCAGCTGCGCCGGCATAAAGGTGGACCGACAACTGACACTGAGCGGCGGAACACTGACACTGAACAGCACCGGCGAGGGAGGCAAGGGCATCAATGCCGAACAGGACATCGTCATGACCGGAGGAACGCTGACCGCCATCTGCACCGGCGAGAAAGACATATCGAACCCAAAGGCCGTAAAGACAGACACATACATCTACCTCAGCGGAGGGTCGTTCACGGCGCAAAGCACCAACGGACGTGCCACCGACTGCGCCACAGCCGACCGCTATCCCACCATCGACACCACAGCCGGACAGCCCACCACGCTGACCACAACAAAACACAGCGTCGTCGTCAGCTGGTGAGCGTCAGTCGGCAAGCATTAAACATAAAGTGATTAACCCCAAAAACAAACATCAAGATGAAAAAACTTTTTGCCGTGACAGCCCTTTGTGCCATGTCACTTGCGACCATGGCCGATGCCTACCGCTACCTGACCGTGACCAACACCGACGGCACGTCGCAGTCGCTCGACGTGAGCAACGGACTGACCATCACCTTTGCCGGCGGCAACATGATAGCCACCGACGGTACCAACACCACCACACTCCCGCTGAGCAGCCTGGCCACGATGGCCTTCACCGACGAAGCCGCTGCCATTGAGAGACTCGCAGCCGGACTCGC
>JAILBT010000066.1 GCA_024680755.1 Prevotella sp. | reverse complement strand
CCTCGTTATCACGGGCGAGAATGCATGGAGCCGCGAGGCATCGACTGAGGTTTTCAATGCCGTACCCCACACCCAGAAGGAAATGCACGTCATCCCGGAGGCCAGCCACTTCGATATGTACGACCTCGCTCCGTTCGTCAGTGAAGCATTTGAGTTTATTATTCCGTTCTTCGCTCAGTATTTATCAGAACAGCGGTGCTCAGGCGAGCAAGCTCGGAACTTCAATAAGAATCTCTGAACAGATGAAAAGATTTGACTATGAATTTCCTGTCCGAATCCATTTCGGACAGGGATGTTTTGAGGACTCGCTGAAGCAGGAGTTACAGAAATATGGGAAGAACGTGCTGCTGGCATACGGCGGCGGTTCACTAAAACGAACCGGACTGTATGATTGCATTGTGGCGATGCTGGGTGAGGCAGGCAAGACGGTGACGGACTTTGGCGGCATCATGCCTAATCCAACGTTGAAGAAGGTGCAGGAGGGGCAACTGTTGGCACGGGAAACCAAGGCAGACCTCATCCTCGCTGTGGGAGGTGGTTCTGTGTCTGATTGCTGCAAGATTATAGCCTCACCCCCGACCCCTCTCCAAGGGGAGAGGGGAGTAGATAGTCGTGCTATTCCACTTGGTGTGGTCGTGACCGCCAGCGGCACTGGCTCAGAACAAAACAACGGAGCCGTGATTACCGACGAAGAGAAAAAAGTGAAGGGCGCCATGTGGGGTGTCTTTGCCGACTTCGTCATTCTCGACCCAGACCTGACGAAGACCGTGCCGATGAAGCAGGTCATCAGCGGGGCTTTCGATACGCTCTCGCATTGCATGGAAACCTATTTCGGTCATCCCCACACATGCAATCTCAGCGACCGCATCAACGAGGCCGTGCAGCGTAGTGTCATCAAGAACCTGAGGGCCATCATCGCCAATCCCGACGACGACTTTGCCCGCTCAGAACTGATGTGGGCATCGGCGATGGGAGAAAATGGCATACTGAAACTCGGCAAAGTGACTGACTTCCAGTGTCACATGATAGAGCACCAAATAGGAGCATACACCGACTGCAACCACGGTCAGGGATTGGCTGTGCTGCATCCTATACTCTATCGCCATATCTACAATTCTATTTCAAGTTGCGCCCGTTGGGACGCGACTTGCAAGAGCGCCTCAGACAAATTCCGTCGCTGGGCACAGGAAGTATGGCTGGTGCAGGATGCCGACGAGGGCATTGACTTCCTTGCCGACTTCATCCGCGAAGTAGGTCTGCCCACCACCTTCACCGAAATGGGCATCATTCTCGACGATGACACCATCCGCGCCATAGCCGAGAGCACCATCATTACCCCCGGCTGCTGCAAGCAACTTACACCCGACGAGATTGTTGAGATACTTAACGAGTGTAAGTGATAGCTATGTGTTAATTGAAGATATTTAAATAGCCTGAACCTGTAGTTTAACGATTTTAGTTGACTACTTTCAGTCTTATTCGTGATATGAGTTAACCCTGGTTAAACTTATTTTTAATTATGATTATCCGCAATTATCCGATAGCGCCCCGAAGGGGCAATGAGCAATTAGCCCAGGGCATCGCCCTGGGTAACAGATGGCGTAGCCCACGCCCTGTAGGGGCAAAAGCATTATTTGAGAACAATGCTTTTGCCCTTACAGGGCGAACGTTATCTCCATCTTCAACCCAGGGCGATGCCCTGGGCTAAGAGCTTTCTGGCCTTTCAGGCCGTCAATCGGATACATGCGGATAAACAAATTTTTAGTAACTTCACGAATTACACAAATGAACATAAGCGCTACGAATTACACGTATTTGCTACGCGCAGGTAATCGCCGCTTGCGGCGAAAATTTGTGCAATTAGCTGTAATTCGTACAATTCGTGAAATTCGTCTTAATTCGTTGTTGAAAAAGAAAAGGGTGAGAAAGTTCAACCGGTTAACCACTCGGCTACCGGTGAGAAGCGTTTTGCCTGTAGCCGAAAACCCTTGGAAGTTATTTACTGTGGTAAGCTTTAACGATAACTGAGTTACTCGACCGTGCCGCGAATGTTAAAAAGACAGAAAAAATATCGACTTTGTTTTTCTGTTACAAGAGAATTTCATACCTTTGCAGCGATTTGTTGTTACAAATACCCTAAAACAAATAGTACTGATGACTCTGAAAGCACTGACACATATAGCCTTAACCGCAGCAGGCATGATGCTTGCCTCTCCCGCGGCGGCGCAAGACCTGCTGGCCAAGCAGGCACCCATCGACAGACAGTTGCAGGCCGTGGACAGCATGGTGCTGCGCCACCTGATAGAGAACGAAGAGTGGGAGCTGCCCAGCAGCGACCTCTACGATGACTGGGACAACGTCTATGCACACAAGGCCACCGAGCTGCCCGACTCGTTCCGCATTGACCTGCGCGACTTCTCGATGCCGTGCGACAGCCGCTTGCTGACCAGCAATTTCGGTGCGCGCTGGGGACGCCAGCACAAGGGACTGGACATCAAGGTCTATGTGGGCGACACCATACGTGCGGCTTTCAGCGGCAAGGTGCGCGTGGTGCGCTATGAGGCCCGCGGCTATGGCAAGTATGTGGTGATACGCCACGACAACGGCCTGGAGACCATCTATGGTCACATGTCGAAGCAGCTGGTCAGCGAAAACCAGGAGGTGCGCTCGGGCGACCCCATCGGCTTGGGAGGCAATACGGGCCGTTCCACCGGCTCGCACCTGCACTTCGAGACGCGGCTCTGCGGCGTGGCGCTCAATCCGGCCCTGTTGTTCGACTTCCGCAACCAGGATGTCGTCGCCGATTTCTATATGTTCCACAAAGGCACATATCAGCGCGAGGGGCTCGTTGCCACGCGTCTGCGCGGCGTGAACGGCACCAGCTACAGTGGCGAGACCGAGGAGCAGGCCTCGCGCATGGTGGGCAAGGTCAAGCCTGGCAAGCAGCGCGGCTATGCCTCGTCGGGTATGCACAAGGTGAAGCGCGGCGACACGCTGTCCAGCATAGCCCGCAAGCACGGTGTCAGTGTTAACCACCTGTGCAAGGTGAACCATATAGGAAAGACCAAGCGGCTGATGCCGGGTCAGATCTTGAGATATTAAGCTCAACAGCTCTACAGCACACGGGCTGCCGCGAGGCGGTCCGTGTGCTGTCGTGTAATAGGGACTGTCAAAAAAAACTGCAACGAAATGAATATTTTTGCGTTGCTATTATTTGCATGTTTGGGAAAAACCGTTATCTTTGCACCCGACAACGGGTACGCAAGTGTCTCACTCGCGGAGACAGCCGGCCCGAGACATACAGCGTACCAATGCACGACAGCGAAATAAGCGCCGCTGTACGGAAGAAAGCATTAAGTGGCAAAAATAAACATAATATACTTTGATGAACACACACACACTTGGCCTCATACTGTCGTGCCTGTGCCTGAGCGCGCAGGCGCAGACCAGCCTGACCGTCACCGTGGAGAACCCGTCAGACCAGGCGCGTCGCGACCAGCCCGTCGTTGTCGACCTGCGGCAGCATGGCACGGTCGCCTCAGCACGCGTCACCCTGAACGGCAGCGAGCTGCCCTCGCAGCTTGACGACCTCGACATGGACGAGCAGTATGACGAGCTGTGCTTCCTGGCCGACCTGGGACCCAGGCAGACCAACACCTACACCGTCGAGCTGATGCCTGAGGGTGAGCCGCGGACATACAAGGCCCGCACCTTTGCCGAGCTGCTCGTGCGCAACTCGAAGGTGAAGGAGAAAAACCGCCACGACAACTACCTGGTCAGCATCACGGCCCGCGGCGATGCCGGGCGTACCTACGACCTGTTGCATCATCATGGTGTGGCCTTCGAGAGCGAGCTGACGGGCGTGCGCATCTACTTCGACCAGCGCCAGACGCTCGACCTCTACGGCAAACGCAAGCAACAGCTGGAGTTGCGGCAGACACAGTTCTACCCGCAGCCCGACCAGCTGGCCCGCGGCTATGGCGACGACGTGCTGTGGGTGGGCAACAGCTTCGGCCTGGGGGCCATGCGCGGCTGGGACGGCACCCAGCCCACGATGATAGACAACGTGAAGAGCCGCACCCAGCGGCTGATAAGCAGCGGACCGCTCAGGGCCATCGTCGAGGTGGTGGACCAGGGCTGGCTGTGCGACCCCGCCAAGCCGCGCCTCAACATGACGCTGAGATATACGCAGTGGGCCGGACACCGCGACTTCACCGTTGACGTGACGTTCAACCGCGACGCCTCAGACTATCGCTTCTCCACGGGGCTCATCAACGTGAAGGGCTCGGAGGAGTATTCCGACCACAAAGGGCTGCGCGCCTGCTGGGGCAGCGACTACCCCACAGGCGACTCTATGGGCGGCCAGCGCGAGACGGTGGGCCTGGCCATACTGCTCGACGGCCGCAACATCGTCAGTGAGCTGCCGGCCGACAGGGTGGAGCAGGGGGGCAACCTGCCTTTCGTGGTCAGTCCGCAAGGTCGCAGCATGCGCTACCACCTCAGCTTCTGCTCGGCCAAAGAGGAGCTGGGGCCGCAAGCGGCCGGCGAGTGGTTCGACATGCTGAAAGCATGGAAGCGCGACGTGGAACAACCGGTAAACGTCAGCGTGCAGACGAAATAGGCTGGTGGACGCGGGATGGGCAGCACCGGCGCCCTCGGCACAGCCGGCCGAACAGAAGCTGCCTGCCGAACAGAGATATATGGAAATAGTATAAAAACAATAAATTCGTAAAATAGAAAAGTAACAGGATGTCACAAAAACTTGATTCGCTCGACCGTCAGATACTGACGCTTATATCGGCCGACGCACGTATTCCCTTCCTTGAGGTGGCCCGTGCCTGCGGCGTTAGCGGAGCTGCGATACACCAGCGTATTCACAGGCTGACTACGATGGGTGTCATCAGCGGTTCTCACTTTATCATCAATGCCGACAAGATCGGCTACGAGACCTGTGCCTACATCGGTCTGAACCTGAAGGACCCCGGCACCTTCGACGATGTGCTGGAGCAGCTGAAGACCATTCCCGAGGTGGTGGAATGTCACTACACGACTGGCAATTTCGACATGTTCATCAAGCTCTATGCCCGCAACAACCACCATCTGCTGGAGATTATCCACGACAAGCTGCAGCCTTTGGGCCTGCGCAGCTCGGAGACGCTCATTTCATTCCATACGGCTTTCTGCCGCGACCTGCCCGTGACGGAGCTCATGGCGGTCGACGAGCGCTGAGGCGCGCAGCCGGCCGTAGGCATAGCGTGAGGAAAAAACTAACCAACCTTTAATTAATACTTATCTATCAATCAAAAAAAACAAACACAATTCTGCTATGAAAAAGTATCTTGCTGAGATGGTGGGCACAATGGTGCTCGTCCTGATGGGCTGTGGTGTGGCTGTGAGCCTGGGCTGCGACCCCGTCAACAACATTCCTGCCGTGGTGGGCACCGCGTTTGCCTTCGGACTGGCTGTGGTGGCTATGGCTTACACCATCGGTGGCATTTCCGGCTGCCATATCAATCCCGCCATCACGCTCGGCTGCTTCCTCAGCGGACGCATGTCGGCCAAGGACTGCGGCATGTATATGCTGTTCCAGGTCATCGGAGCCTTCGTCGGCTCGGCCCTGCTGGCTCTGCTCGTGTCCGGTGTGCCCGGCATGGAGGGCACCGGTGCCAACGACCTGCAGGCCAACGTGAGTGTCTTGGGCGGACTGCTGGCCGAGGTGATCTTCACCTGCGTGTTTGTGCTGGTTGTCCTGGGTGCTACGGCCAAGACCAACGGCGCCACCAACAATTTCGCCGGACTGGCCATCGGCCTCTCGCTGGTGCTGGTTCACCTGGTGTGCATACGCTACACCGGCACGTCGGTCAATCCCGCTCGCTCCATCGCTCCCGCCATCTTCCAGGGTGGCACCGCCCTGGCCAATCTGTGGATCTTCATCGTCGGCCCGCTGCTGGGTGGCGCACTGGCCGCCGGCCTGTGGAAGATGATTGAGCCGGAGAAATAGTTGAGGAGGTGAGGAGCTGTGGAGGTGAAGTGAGTATTGTGGGTGAAGTGGGTGTTGTGGGTATTGTGGGTATAGTGGGTGTTGTGGGTGAAGTGGGTATAGTGGGTATAGTGGGTGAAGTTGAATAGACTATTATTCCCTCAACTCCCCAACTCAAAAACTCAAAAACTCCTCAACTTAAAAACTCAAAAACTCACCAACTCAAAAACTCAAAAACTCAAAAACTCCTCAACTCAAAAACTCAAAAACTCCCCAACTCCCCAGCTCCTCTTAGCAGCCGGCGTGCAAAATAGTGTACGGGATACCACACGGCCACGAAGCTTGTGGCAAGCACCGTGAGGAATACGGCCACGATGTCGCCGGGGTGCACGCTGACGGGATAGGCATCGACCACGAAGGCTCCCTGCTGCGAGCCCAGTGCCACAATGCCGAAGCACTGCTGTAGCCAGCACAGCAGCAGGCCGGCCGCTATGCCGGCCACGGCACCTGCCGCCGCTATCATGCGGCCCTCGAACAGAAACACCTGCACTATCTGCCTGTCGGTGGCACCCAGGGCGCGCAGCGTCTGCACATCTTCTTTCTTGTCGATGATGAGCATCGAGAGCGAACCCACGATGTTGAAGCAAGCCACCATCAGGATGAAGCTGAGGAAGAGATAGGCCATCAGCTTCTCTATCTTCATTATGCTGAACGTGTCGTCCTGCTGCTCGTAGCGGTCGCGCACACTGTAGCGGTCGCCCACGGTGTCTTTTATCCGTTGTTTCACGCGGTCGAAGTTGCTGCCCGGCTGCAGCCGGAGCTCCAGCGACGACAGCTCGCCCTGACACTGGAACAGCCGCCGTGCCAGGCTGATGTCTGTCAGGATAAGCGTGCGGTCGTATTTGGCCTGTTGCACGGAGAAGAGGCAGCCCGGCGAATAGACATCCTCTGTCAGGAAAGCCTCGTCGGCCGACGCCACATCGGACAGCTGCCCTTCGCGCAAGGGTGCATAGAGGTGCAGCGGCCCGTCGTATTCGTAGCCCAGCCCCAGCAGCTGTGCCACCTGTATGCCCACATAGCCATAGCTGATGTCGGCGGCATGGGTCTGGAAGGGGAACGCGCTCTCGGGCAGCAGTATCTCCTGGATGTGCGTCAGCGAGTCGAAATTGTCTTCCACGCCCTTTAGCGTCACCATGGTCTGCCGTCCGCCATACATGGCCAGTGCCTGTCCCTCTACCGTCTCTGTGGCCACCATCACCTCTGGCATGGCGCGCACGGCTGCCAGCACGGGGTCGTCGGCCGTGACGGTCTTCCCCTTGGTGGGGCGCAGCTCGATCTGCGGGTCTATGGCCGTGAACAGCGAGGCCACCAGGTCGCTGAAGCCGTTGAACACCGACAGCGTGACAACGAGCGCCGTCGTGGCCACGGCCACACCCACCACGCTGACCAGCGAGATGAGATTGATGGCGTGGGTCGATTTGCGCGAGAAGAGATAGCGCCGCGCGATGTAGAAGGGAAAGTTCATTAAAAATTAAACATTAAACATTAAAAATTAAAAATTATTCGACGTCTGTTAATTCATAATTCTTAATCGCAAAGCGATATTCGCTACGCGCTTCGCTTGTCGAAGAACTCTTAATCCTAAATTTACATTAAATAATATTACGACGTCTGTTAATTCATAATTCTTAATCGCAAAGCGAGATTCGCTACGCGCTTCGCTTGTCGAAGAGCTCTTAATTCAAAATTCTAAATTTAACTTTGTATCCTATTTTCCCAGCAGCTGGTCAATGCGGTCCAGATAGTCGAGCGAGTCGTCCTGGAAGAAGCGCAGCTCGGGTATGATTCTTAGCTGGTGTCTGACGCGTTGCCCCAGGTCGTAGCGCAGTGTGCGCTCGTTGTGCTGTATGTTCTCCAGAAGCGCTTGTGCCTTCTCGGTTGGGAAGATACTTAGGTAGGCTGTGCAAATGCTCAGGTCGGGGCTTATCTTCACCTTTGTCACAGACACCAGTGTGCCGTGCATCATCTGCGTCTGTCGCTGGAACAGCTCGCTGAGTTCCTTCTGTAGCAGTCGTGCTATGCGGTTTTGTCTTGTCTCTTGCATGGTATGAACGTTATAGATGAAAGATTAAACATTAAACATTATACATTAAATATTAAAGATTATACATTAAACTTTAAAGATTGATGGCGGGAGTGTCCTGTTGAGTCACCTCGCAGTTACGTTCAAGCAGCGAAAGGCTCTCAAACGACGATGGGTTCTGAATCCAGCCAAAGGTTCTGTAGGCCATAGTTCTTGTAATTGGTTATCAGCACTTCGTCAGTGTCAGGCTGACGGTCTTTCTGATGATAGCTGCTGTTGTTATTTCTGTAGTTAATATGGTGTGTGTTGTATTTCCCGGCCCATTCTATGAGCCCGCGGTTCACCTGTCCTTTGTGACTGACTACATTAGAGAGGGCAAACTGAACATTCCTGGCATTCAGGCCGTCCAACAGCTCAAACAGTTGCTGGTCGTCTGCCTCAGACCATCCCTCAAAGCCGCGCTTGCCGTCGTTGTATGAGCCACACGAGATGAGGTAGGGCGGATCGGCATAGAGAAAGTCGCCTGTCCGCAGATGTGACACATCGAAATCCTTGAAATTGAGAGCCGTAAACTGAAAAGCCTTAATACGTCGGTGCATACGTATCAGGTTGGCCTGAATGTTGGCGTTGTACTCGCTTCGGTTACGCCCGAAGGGGTTGTTGAACTCCCCACGGCTGTTGAAGCGCAGCTGGTGGTTGAAGCCGTAGCACGTCAGCAGGAACAGCAGCAGCGGGTCGTGGGTGGCGTTGTAGTCGGCCCGCAACTGCAGAAAGCCTTCCTCGTTGGTCTTTGAGAGACGGTAATGGGCGATGCGCCCGCCGATGTCGGCCAGCAGCTGCTCCAGCGGGCAGCGCTGGAAGTCGGTATAGACGCTGATGAGGTAGTGATTGATGTCGTTGCAGTGTGTGGAGGCGGCACGCACGTTGAGCGACACGTCAAGCCCTCCCGTAAAAAGGTCAACAAACGTATTGATTTTTACGGGAAAGAGCGGCAGCAGCTGTTGCAACAGTCTGTACTTGCCGCCAATGTAGTTGAACGGCGACTTCAGCATTTGTTCTATTTATCTCATGCTTGAAGCGTGTTACTTGGCCTTGATGTGGTCAAACATTCTTTGTTCCTGAATAGTTTGAGTATAGCAGCGACTGGATGTATTGATCCATGAACTCAAAGTCTGGCGTGCCGTCTGCCTTTGCAGGCAGAGGTATCTCGGATTTCTCGGAGCCCCATATCGCTTGGCCACCAAGGCACACGCGGTGAATATCATGCGGTGGTATAGGTTCTTGATGAGAAAGTCGAAGTGCAGCGTGTCGTTGATGCTGTGTGTCAGGGCATAGATTTGTGTCTTGTTGATATGGTTTGTAGAGAATAGCGCCAGATAATGTTCCTTGTCAAGCAGTTCTGTTTCGCTTTCCATCAGCACGTCGTCCTTATAGACCTCAAGTTCATATCCATTATACAGCAGGCCTACCACATGAGTATAGCGAGACCGCACTATGCCGACGTTTCTCAACAGTTCATTCCGTTCCTTGCTGCCAAGTTTCACGTTGCTGGCCTTTACCTCCAGTATTATTGCCGGATAACTTACCTCGTTAGGCAGATACCAGCCGTCTGGGCGGTTTTTTACACCAGCAAAGACCAATTGATTGAACGACGTCAGCTGCCCGACTCCAGCCTTTGCCGACTCGGTTTCTTCCAGGTGGAGTATCGTCTTTGCCCGTTCGCTCACTTGGTCTTCGGTAAGTATCATGTTTGTCTGCATGTGATGTTTCTGTTGAGTGAGTCCTTTTTTTGATTACTTGGCCTTAATGTGGTCGAAGCCTTCGCCATAGACGCCGATGACGGCCGACTGCGACACGAAGGCGGCGGGGTCTATCTCGTGTATGATCTTGAAGATGGCCGGGCTCTCGCGCTTGCGGGCCAGGACGAAGAGCATCTTCACCTCCTGACCGGTGTAGAAGCCGTGGGCGTCAATCACGGTGACACCGCGGTGGGGCATCTGGTTGATACGGTGGCCTATCTCGGCGTGGCGTTTGGAGATGATGAAGAACTGCACTGAGCGGCGCATGTGGTTGACCACCTGGTCAATGCAGAAGGCAGTGATGTAGAGCACGACATAGCCGTAGATGACCTTCTCCCAGTCGCGGAGCACGAAATATGAGCATGAGATGATGACCACGTCGCAGAGCATGATGACATGTCCGAGCGACACGTCGCGATACTTGTTTATGACGGCGGCGATGATGTCCGTTCCGCCCGTCGAGCCGTTGTTGCTCAGGCCCAGCCCCACTCCGCAGCCGCAGAACACGGCGCCCAGTATGGCTGCCATGAAGGGCTGGTCGGCCAGCAGGTGCAGCCCGCCGGTCAGCTCGGTCATGACGGGCACGGCCACGGTGATGACCAGCACGGCCCATACGGTCTTCAGGCAGAACTGCAGCCCCAGTATGCGTAATGCAGCGGCCAGCAGCGCGGCGTTGATGGCAAAGTAGCTCCACTGCGGCTCAAGCCCCGTGGCCCAGAAGATGAGCGACGAGACACCAGCCACGCCGCCGGTGGTGATGTGGTTGGGCAGCAGGAAGAGCGTCCACCCGATGGTGTATGAGAGCATGGCGACGGTAATCATCAGATAGTCGCGCAGCTCGCGCGAGAGCGTCTTGCGGCGCATTTGCGGCATCAGCATGTTTGGTGTGTCGAAGTATGTCGTTGGTTTGTTATGGGCTGCAAAATTACAGATTTAGAGAATAACACACAAAAAAAACGTAAGAAATCTTCTGTCAGCGTGGTCGCAACGGGACGATGTGCGGGCCGCTTTCTGCACCGACTGTGCCTCTACGCTGTGCATTTCTCATACCGGCTATTCGGAAAAAAGCCAGCAACGCTCTCCGTGCGGAGGGCGTTGCTGGCCGTCTGTGCAGGTTGGACCACTCGGACTCGAACCGGGAATGACAGAACCAAAATCTGTAGTGTTACCATTACACCATAGTCCAATCGGCTTGTTTGCGCTGCAAAGTTACTGCAAAAAAATGTGACTGCCAAATTTTTGCAGTATAAAAAATCCGCTTATCTCACCACATACTTGCGGCCGTCCTTGATGTAGAGGCCGTGTGCAGGCTGGCTGATGGCGCGTCCCTGCAGGTCGTATATCTTCGCGCCGGCGTTGCCGGACAGGTGGCGTGTGGCGGGCTGGCTGATGCCTGCTGCCACGGGCGACGGCAGGTAGAGCTTGTCGGCGTTGACGATGGCACCGCCGGGTGCCACGAGCAGTGCCACGACGGCTATCTTGCCGTCGGCGGCTGCTGCATCGACAGCCGGGCGCAGCGTGGCCTTGGTGGGCAGGGCCAGTGTGTGGCTGACAGAGACGGAGCTGCCTGCGGGCAGTGCCGGCAGCGGGTCTATCTGGTTGTTGTTGCCCTTGCAGCTGCTGGCCAGTGCCACGTCGTCGAAGATCCAGTTGCTGATGGTGGTGCCGCCGTTGGTGCCGCCGGCACCAAACTGCTGCAGGTCGGGGGGCAGTTGCGACTGCTGGTACTGGTAGTAGTAGTTGCTCTGGCGCCATACGGCTTCCGGGCTGGTCAGGCTGTCGCCTATCAGCACCAGCTCGACGACGTAGCCTGCGGGGAAGTCGTCCTGTGTGAAGACGGCGGCCGTGGCTTCTACAGCGTTGCCATCGTCTATCCACTGTCCGCCCACGCTTACGCCGATGGCTATCTCACCCTGCAGGGCGGCCTGTGCGTCCTTGACGATGTCGGTGTTCGAGCCATAGTATGGGTCTATCTCGCTGCCGCGGTTCAGCCGGCATGAGGGTGCGCCCTGGAAGCTGACGGCGCGATACTGGTTGGGAGCTATGTACATCGGGTCAGAGGGATTATACTGGTGCAGTCCGATGCCCACGAACTGCTCGCCCAGGGCCTTGCGCAGCTTCTGCATGCCCACCAGTCCGCGGGGGCACCATCCGCAGCCCGTGCCGGTGAACTCTTCCACCACGACGTGCTTCTGCAGTATGTGGTCCACGGTGTTTACCGTGCCCTGGGCGCTGATGTCGCCGGCCTCGTTGGGCTGTCCGTTCACCTTGGTGATGGTGATGACGTGTGTAGCCAGTCCCACCTCGGTGGCGGGCTGCAGCGGCACGCTGATGGTGAAGTTGTCGCCATAGCCGTTGACGGGCTTTGCCAGCTCGACGGTCTGCTCGTCGCTTGTCTGGCCGTTGGCCTCGACGGTATAGCTATAGCTGCTGATGGCGTTGATGCCTGTCTGCCTGAGCGTGAGCTGCACCTCGACATTTGCTCCGAGCTTGGTGCGCACGGTGGCGAAGTCGGCCGGTGCGGCGGCGTTCTTCAGGAAGTCGCCCTCGAGCAGCAGCTGTATGGCCAGGTTGCCCGCTGTGGCGCTGATGTCGCTCCAGCCCGGGTGTGTCTGGCTGGTCTTGAGCCAGAAACCGTCGGCGTGGGCAGCCTCGGCATCGCCCACGGCTATTGGTGTGGCTGCCTTGTTGAGGGCTGTGAGCGAGTAGCCCACGTATATGCCTTCTGCACCGATGGTGTAGGGCGTGGTCAGCTCGATGTCGTTGGGCAGACCGTAGTGGCTGTCGTCGGCGTTGCCCAGGCTGAGTTGCGACAGGGTGAGCGACTGTGTGAGCACGTCGGCCTTGGCTGCCGAGACGGGTTGCTCCTTGCTGAGCCACAGCTTGGGTGCGTTCCATGTGGTCTTGCCGGTGGCGGCGTCGGTGTTGGCGGGCAGGTAGAGGCGCACGGCCTTGATGGTCTTGCCGGCGAAGAGGTCGTTGCCTTCGATGTGGATGGCCTGGTTGAACAGCTCTGCCGAGCCGCTGCTATAGCCTGTGCGGGCGTCGGCCTCGCTGTAGTAGCCCCACCACACCTGGCCTTCTGCAGCCTCGATGGTGGCAGCCTGAACGTGCAGCGTGCCGGCTGTCAGGGCCGCCACGCCGAGAGAGAGTAGTGATTTCCTCATAGACGTTTTGTGTTGTTGTTGTTATTGTTTATTTTGCTTTCATGTCTTCAGTTGCCGCGTGTCACGTCGCTACGGCAGGCCTGCTGCACGCCTTGGCTGTTATAGACGAAGGCCACCACCGAGAGATGAGCTGTCTGCCATGATTCGTCTAAGGCGATGCTGTAGGTGAAGGTCTTCTCTTCAGCCTCGCCGATGGCGAAATTGTCGCCTTGCATGCCGTTGACGGCGGTGCGGAAGACGTGGCGGTGTACGTAAGTCTTGTCGTTGATGGACGAGTTCAGGTTGTCCAATGGCTCGTGGCGTATCTGGAAGTCCACTATGCTGTCTTCCACTACCCACAGCTGAAGCTGTCCTGCGGAGGCGCCTCCGGCCCCGTATGCCGTGACGCTGATGTCGGCCTGCGTGCCTGCGGCCTCGGCCTTGTCTATTCTGAGTCGCAGCGGCGATGGCGTGGCAAGGCGTTCACTCACCAGCGTGGGCCACTCGGTGTACTGCTCGCTGACAGATACGTAGTCGATGACGCTGACGGGTTGTGCCGCCAGGTTCCACTGGCTGAAATACTGGTCGCCCTGTTCTGTGGTGAGCGAGTAGCGTGTGCCGCGGGCACTGCGCCCGAAGGGGCCGCTGTACATGCCCACGGCTATCAGTCTGTCTGTGCCATAGCGGTTCTCTAACTGGTGTATGACCTGTGCGCCGTTGGGGCAGTTGACGCAGGCCTGACCGGTGAAATCGATCATCAGCACCGAGCGTGCCACGGGTCCCAGACTATCGGTGTGAGTCGTGTCAACAGTGGTGGGGTCCATGATGGCCACCAGCCTGTCCTCGGGTGCCACGCTGTCGCACGCAGCAATCGCGGCGGCAGCTGCTATGGCAGCTATGTGTGTCAGTATTCTCATCTCTAAACTCTCAATCTTCAATCTTCAATCTTCAATCTTCAATCTTCAATTTTCAATTTTCAATCTTCAATTCAGAAATTGTAAGTATAAGCCACGGTCATGCCGCTGGTGGCGGGTACCCATCGGCACACGCCGCCCGAGCAGTTGTAGCCTGCACGTGTGCGGCCGTAGGCGGCCTGCACGCGGTGGGCTCCGCCGGTGAAGGTGAGCCCGGCCTGATAGTAGTGCAGGTGCGACGAACCGGCATTGTACATGTCGCTCACGGTCACCATCCAGTGGGGCGGCAGCGACAGCTCCAGCAGGCCGTAGGCCCAGTCGCCCTCGTCGTCCTTGGTGAAGAGGTACTGCGCCTCAGCCCTCAGCGTGGCCTTGCGGCTGAAGCGGTACTTGCCTTCGCCCACCACGATGTTGCTCTTGATGGTGCCGCCCTCGCCCTCCACGGCTGTCTTGTTGTATATCTGGTTCATGTACATCAGGTTGAGAGTGAAGTCGCGGCTGAAGCGTTTCTCCATCTGCACGTTCAAGTCCTGATAGAAGCGGGTGTCGCCCTGCTTGAAGAAGCTTGACGTGTATCCGCCCCTGACCTCGTCCTCTGCCTGCTTGTCTATGGAGCGCACGTGGCTGAAATTCAGTTTGAGGTGAGTGCCGTACTTGCCGCCCAGGGCTGTGCCCTTCTGGAAGCGGTAGCCCAGCTCGGCCTGATAGGCCCACTCGCCAGTAAGGTTGGTGGCGTAGGGGTAGAGGGCAGCCAAGGCATAGGTGTGGTCCAGCGTGAAGGCGGGCAGGTGGTTCAGCATGGATGATGTGCCGCTGACACCGCGTGCCGAGCGTGACGACATGTTGTCGCTGCGCTTGGCCTGCACCAGTGCGCTCATGCCCTTCTTGGAGTAGCTCACCGAGAGCATGGCCACCTGTCCCGGACGGTAGATGTACCGGTTGTCGAACGATGGGTCCTGCGTCTTGCGTGCATACTCGGCCAGCACGTTCAGTCCGCCCTTGGTCTGCAGCTGCGCCCGCACGTCGAAGGCATTGACATACTCTGGTATCTTCAGCAGGTAGTTGACATCGGTAGGATTGACCGTCTTGCCGTCGTAGTCCTCGTGCTTGTTCACCCACGAGGCACCCAGCATGAGCCGGGTCTGGCTCTTCTGTAGTGGCTTTATCCACTCGTCAAGCTGTAGTTGCACGTCGGCACCGCTGATGAGTGCGTCGTTCCAGTCCCAGTAGTGGCGTTGCTTGCCTGCCAGTGCCTTGACGGTCAGTCCGTCGGTGGGTGTCAGTACCAGCCGGCCGCCCCTGAGGGCGTTGTCAATGCCGAGCGAACGCTCCTCGTAGGTGCGCAGGATAAAGCCCGAGCCAAACTGTTCGTACATGTCGCCCACGGTCAGTTCGGCCCAGCGGTAGTGCCCCTTTATATATAGATGTGGCACGCCCCAGCCCTTCAGCCCCGGCTCGTAGCCAGGCAGCGGATACTGCAGGTACTCCAGTCTGGCGCCAGCCTCCACGTACTTGGAGCCGAGGTGCAGTTCCACGTAGGTGTTGGTCAGAGCGTCCTCGGGACCGTCGTAGGCGTTGATGTCCTTGTCCTCGCGCGGCAGCAGGATATTGCTCTCCACCGAGCCCGACAGGGTGAGGGCAGGTTCTCCCTGACTGTCCTTCAGCAGCGTCAGCCCCTGTGCGTGCGCCGCCGCCGTCAGGCAGCAGCCCAGCAGTGTGTATATGATGCGTCTGTTCCTCAATTCCAATGTTTAATCTATAATGTTTAATGTATAATGTTTAATGTATAATGTTTAATGTATAATGTTTAATGTATAATGTTTAATGTTTAATGTATAATGTTTAATCTTTAATGCTTAATTTCCTGATTTGCTCATACAGCTCCTCCTCGGCACCGTCGGCATAGCCGTTGTGCCGATAGACTATGTTGCCCTGTCCGTCAAGCAGCAGCACGAAGGGTATGGTCTGTATGCCCAGTGCACGCTTCAGGTCGCTGTTGGGGTCGAGCAGCACGTCGTAGGGCCAGCCGTGGTTATCGACGAGTGGCTTCACTTTGTTGATGTTCTGCGCCTGGTCTATGCTGACGGCCACGAGGCGCACGCCCGTTTCCTCCTGCCACTCGTCATAGACCTCGCTGATGGTGGTCAGCTCGCGGTTGCATGGCTTGCACCATGTGGCGAAGAACGATATGACCAGCGGCCGTCCGTTGTTCGACAGCGTGTCGGTTGAGACGGTCTGGCCGTCAATGGTCTTCAGCGTGACGGCAGGCAGGCGTGTCTGTGCGGCGGCACCTGCAGCCATGAGCATGATGGTGGCAAGGGTGAAAAGAATTCGTTTCATGTGTGTATGCTTTCGTTGTCGTTAGTCTTTCAGCGAGTAGGTTATGGTTGTCACCACGCGCATTTTCTTTATGTACGGCGTGTTCTCGTCGCGGTTCTCTATCTCGAACTGTCCCTGGCCCGCCGTCCTGATCTCGCCCAGGCTTGAGTTGCTGGCCTCGGCAAACTGCTCGGCTGTCTTGCGGGCGTTCTTGATGGCCTCGGCCATCATCTCTGGCTTCATCTTCTGGAACGAGGCGTAATCGTAGTTGGCATAGCTGTTTTCTATGGCCACCCCCTGCTTCAGTAGTTCTGCCTGCTTGAAAATGGTCTTGTTCACCTGTTCCACCTTGTCTGTGGCCACTGTGATGTTGGTCGAGACTATGTAGCGGAAGCTCTTGTTGTTCTCTCCCCACTCGCGGGCCTCCAGGTCGCTGATTGACGGCGGATTGACGGTGATGTCCTTCTCGTTGAGTCCGTTCTGTGTCAGGAATTTCTTTATCTTGTCTGTCTGGACGTTAATGCCTTCATATAGGGCGGGCAGGTCGTTTCCCGTCACTTTCGTTCCGATGCTCCACGTGACCTTGTCGGCCTTGACCTCCTTTTCAGACAGGCCCTTCACCGTCACGCAGCGGTCTTTGTCGGCAAAGTGCGTTATGCCCTTGCGTATCTGGCTGCCTAAGAGCAGCATGCCGATGATGAAGCCTATGGCTCCGATTCCGACCCCGTTGTTTATTATTTTTGCCATTTTAGTTTGTATTTTTATAAAATTGTTAGTCTATGAGGTTGTGAGGTGATGAGGTTGTAAGACTATTCGTGTCCCGTTCTGAGGTTGCAAAGGTCGTAAAAATTCTGTTACGTGCAAAAAACAGAGTATAAAAAAAACAAAAAAGCCACACCTTTTTGTCGGTGTGGCTTTTTTCGGGCCATATAGTTGGCCTGCGGCTGCGTGTCAGCCTATCTCTATCTGGCGGCTGAGCCTTACCTCTTCTTTCGCCACCTTGGGTAGCTCCACGGTCAGCACGCCGTTCTCCACATGAGCCGAGATCTCGTCTTTCTTGACATCGTCGGGCAGTATGAGCGTCTGTTCAAACTTGGTGTAAGAGAACTCGCGGCGCAGGTAGCGCTTGCTCTTGTCCTCGTCGTTATGTTCCTGCTTGTGCTCCATCTTTACGATCAGGTTGCCCTCGTCGTTGATGTGCACGTTGAAGTCGTCTTTCTGCATGCCCGGGGCGGCCAGCTCTACGGTGTAGCCACTGTTGCTCTCGCTGACGTTGATGGCCGGTGCGGTGTTAGACGTGCGCGGCATGAAGTCGTTGTAGAAAAGGTCGTTGAACACTGTGGGGATCCAGTTGTTTCTCATTGTAGGCATCATAGTTGTTACCTCCTGTTTTTGGTTTATTTGTGTTTGTTATGTTTTTTGTTCTCTGTCGGAAGTCTGGCCGCCCCTGCTGTCCGCAGGGTCTTGCTCTCGGCTTCCACACATACAGTTGCAAGTGGTGTGCCAGAAGTGATTTGTGTGACAAAACGTCGCAGTAGCGGCAACGACGTGACAAAATGGCATAATTAGTAAAAAAGTAATAATTTATTTGGCCATAATGAATAATGTTTTTATCTTTGTAGCGCGAGATTGGCGGCAGTCTGGCCAGTCTTGCGGCCTATACATTAATATTATAGTAACTGAAATCAAGCTCCCGGAACCATAAATATGAACCAAAGTCTAAACAGCAAGTGTGTAGTAGGTGTTGACATCAGCGTGGTAACGACCACGCTCGGTGTGGTCGATATACGCGGCCATATACTCGGCACCGATTCGTTCGACAACGCCCAGTATGCCAACATCGGCGAGTATGTGACGTCGCTGGCCAACCATATCCTTGAGCTGGTCGAGAAGCATGGCGGCTATGAGAACATCCGCTCTGTGGGAATCTCTGCTCCCAGCGGCAATTTCGTGACGGGCTGCATAGAGAATCCGCCCAACCTGCCCTGGCAGGGCAACACTCCGCTGGCCTTGATGCTTCGCGACCGTGTGGGTCTGGCTGTGGCTGTGGGCAACGATGCTCACACCACCGCCCTGGGTGAGTATGTCTTTGCCAGCGCGCACGGCATGAAAAACTTTGTGGTCTTGACCGTGGGCCACGGCGTGGGCAGCTGCATCTTCATCGACGGCAAGGCCCGTCTGGGCCACGGCGGCTTTGCCGGCGAGGTGGGGCACACGGTGCTGATAGAGGGCGGTCGTCGCTGCGGCTGCGGTCAGCAGGGTTGCCTCGAGGCCTACTGTGCCGAGCAGGGCGTGCTGACCACGGCGCGTGAGGTGATGGCCGAGCACCCCGACACGCCGACGCGCATGCGTGACGCTGAGAAGCTGTCGCCAAAGATTATCGGCGCTCTGTGCAACGAGGGCGACGAGCTGGCCATAGAGGTCATGCGGCGCACGGGCTACTACCTGGGCTGGGGCATAGCCAACATGGCCTCTATCATCAATCCCGAGGCCGTCATCGTCTCGGGAGGCATCTCGCGTACCGGCCACTGGCTGCTTGACCCGACGTGCGAGTCGTTCGAGAAACACGTGTTCCGCAACATACGCGGTAAGGTAAAGATAGAGCCAAGTATGCTTGAGGACCACGAGCGCGACATACTGGGTGCCAGCGCCTTGGCATGGGAGGTGCCCGAGTACTCGCTGTTCAAGTAGTGGGGGGGGCAGGCTTCCGACGAGAGAGATACGAGAGGCGGGCAGACGCTGCGGACTGAAACAGTCCGGGTGCGTCTGCCCGCCTCTCGTTTGTGTGGTGTCCGTGCGCTCAGTCCACCGTTTGTCCGTCTTTCAGGTGTATGGTGCGGTCGGTCAGCCGGGCCAGCTCCTCGTCGTGTGTGACGATCACGAATGTCTGTCCCGTCTCCTGTCTGAGGCGGAAGAAGAGCTGGTGCAGCTCCTGCTTGTTCTGCGTGTCGAGCGAGCCGGTGGGCTCGTCGGCCAGCACCACGGCCGGCTTGTTCATCAGCGCCCGGGCCACGGCCACGCGCTGCTTCTCGCCGCCGCTCAGCTGCTGCGGCTTGTGGTGGGCGCGGTCGGCCAGGCCTAAGAAGTCGAGCAGGCGCGAGGCACGCTCGCGGGCCTTGCCCGCGGGCGTGCCGGCGATATATGCCGGGATCATGACGTTCTCGATGGCGCTGAACTCGGGCAGCAGCTGGTGAAACTGGAACACGAAGCCCAGTCGCCTGTTGCGGAAGTCGCTCAGCTGGCGCTGCGTCAGACTGGTCACGTCAACGCCGTCCACGGTCAGCGTGCCGCCGTCGGCCTGCTCCAGCGTGCCCAGTATCTGCAGCAGCGTTGTCTTGCCCGCGCCGCTCGGCCCCACTATGGATACTATCTCGCCCCGCTCTATGCTCAGGCTGATGCCGCGCAACACCTGCAGCTGGCCGAAACTCTTGGTCAGGTTGGCGGTCGTTATGATGTTGTCGTTCTGCATGTGTGTGTGTCTGCGAGTGTGCACCAGGGGGCTTATCTGAGCGGCCGCGTCGAGCTGCCAACAATCTTCTTTCGTCCTCCCACGATGTAGAGGCCCTTGGCAGGCTGGCCTTCCACGCGCCGGCCCTGCATGTCGTATGTGGTGCCGTCGGCCTTGCTGCCGGCAGCCACGGCATGTATGGCGGCCGGCTCTGTCACGGTCAGCGTGCCGGCCACGAAGCTGAGCTTGTAGCTCTCGGCCGTGCCGCTCTCCACCACTATCGGGTATTCGCCGGCAGGCGACTCCGTGGTTGCCGTGGTCGTTATGACGGGTTCGGCAGTCCACACGGGCACCGTGTCGCCGGCCACCAGGCCGTCGTAGCTGAGCGTGAACTCGGGGTTGGGCTGTCCGGCCTCGCGGCTGCAGTCGTTGACGGTGGCCGTGGCGTTGACCTTCTGCACCACCAGGTAGCCGTCTATCAGGCGCACCGTCTCGTCGGTGATGGTGCCCATAGAAAGCCTCACGGGGTAGCGGCCGGCGGGCGACGCCGGCGTGGCCTCGCAGCTCAGCTCGGGCTCGCCGCTGATGGGGTCGCCGCTGACGGTGTAGGTGAACGTGGGGTTCTGCTCGCCGTAGTAGCGTATGGTGTTGCGCACCTTGACCGACGAGCCATACTCCACGATGTTGTCAAACTGCTTAGTCTGGAACGCGCCCCACTGCGCCTTCTGCGTGTAGGCAGCCTTCGAGCCGCTGGGCACGCGCAGCAGGCAGCTGTTGAACGTTATGCCGCTGAAGACGTTGGCACCAGTCAGCTCGGGCGGCGTCTCGGCGGCCATGCGTATCTCCTGCAGGCCCACGCAGTTGCTCAGTGCCTCGCGTCCGATGGTCTCGACCGTGGCGGGCACAACCACCTTCGACAGCCGGGCGCAGCCGGCCAGGGCGTAGGGGCGTAGCGCTGTGGTGCCGCGTGCTATCTCCAGCACGCCCGTGGCCGACGGCAGCACGGCAATGATCTGCGTGCGGTCGGCGTTCCACACCACGTTGTCTTCAATGCTGAAGCTGGCCTCCGCGTCGGGCGTGCCTATCTGCACGCTGCCCAGCTTCGTGCAGTGGGCCAGCGCGCCGTCGCCGTAGCTCTTCAGTCCGGCCGGCAGCACCAGCCTGCGCAGGTGTTTCATGCCGCAGAACGCGCGCTCGGGTAGAGCGTCGTCGGCAGTGGTCAGCTGGCGGCTGCCGTCGATCAGGTAGGGGTGTCCGCCGCCAACGATGCGACACTGGCTCAGGTCCAGCTCCTGCAGGAAGCCGTCGGTCTTCTCGCCGTGCTCGTCGATGCCGCCCATGCGGCGCAGGGTGAGCAGGTCGCTTGAGTTGATGTTGCCGCTCAGGGTCAGCACGCCTATATTGCCTATACGGTCGTCGCCGATGATGGCGGCCAGCTGTCCGGGTACATTCACGCTGACGGCCAGCGTGTCCAGCTGGCGTGGCTCGCCCTTGACGCCGATGATCATGTCCTGGCCATACTGGAAGGTGTAGTAGGCCGGGTTGAGCAGGGCGATGTCGTAGTAGCCGTCGTCGTCGCCGCTCCAGCCCCAGTTGACGTACACCTTGCCGTCGGCACGATAGCCGTGGAGCACGAAGGCATGACCGCCCATGTAGCCGTCGCTGCCGCCGTAGTAGATGGGGCCTGTCTCGCTCAGTTCGCGATAGACCTTGTCCATCCATGTGGCCTCGTCGTAGTAGTCGCGCTCCAGACACTGTGCCTCGCTGAAGCCGAAATACTGTCGCAGTCCGGCGGCAGCCTCCTGGCTATAGGCACCGCTGCCCTCGGCCGGTCCGCCATACTCCATGTCGGCGGCCACGCCGCAGTCGCGCATCAGCAGCGCCACGGCCTGGGCCTGCTCGTCGGTGTAGTTGCCGCTGTAGCTGTCGAGCATGTTGTCCCAGTCGTAGTAGTCGTCGGCGAAGGTGGCCGTCACGGCCTCGCCCGACGCGTTCCCGTGTGGATAGTAGATGGTGCGCTGGCCTATGCCGCAGACGGGTGTCTCGAAATAGTTGAGCACCTGGGCCATGGCTGTGGCCACGCAGCCTGTCAGACAGCGCACAGAGCCCGAGAAGGTGGGACAGAGGTTGTTGTACGGTGTGTCCTGATCCCATTCGGTGGTCATCAGCGGTCCCACCTGCGTGGGATAGAGTGTGGGGTCGGGCGCGGTGGTGGTCATCTGTATGCCGTTGGCGGCGGCGTATGCCGCCACCTGCTCTACGGCCTGCTGCCACCAGCGCATGTTGGTGTTCTGGCCGCCGGAGTAGCGGCTGTCAGAGACGGCCAGCAGCTCGGGCATGAGGTCGTCGTTGGCAATGACGGCAAAGCCGCGGTCGGCATAGCCCACGACGGTCAGATGGTCGGTGGCGGCCAGCGTGCGCAGCTCCGATGCCGTGCGCGGTGCCTGGTGGCGGGCGGCATAGTGCTGCTGCAGGGCAGCGGCGGCAGCCTGGCGTATGCGGGCCTGCGAGCGCGGCGCTGCCGTGGTGCCGGCCGAACAGAGCGCAAGGGCTGCGGCCAGCAGGGGTAGTCTTGTTTTCAACATAAATGGTCAGCTGTGCAACATGTCGTTGCTCGTATGCATGGATTGACAGATATATAGAAAGGAGCCAAGGCCCCAAAAAGCCCTTGGCTCCTCTCGTTACGATTTATCTAAGTATGTGTCAGAACGTGGGTGCTCACTTGATGATGACCACCTTGTTGTTAACCACATACACACCCTTCAGGCCCTCGGCGCTGGTGGCCTGGCTGCGCACCAGCTTGCCGCCCAGCGTGTAGATATCGACGGCCTTGCCACCGGCCATGAGGCTGGCGATGCCGTTGGTCTCGCCGCCCATGTCGTTAGAGGCGTTGCCCACGATGGCGGTCACGCTGATGGGCTTCGACTCGTTGCCGTTGGCATAGACGGCCGAGACAGACAGCTCGTAGGTGCCGTCGGCCAGCTCGTCGGTGGTGAAGGTAGTCTCCTCGCCATCGGTGATGGCCAGCAGCTCACGGTCGAGATAGATGTTATAGTTGGCGATGGCGCTGCCACCGGCCATATACTCGATGTCGTCAACCATCAGGCCGAAGATGTCCTCCGACGTGTGGCGGATGGCGAAGTAGGTTGTTCCCTCGGGCAGGTTAACGCTGAAGTCGGTCCATGTGGTGACGTCGGTCGAGAACTCGGCCACCTTCTCGAAGCTGCCGGCCAGGTTGTTCGAGCTGGAAGCCAGCACCTCGAAGGTCTCCGCGCCATACTGGTCGGTCAGGGCGCGTGCCTTGAAGCTGATGGTCTGAGCCACGCCGGGCAGCTCGGGCGAGATGAGCCAGTGGTCGGTCGGGGGAATGATGTCGCCGGCTGCGCAGAACGAGATCAGGTACTGCTCGCCGCTGGCGGCTCCGTAGCTCTCGGCAAACTCAGCGCTCACCTGGGCCGGTGTCATCACCTGCCAGGCCTGGGGCTCGCCGCTGCCCGGGAATGTGATGCCGTTGAAGCCATAGACATTGATACCGTTGCCGTCATAGACGGTCCAGTCGCCCAGGGCACCTGTGTGCTGCTCCTCGGTGATACCTCCAAGGCTGAAGGGCTCGAACACGGCCTGGTCCTCAAAGTCCTCGGTCTTGGCTGCCACCGAGTTGTCCGGTGCAGTCCATGTCAGCTCAACGGTCTTGTCCTCCTTGACCGTAGCGGCCAGGTCGGTGGGCTGTGTGGCGGTGGCCTCCTTGACGCTGACCACGGCCTCGGCGCTGTTGTTGTCCTCGTTCAGGTCGTTGGCAAAGATGACCTCAGCCTTGATGTTCAGGTCGGCGGCGTCGTCGAAGATGCTGGTCTGAAGCTCGGCATTGAACACCTTCTTCTTGAACGCTGCCAGGGCCTCGGTCTCGGTCTGCTCAAGCAGCACCACGTCGCCGCAGCTCACCTTCACGGTATATTCGTCGGCTGCGTTCTCGCCCTGGTTGCTCACCGTCACGTTGACGGTAGCCTTCTCGCCGGCCTTGACGCTGTTCTGCACGCTCACGGCAGCAGCCAGGTCATACTGGTAGAGGTCCTGCACGCGTATGTTGTCGATGACCAGGTCGTCGCCGGCGCTCAGTATCTCGCCGGTAAAGCTGTCAACCTCCGTGCCGTTGGCAAAGACGGCCATGAAGCCTATCTGGGCGAAGCGGCCGTTCTTCAGGTCGGTCAGGGGCACCTTGACGGTGGTGTAGTCCTCGCTGACGGGCACAGCCTGCAGCACGCTGTAGCTGCCGCCGTCAACGCTGCCGATGACGTACATGGCGCTGGTGTTGGCGCTCTTCACGTCGAAGATCAGTGTCGGGTTGGGAATGCCTGCGATTTTCACCTTACCGGAGGTGAAGGTGGCCATGCCGGGCTGTTCGGCCATGAGGCTCAGGGCCACGCCGTCCTCGTCGGTGGCGTCGGGCGAAATCATCAGGTACGAGTTGGTGTTCTCCCAGATGTAGTGCAGGGCGCTGCCGGTGAAGCCCTCGACCATAGGCAGCTCGTAG
This sequence comes from Prevotella sp., assembly GCA_024680755.1. Lineage (GTDB taxonomy): Bacteria > Bacteroidota > Bacteroidia > Bacteroidales > Bacteroidaceae > Prevotella. The sequence continues at coordinate 2,750 of JAILBT010000066.1, read as the reverse complement.
GGAGCGCCCACAAGCATGCTGTAGATGGCGGCGTCGCCGTTGTTGCCGTTGGCGTTCTCGGTCTGCACGGACCAGTACTTGTAGTCCTGGGTGCCCTCGTCGGTGTTGAAGTCGAGGGTAACGCTGTTGGCGTTCTGCACGCTGGTCAGCAGCTGGTCGAAGTCGAGATAGCTGCCGAATATCGACTGCACCACCTGCATGCTCCACACATTATAGTTGACGCTGGCGGTGTTAACATAGCCGCCCTGCTCGCCAACGCCCTCGACAGGAGTCCACTGGAACTCGATGTTCGTGCCGTTGTCTGTGGCGGTCAGCTCGCTGACGGTGGCGGGCACGTCCAGACCGACGAAGGTGCTGGCCTTGTTGCTCTTGGCACCGCGCTCGCCCTCGGCGTTGTAGGCCACCACCTGGTAAGTGTAGAAGCCGTCGGCGGGGACTTTGTTGTCCAGGAAGTACTTGTTGATACCGGGCTTCATGTTGTCGTCTATCTGGCCGATCAGCTCGCCGTTGCGGTAGATCTCCACCTTCTGCATGTTGCTGCTCAGGTTGTTGCCATCGACGCTCTTTGTGGGCAGGGTGAACTTGACCACAGACGTGAGGGCGGCCTCGGGCCATGCCTGTACGTTCAGGTTGGCGATGGCTGCGGGAGCCGTGGGCAGGGCGCCGTTCTGCACGCTCAGGCTGCGGACCAGCAGGTTGTAGTTGTCGGCATCGCTGATGGCGTGGATAGCCACGAAGTAGGTGCCGGTCTCGGCTGCGGTGAACGAGCCCTCATACTCGGCATACTCGTCGCTTGTCAGGTCGGTGGGCTCGATGGCCACCTGTGTCAGAGCCTCGACGGTGGGGGCGTTGCCCACAACCACCTCGAAGCGCTCGGGCCACGAGGCACTGGCGGCGCAAGCCTCAACCACGATGTCGTAGTTCTTGCCGGCCTCGACGCGTATGGGCGAGCTGATCAGGTAGTCGTCGGCGTTGTTATACATGCTGTAGCGATAGAAGGCATAGTCGGTGTCGTTCCACTGCCATGTCGAGCCGTCGTCGTTGGCGTCAATCACCGAGAAGGCGTTGATGACGGTCGGGTCGGTGAAGTCGGCCACGTAAGGCACGTCGAGCACGGTGGTCAGGAAGGCGGTCTGAGGCTCGCTCTTCTGTCCTATGCCGCTGGCGTTGTAGGGATAGATCTGATAGCTGTGGGTGCCGATGGTCAGGTCGGCAGCCTCGTCGGTGTATGTCACCTCGGCACCGGGAGCAACGTCGGTCACCTCGCCGATGTACAGCCCGTCACGATAGATCTCTATCTTGGTCAGGTTCTCGGTCAGAGGCTCGCCGTTGATGGCGGTGGTGGGAGCCTTGAAGGTGATGGTGGCGCCGAGCGTCTCGTCGAACGGAGTGACAACGATGTCGGTCACGGCTGCGGGAGCGGTGGGCTCGGGAGCGGCCTCGACCAGGAAGTTATCGACATTGAGCATATACTCGTCGGCATCGCTGATGGCGTGCAGGCCGAAGTGGTAGTAGCCGCTCTCGCTGACGGTGAAGGCGTTGTTCTCGATGGTGTAGAACACGTTGGTCTCCACGTCGGTGGCGGCAATGACCTGTGCGCCCTCGGCCAGTGCGGCCGGTGTGGCTGTTGTGGCGGCCTTAATCTCGATGCGCTCGGGATAGGCCGACGCCTGTGCTGCCACGTCGAGAGCTATGTGGTATGCCTTGCCGGCCTCGAGCTTGATGGCGGGAGAGACGAGCCAGTCGTCGGCATCGTTGGCGCTGCTGTAGGTGTACTGAGCATAGCCGGCTGCGTTGAATGCCCAGGTGCTGCCGTCGGCGTTGCTGTCGTCGATGCCGAACTGAACCTGCTCGTAGGCGGTGTCGAAGCCGTTGCTGTAGGGCAGCTCGTCAACGGGAGCGCCGGTATCGATCACATCGGGGAAGGCCTCGGCCTGGATAGCCAGGTTCTGGAACCACTCGAGGTAGTAAACCTGCTCGTCAGAGGCGTTGGCCAGCACGTCGTTCACGGCGACGAGGGTCTTGGCCTCGGCATCGTAGGTCATCTTGAAGTCGTCGAGCAGAGCGCCGTCCTCATCAGTCTCGGTGGCACCTGTCATCCAGATGTTGTAGCCCTGGTAGCTGCCCAGATACTGCATCTTGCTGAACGTAACGCTTGTGCCGTCGATGGTGCCCTTGACCCATGCCTCGGGGAAGTCGGCAAACAGGCCCTGCACATAGACGTCGCTGCCGTCGAAGCCCACGTTGACCGTGGCCTTCTTGGTCGAGGCGGTGTTCACGTCGGTGTACTTCGTGTACCACTCTTCGGCCACGAGGCCGTCGGGAGCCACGATGGGGTCGGTGGTGGCGGGAGCGTAGCCGCCGTCGAAGGTATAGACGGTCTCATAGTCGCCATAGCCACTGAAGCTGTTGTCGTCGTCCCAGAAGATACCGATGAACAGGTCTTCATTCGAGCCTACGAGCGAGATGGTCTGTGCCTCGTCGTCCACCTGGAAGGTGATGTCGCCGGCCTGACGGGTAAAGCCAGTGCCATCGACATAGCTGCCCCAGTTGATGCTCAGCGTGGTGCTGTACTGGGCGCTGTAGTACTGGGGCTGTCCGGCGGCAATGGTGATGGTGTTGCCGTCACGGGTGCCCTTCACCCATGCTCCCTGCTGGAAGTGGGAGATGAGGTCCTTGATGTAGATGCCGTCCTCGGCCTCTACGATGGTCACATGGCCGCTCTGATACTCGCCATAGACCGAGCCGTT
>JAILBT010000026.1 GCA_024680755.1 Prevotella sp. | reverse complement strand
GCATAGACGCCGCAGGCGTTCTCAAACCACTGGCGGAATCCTTCTGGCAGTTCCCACAGGTCGATGTATTTGCGTATGCAGTCCTTCAGCACGTGGCCGTTGAGGAAGATGAGCTCGCAGGGGAAGATGATGAGTCCCTTTGTCGGGTCGCCGTTGAAGGTCTGGTAGCGGCGGTAGAGCAGCTGCACCAGCTTGCCGGGATAGCTTGAGCAGGGTTTGTCGTCGATCTTGCAAGCGGGGTCGAAGGCGATGCCTGCCTCTGTGGTGTTCGAGATGACGAAACGGATCTCGGGCTGGTCGGCCAGCGCCATGAAGGCGTCGAACTGTGCGTAGGGGTTCAGGCAGCGGCTGATGACGTCAATGCGCTCCAGCGTGTTGACGGGCTTGCCGTTCTCGCGTCCCTGCAGGTTGACGTGGTAGAGGCAGTCCTGGCCGTTGAGCCAGTCGATCATGCCCTGTGCCAAAGGCTGGACGACGACAACCGAGCCGTTGAAATTGGTCTTCTGGTCCATGTTCCAGATGATCCAATCGACGAACGCGCGGAGGAAGTTTCCTTCGCCAAACTGAATGACTTTCTCAGGCATTACGCTCTTAGGAGCGAAGTGTTTGTTTAGTGGTTTAAGCATTGTTTGTTTTGTTTTAGATATAAAGATTGTTTAGTAACTTGCTGCAAAGGTACGACATTATTATCACACCACTCTACAATTTATGCTTTTGTTTCCTCTTTTTTTGCTTTTTTAAGTGTTGGTTCATACCGACGCCATCACTTCCCTTATCTCTTCGTCGGTGCCAAGGTTGAAGTCGCCGTTGATGGTGTTCTTCAGTGCCGACGCTGCGAGCGAGTAGTCCAGCTGTCGCTGCGGGTCGTCGGGGAAGGCGCTGCGTGCGTGCAGCAGTCCGGCCATGAAAGCGTCGCCGACGCCCGAGGGGTCCACCACGCCGTTGATGTCGTGGATGGGTGCCTTCAGCAGCTCTCCGTCGGTCCACAGCAGTGCTGTGAGCAGATGACGGCTGGAGGCCACCATGTTTCTCATGCCCATGAGCCATTTGCGGCATCGCGGGAACTCGGCGTGCAGCTCGTCGAACCACTCTCGGTACTCGTCCATCTGCATCTGGAAGTGTGTGTCGGTGGCAGTGAACGGCGGCTGCTGTCGCTGGCAGAGCCACTCGAACTCTATGGCGTCGCCAAACATCATGTCGCAGTGTGCCAACATGCGTTTCAGCGTCTGCCTCGGGTCGGCGCCCTCATAGCGCCAGAGGTTCTTGCGATAGTTTATGTCGTATGAGATGAGCACGCCCATCTCGTCGGCAATGTCGAGTGCCTCGAACACGGCGTCGTAGGCCGAGCGCGAGATGGCAGGGGTGATGCCCGAGACGTGGAGCACCTGCGCCCCCTTGAGTATCTGCCTCCAGGGTATCATGCCGGGCTGCAGCTCGCTGCATGCCGATCCGGCGCGGTCGTAGACCACCTTGGCCGAGCGCATGCCTGCTGCGGGCTCCAGATAGTAGGTGCCTATACGCTGTCCGCCGTAGATGACATTGTGGCAGTCCACACCGAGCTGCATGAGGTTCTGCACACCGGCATGGGCGACAGGCGTGTCGGGCAGTCGCGTGACGTACTCCACATGGTTGCCCAAGGTGGCGAGACTCACGGCGACATTGGCCTCGCTGCCGCCATAAAGACTGGTGAAATAGCCGCCTTGTGACAGGCGCTGGTGCTGGTCTTTGGAAAACCGCAGCAGCAGTTCTCCGAAAGTGATGATTTTTTGTGATTGTGTCATGTCTTTTTTAGCTTAATGCGGGTGCAAAGGTAGTCAATTATTGTGACATACGCATCAGAAAAGCATGGTTTTTTGTCTCAGTTTGCAAAAAATAACAGGCGTGGCCGCGGCCTATTTCTTTCTCTTGCGGTGCTGGAAAAGGTCCGAGATGTGGTCGAAGTCTTTCTTCATGATGAGTCCGATGCCCTGTGTGTTGAGCGACGAGCGGGTGAAGTAGCGGTCGTTGGTCTGGTTGTAGGCTTTCACGGCGAGCGATCCGTTGGCAGTGAGCAGATAGCGTATGTCGAAGTCACCGATGAACGACGGTGTGGTCTGTGTGGCGTTGTCGCGATAGCCGAACTGTCCGTTGATGAGCAGCCGGTTGTTCAGCATGCGTCCGCTGACCAGCCCCTCGTATTCGGCATTGTGCCATCCCTCGTTGCCGGTCGAGATGTTGGCGCCGAAGTTCCAGTCGTTGCTCTTGATGATTTGCGAGAGCACCTCGTTGATCTGCGTGGAGACGGTTCCCGAGAGGAACGACTGCATGGCCAGCGTCGTCTGGTCGTACTGCTCCATGCCGGCATTGTTCACGCCCTGCGTGTAGAAGCGGCCTATGCCCAACAGGTAGAGCACCTGCTGGTTCATCTCCTGCTCGCTGGCAATGACCGAGCGTATCATCTGGTTCTCCTCGCTGTTCACCGTGGGCATGTCGAGATCGAAGTCCACACGCGGCTGTTCGGGCGTGCCCACGATGTTCATCAGGCAGTTCACGCGGACAGTGTTGTTTGCAAACGAGCTGCCTATGTTCAGGTCCGACAGCGAGACGCCGTTGACGGTGTACATGGCCTGCAGGGTGAGGTTGGCGTTGAGCGGGTTGCCGCCGAAGACGATGGTGCCGCCGGGCTGGAAGATGAAGTTCTTCTTTATGATGTTCTGTATGGTGATGCCGTATGTGCCGTGGTCCACGTTGTAGGTGCCGAACATGTTGAACGGCCCTTTGTTGTGGTACGACGCCCGCATCGTCCCGTTGCCGTTGAGCGTTATGTAGTCGCCTGTCTGCTGGTCCATGAGTATGCGCAGCGTGGCCTCGGGCGTGGCGTTGATGAGGAAGTTGATGTATATGTCGGAACTGGTCTCGTAGTCTTCTTCCTTGGCTTGTGTCTTCTCTACCGATGCCGTTTTCCAGGTGATGAACTCCTGCTTCGAGATGGCGTCGGGGTTGGCGGCGTTGTACGAGAATGTGGAGCCTGCCTGCGGACTCACGTTACAGTTGATGACCACCTCGCCCGGTCGGCCGTGCAGGTCGGCTGTGCCAGTGGCCATGACGTTGCCGCAGATGATGCCGCCGTCGAAGTCGGGGAAGTCGTAGGCCAGCAGGTTGTCGGCCTCCACCTCCACGTCGAAGGTGAAGTCGCTCAGCTCGTCGTGGTGCACGCCGCCCGTTATGGTGCCCCGGTTGCCGTGCTTGTCGTAGAGGGCGAAGGAGCGCATCTGTATGTCGTTGGGCACCATGTGCACGGTGTCGCCTCGCAGCTCGTAGGTGGTGCCCAGTGCTGTCACTGTGGCCCTGCCCGTCACGCTGCACGCCCCGGTGAGGTTGATGTGGTCCAGCGGTCCTGCCACGGTGACGCGTCCCGTGGCGGTGCCATCGAGGCCGTTGAGGAAGCTCTCGGTGAACGAGCGGCAGAACGCGACGCTGGTCGCATCGGCGGCGATGTCGAGGTGTATGTCATTGTTTGTCGGCGAGACGTGGCCGCGGATGTGCGTGCGGCCCTTGCCGGCCGACGGTGTGCCGAGCGCGGTGATGTCCGACTCGTCGGCCAGCGCGTCGATGTCTATCTGCTTCAGGCTGCGGTTCCAGCTGGCTTTGGCGTGGAGCGTGCCCATGTCGCCTTTCAGGAACTTGAACTGGCGCACGTCAAGGTCGGCGTTGGCGCTGAAGTCGTCGAACAGGCCAGTGGCATATATCCTGCCCGTGGCCAGTCCCGAGAACTCCACGGCGTGGAAGTTCACCAGCTCGAGGATGTAGTCCACCTCCAGGTCTTTCAGGTCGGCGGTGAGCATGTCGTCGGCACTGGCCGACGCGGTGCCGTCGACGATGAGGTGCTGGTCGTCGTGAGCCACGGTGAAGCGGTTGACGTGCACCTGCTTGTCGGTGAACGTGATGTCGCAGGGCTCCAACTGCCACTGCGTGCCGCGCACCATCATCGGCGACGGCTTCACGCTGATGTGCGCCTCGGGCTTGCCCTGAGGGTTGGTGTAGAGCTGTGTCACGGTGTTCACCGTGCCATGCATCTCCATCGTCTGGTCGCCACTGGCCTCGTTGTTGCTCCACCTTAGCGACGTGGTAAGGTTATTGTTGGCGGCCTGTGCGTCGAGGTTCAGGCTCAGGCGCCCACCGTCGCCCATGAGCTTGGTGAGCGAGGCATAGCAGTTGGCGGTGTCGCCCTCGGTGGTGAGGTCCAGCCCCAGGTGGCCGTATCGGCTGCCGTCGTAGGTGAACGAGGGCAACGAGCCTTTCAGGTCCACGCGGTGGCTGCTGTCGTCGACGGTGGCATCGATGTGCAGCGGTGCCTCCAGCCTGAGCGGTATGCCCAGCAGGGGCTCCATCCACCGGCTGTCGGAAAGCCGCAGGCTGGCAGTGAAGTTGTTTGTCGGCGACTGTCGCGACGCGTCGGAGGGCAGGCCGGGCAGTGTGGGCAGTTTCGAGGCGGTGTAGTTGATGAGGCTGTGCTGCAGTGTGGTCCAGTCGAAGAGGCCCGACAGCTCTGCCTCGCCCATGTCGCCGACCACACGCAGGAAGTGGCGTCCCTCGCCGAAGCCGGTCTTCACGTGCACGTTGTCTATGCGGCACAGGGTGGTGTCGCCCTCGAGGTCCTTCATGATGAAGTCGTCGAGGTCTATGCTTCCTCGGGCGTCGTTGATGCCGCTGGCGGTGATGTCGGCGTCGATGACACCGGCAAACTCGGTCTCTGCCCACTGGTCGGTGAGGCCCAAGGCATGCGGGTTGATTGTCTCTATGGTCAGTTGCGCGTTCAGGGTGTAGGCCTTCGAGCCTGCCACAGCCGGCCTTGTGTCGTCGGCGGTCTCCGGGCTGCCGTCCCTAAACCTCATGTCGATGTCGGCCTGCAGGTTGGGGTCGTCTATTGTGAGGCGGCCCGACGTGACCTTCGTCTGCAGGTTGTACGCGCCGTCGGCTGCTATGTCGCGGTAGCTGTAGCCGCCGTAGTCCAGCCTGTCAACGGTGCCGCTGACGGCCACCTCCTCTTCGTCGCCGTCGAGGTCGACGTGTGCGGCCAAGGCGCCGAGCATGTCGTTGTCAAGGATGCGGCCTATGTGGAGGCTGTCGGTGTCGAAACGCCCGGTGAAGCGCTTGCCGTCGGCCGACTCGACCATCACTGTCGCCGTGCCCACGTCGGTGCCCACGATAGCGGCGGCCTCCATGCTGCCGTCGGTCTGCTGGTAGGCCTCGCCCTTCACGCCAAGCGCTCCCACACGGGCGGTCTCGGCGGGCAGCTGCGGAAAGGTGCTGCACAGCTGTCGCAGCAGGTCGGCCCCGACGCGGAAGTCCTCGACACGGGCGTGCCAGGCGGCCTTCTCCTGGCTCAGGTCCACACTGCCCATGGCTTCGAGGGCCACGCTGCCATCGTCGGAGCCTATGTCCAGGTGTTTCCACTCCATGGTCTTTGCCGTGCCCGCAAACTCACCGTTGAGGGAGAGCGTCGTATGGAAAGCGCCCAGCTCGGGCAGCAGCGGGGCGCACTCGGCCGGCACGATCACTGCATGGCTGACGCCGCTGTAGGAGAGTGTCTGCTGGAGACGAGCACCGTCGTAGGTGGCCACCACCGAGTCGACGAGCAGCGACGACCGCGGCATCTGCAGACGCAGACCGCTGAGACGGGCCTTGCTTCCGTTGGCTTCTATACGGGCGGTGAAGCGGTCGACGACCAGGCCCGACTGCTCCGCGAAAGAGAGTCGTTTCAGGTTCAGGTTGAGTGTGTCGGGGGTCAAGGCCTTCAGCAGCACATGGGCGCTTATGTCGCTTATCTTCAGGTGGTTCACATTCAGCCGGCCAGGGGTGGCGAACACGTCGCCCCGGTCGTAGCTCACGCTCGAGTTTCTCAGTATGAAGGAGTTGACGCGCAGGTCGAGGCTGCTCGTCGCGGTGGAGTCGTCGCTGGAAGAGAGGGCGTCGATGACAAACTGGTAGTTGGGTTCTGCCGTCTCGTCGGCCTTGTACAGCCGCACGTTGGCTCTGAACAGCTGTGCCGAGGCGATGGCGATGCGGCCTTCCAGCAGTGGCAGCATCTCCACCTTCACCGACAGGCGGCCGGCACGCAACAGCGGCTCACCCGTCTGGTCCTCGATGTAGACATCGTCGACGACGAGGCGGTTCAGCATGCCCAAGCTGATGCGGCCCACGGAGGCCTTGGTGCCCAGCTTGGCAGAGACGGCAGCGGCCACCTGCTGGCCCAACCACGACTGGACAGGCGACAGGTGGGAGAGCAAAAGCACTGCGATATAGAGCGACAGCACGCCCCATATCGTCCAACTGAGTATGCGCTTCAGGTTCTTCACAGTCTGCACAGCGGCATATATGCACCGCAATTCAGATGCAAAGGTAATACATTATTATCAGAAAAGAGAAAAGGTGGCACATTTCTTTTGTGTTTTTTAACCCAAGGCCAAATGAGAAGTGAGAAATGAGAAGTGATGAGTGAGAAATAAGGAGTAAAAATGCCGCCGATACTCACGTACCAGCGGCAAATACAAAATAAAAAATAAACTTTTACAATATTATTCGACGCACCGCCACGTTCTCACGAATTGAGCGGGGCTAACTAAAACGTCTGATGATTATTGTTCTTCCTCCTCGTCGTCGCCCCAGATGGAGAAGTTGCGGGATCCAAGGGTGATAGATCCATCATTGACGTATTCTCCGTTTGAGGTACCCTGCTTTTGGTCGCCAGAGCCAGAGATGGATAGGAGCTGGTTTTGCAGCTCAACGTTAGTAACAATTGTGTTTGGCTTAATATATGTTTTCATTACGATGTCCTCCTTTTCTTTTACTTAATGATTACTTTCTTTCCGTTCACGATATAAAGACCCTTTGTGGGCTGTGCCACGCTACGTCCCTGTAAATCGAAGAAGCGTCCACCTGCGGTAGCCTCGCTCACGGCTTCGTCGATACCAGTGGTATCATCGCCAAACGACAGTGACAGACGGGCTGCTGCGGAAGCAGTCAGGGCCGAAGTAGTGTGCAGATAGGCCTTGAAATCGCCCAGCTCTGCTGCAGTAGCGTTTATAAGATAGAAACCGGGATTTGTAACTTCAGACCAGCCGAACACATAGTTGTATTCGCCATCAGCAACTTTATTCACTGTGCCACCATTGGGCATGCCTACAAGCAGGTTGGCAGCAGGTGCAGCTGTTGTCTCACTGGTCGTGCTGATGGTGAAGGTCTCGCCTGCAGTGCCTGCAATGAACAGACCAGTACTGGAAGGAACCTTATCTGTGCATTTTGCCAACACCACTTTGCCATCGGTCACGCTTGTAGCAACGTAAGCTATACCGCCGTTGATAGTAGACAGGTCAACAGGATAGTTGCTTGAATAGGTGTTATAGCCAGAGGCAGTGACAGTGCCAGAGACAGATGCGGGCATTGCGGTGAATATAACGTAAGAAATAGTTATAGCAGAGGAACCTGTTATTGTTACATCGCCAACACCGACAGGTATGTCGCCACTTACCACATTCAACTGTGCATCATAAGCAGTTCCCTCACCATTGTTTTGTCTTGAGGTCCAATACTCTGTTGCTTCTCCATTGATTACAAGATAACGCTTAACGGCTGTTGAACTTGCGCTTGAACCCGTATCAGAGAATTTTACTTTTATTTTACCAGGAACAGACGTGTTGAATTTGAGAGTGCCATTTTGAGCAAAGCTATTTCTGCGAATTGGGTATTGTCCGGTAAATGCAATAGATGTGCCATCAAAAGCAGAACCTATGGTAAAGTGTTTGCCATCATAGTTTGCATAAACATATTCATCCGAGTTTGTGGGAGATGTTGTATTATCGAGTTTGATAGCATCGTCCTTCTCATTATAGCATGTGCTCGATTTATTTATTGTCAGATTGCTGAAATCCCATGTCTTTGAAGTACTGATAGACTGGAGCGTCCAAGTGTTAACAGAAGCAGAGTATTTGACAGGAACACTCATGCTAACTTCACCAACTGTAGCGGTAATATTTACACTATTTTCTGAAACGTTTTCCGTGGAGCTATATGACACGCTTACTACCTGACTGACTGACCCATCGGCTGCGACAGAAAATGAAGTAGGAGAAACGGTAAGACCTGTGACCGAGGGAACTGTAAGATTGTAGGTTCCAGCTGTAAGGTTAGAGCCTATGATGGTAAAACTGCTACTGACAGCGACGCCTGATTCCGTAGCTGCAAGAGTAATACTCGTTGGCGAAGCAGAAATAGTGGGGCCTGCGGGAGGAGCAAGAAAAGCTATCTCATAGAGTTCACCATTGCTACCATTCATGCCATAGATATAGACGACGTATTCCTTGGTTTGTTCGAGGTTTTC
>JAILBT010000133.1 GCA_024680755.1 Prevotella sp. | reverse complement strand
CCGCCTTTTTCATGATGGCCAATGGCCCCAGGGCAAAGGCGCGGATAAACGAAAGGTTGACATTGGCATATTGTGAGAGGTGATAGGTGCGCTCGGCACGGAAGAAGGCGAAGCGTGTGGGCTGCCGGTCTTCACGGTCGTGACAGCCATAGCAATGCGGCACATAGCCCACCTTCAGACCATGCCAGTGCATGCGGTTCACAAGGTCTTTGTCTTCACCGTAGTGGTAGAACAGCGGCGCAAACATTCCCACACGGCGCACGGCAGTCAACGGCAGCAGCCAGATGGCAGCATCGATGAACGGCAGTTCCACAATCTCTGCATCAGGTTGCTGTTCGAGGTCAGCAAGACTGCTATAGTCACCGAAGCCCCGCTCAGGCTTGTCGAAGTGGCGCGTGGTATGGACGGGCGACACGATACCGAAATCAGCATGGCGGCGGCTGACGTCGCAGAGCCGTCCCAGCGTGTCGGGCTGCAGCCACGCGTCCTGGTTGAGCAGCAACACGGCGTCGTAATGCTGTTCCAGGGCATAGTCGATGCCGATGTTGTTGGCACGGCCGAAGCCCAGATTCGCACCGTTCTCACGAAAAATAATCTTCGCTTGCTGCTCCTCAGCCATGTAGTGACGCAGGTAGTCAGCAGTACCGTCAGTAGAGCCGTTGTCAATAACCATGATGTCACACGGCAGCTCGGAGTGGACGAGACTGCCGAGACACTTGTCGGCCCACGGCTTGAAGTTGTAACTGACGATGATAGCGAGAACCTTCATGAGGTGTGTTGTTTGGCGTTTACTGTATAAAGACTAATATCTAAAAACTAAAGCTTTATGATCTCGAGCGGCGTGCGACCTATGGCAGCGGCCGTCATGGAATAGGTGCTGGCTGCCGAGCCGAGGATGCGCCGGGTGCGTGACAGCAGATACATCTCTACCAATGCGTCTTCCATGCCCTGCAGGGTGCCGCGCTCTGCCTGTCGCTCGGCGCAGTGGAGACGGCTGCCAAAGAGCTGGCGCAGCTCACGTTTTTCCTCTTCAGAGTCGGTGGCAATGTAAAAGACGGTGTCGTCGGGCTCCTGTCGCATACGTTCCACGAAGAGCGCGGTGGGACTGTCGCTGATAGAGCGTTGGTTGTCGGTGCGGCGGATATGTACGCCAACAACATTCGGACTACTGGAAGAGCGGGCTGCCGAAGCACGGTCGGGAGCGTCAGACGGGCCACAGGAGATATGCTGCCAACGCCGTTCTATCTCTGCCTGCAACTTGGGTATGGGCAGGAAAAGGTCGAAGCTGTCATCGGGAATGTCTTGTCCGAGGAAATAGACGTGGCTCGACAGCCACACCCGCTTGTCGCGACAGACAGCAGCGAAGTCCTGACCGCTGTACATCATCTGTGTGGCCTCTTCCTCACCGATACACCGGTCGTAGTGCAGTCGCTGGTAGAGCTGTGGCACGAAGAGGTTATGCCGCCGCGGTCGGTCGCGCAGCAGCTTGTCGACAAAGGTCGCCTCACGCAGACAACCGTTCCACGGCTCGCTGAGACAGAACAGCTGGTCGAAGCGGCAGCCCAGTCCCCAATCCTGAAACCATACGACATGGAGCGTTGCCCCTATGTCGTGAGCCAGGCGCCAGGCGGCGGCCATCGCCTTCATCCTGTTGCCCAGTCCGCCGGCAGGCACAAAGTCCAATGTACTATTCATGATATGTGGTGTTTTGCTGAGAGATCATCATGGGTTTTCAACGTCATACTCCGTGATGTTACGCTCCTTGCTGCTGAAGGCGAGTCCGACCTTGATGACGGGGCGGCCGTCGAGGGCGTATCTCCTGGCGTAGCCGCGCTCCTCTATCTGGCGGAGGGCGGCCTCGGCGCTGTCGTCATATTTCAGCTCGAAGATATAGATGGCCTTCGGCAGCTTCAGCGTCAGATCGGCACGTCCCTTGGCAGAGAGGTCCTCGGCCACCACGTCGGCACCGAACGACACGAACAGCGTGTAGAGCATGGCGTGGAAATGGTGTTCCCCTTTGTCGTCAATCATATAAGGTACGCCCGCGAAGAACGTCTTGAGGGCGTGGACGAAGGCGTCGAGATCACCGTCGTTGCGGAGGAAACGGCGGTAGGCCAGTTGCAGTGCATTCTTCTCCATGTCAGCCTGTCCCTGCTTGTGGGCTATCAGCTGGTAGAGACAGTCGGCAAAGCCCTTTCGCACCTCAAGGTTGGGGAGGCCCAGGGTATAGGCCTCCAGTTCGCTATCGTAGCTCTTGATGGTGAGATAGCCGCTCTGGTAGAGCACGGGCAGCGGTGCCTGGTAGCTGTCGAAGGGTATGTCGAAAACAGAAGCTACACACTCCGTGTTGTCTATGGATGCCAAGTCGATGGGTGGCATGTGCGAC
>JAILBT010000097.1 GCA_024680755.1 Prevotella sp. | reverse complement strand
ACGGGGTTCCACCTCTTCCCATTCCGAACAGAGAAGTTAAGCCCGTTTACGCCGATGGTACTGCAATGCAATGCGGGAGAGTAGGAAGCCGCCTCCTTTCAGAGGGAGAGAGACCAGCAAAAAGGTTTCTCTCCTTTTTTTTTGTTGTCAGAGTAATCAGAGTAATCAGAAAATAGCTGATGGAAATGTTTGCTGCTTTTCAATAATTTTTGTACTTTTGCGGCCGAAATAATAACAACACCGAAGATAAACATGGGAGAAATCAAGCAACAGTTTAAGCGCACAACCGTTACGGCGGCGCTGCCTTACGCCAACGGCGGCGTTCATATAGGCCATCTGGCCGGTGTGTATGTGCCTGCCGACATCTACGTCCGTTATCTCAGGCTGAAGAAGCGCGACGTGATGTTCGTAGGCGGCTCTGACGAGCACGGCGTGCCCGTGACACAGCGCGCACGCAAGGAGGGCATAACACCCCAGCAGGTGGTCGACCGCTATCACGCCATGATAAAGCAGTCGTTCGAAGAGTTTGGCATTTCGTTCGACATCTACAGCCGCACCACATCGGAGACACACCATCGGTTTGCGGCCGACTTCTTCCGTCATCTCTACGACAAAGGCAAGCTGGTGGAGCAGAGCTCGCTGCAGTTTTTCGACGAGAAGACGGGTAAGTTCCTCACCGACCGCGACGTGGTGGGCGAGTGCCCCTACTGTCACAAGCTGGCATACGGCAATCAGTGTGAGGAGGGCTGCGGACGCGCCCTGGAACCGACGGAGCTTATCAACCCGCGGTCGAAGGAGACGGGCGAGGTGCCCGTGCTGAAGGAGACGAAGAACTGGTACCTGCCGCTGAACGAATACCAGGACTGGCTCCGGCAGTGGATACTGGAAGACCATAAGGAGTGGCGGCCGAATGTCTATGGACAGTGTAAGTCGTGGCTCGACATGGACCTGCAGCCGCGGGCCATGACGCGCGACCTGGACTGGGGCATACCCGTGCCCGTGGAGGGGGCCGACGGCAAGGTGCTCTATGTGTGGTTTGACGCGCCCATCGGCTATATCTCGAACACGAAGGAGCTGTGCGACAAGCAGCCCGAGCGCTGGGGCACATGGCAGCAGTGGTGGCAGGACAAGGACACGCGCCTGGTGCACTTCATCGGCAAGGACAACATCGTTTTCCACTGCATCATCTTCCCCGTGATGATGCGGGCCTGGAACGAAGCCCAAACTCCCCAACTCCCCAACTCCCCAACTCCTCACTACATCATGCCCGACAACGTGCCGGCAAACGAGTTCCTGAACTTAGAGAACGACAAGATCAGCACCAGCCGCAACTGGGCTGTCTGGCTGCACGAGTATCTGCAGGACATGCCCGGCAAGCAAGACGTGCTGCGCTATGTTCTCACGGCCAACGCGCCGGAGACGAAGGACAACAACTTCACCTGGCGCGACTTCCAGGACCGCAACAACAACGAGCTGGTGGCCGTGTATGGCAATTTTGTCAACCGCGCGCTGCAGCTGACGAAGAAGTACTGGGGTGGGGTGGTGCCTGCCTGCGGACAGCTGACGGCGGCCGACACGGCAGCCCTGAGCGAGTTTAAGGACGTGAAGGAGCGCGTGGAGCAGCTGCTCGAGCAGTTTAAGTTCCGCGACGCGCAGTTTGAGGCCATGAACCTGGCACGTATCGGCAACCGCTACATCACCGAGTGTGAGCCGTGGAAGGTGTGGAAGAGCGACCCCAAGCGCTGCGAGACGATACTCAACATCTGTCTGCAGCTGACGGCCAACCTGGCCATTGCTTTCGAGCCGTTCCTGCCTTTCTCGTCGCGCAGGCTCAGGGCCATGCTGAACATCGAGAGCTTCGACTGGGAGCAGCTGGGACAGACCGACCTGCTGCCGGCCGGCCATCAGCTGGGCGAGCCCGAGCTGCTGTTCGAGAAGATTGACGATGAGACGATACAGCGGCAGTTAGACAAGCTTGAGGCTACGAAGCGCGCCAACGAGGCAGCAAGCTGGAAACCGGCGGCAGCCAAGGAGACCGTTGACTTTGAACTCTTTGAGAAGCTGGACATACGCGTCGGCCTGGTCAAGGACTGCCAGCCGGTGAAGAAGTCGAAGAAGCTGCTGCAGTTCACCATAGACGACGGCACCGGCCACGACCGCACCATCTGTTCGGGCATTGCCGCATGGTACGACAACCCTGCCGAGCTGATAGGCCGCCGCATACTGTTTGTGGCCAATTTCGCCCCGCGCAAGATGATGGGTATAGAGAGTCAGGGCATGATACTCTCGGCTGTAGATAGCGACGAGAGCCTGAGCGTGGTGACAACCACCAGGGACGTAAGGCCCGGCGCGCAGGTGGGCTGACAAACAAGTCGGGACGAATGAAACATGTGTCAATAACGGCTGGCCGCCAGGTGTCCTTCTATCTTGCGATGGAAGAGCACCTGGCGCGCCGCTATCCCGGTCAGGAGTTCTTTTTCACATGGCAGGTGGAGCCCAGCGTCATCTTCGGCCGCAACCAGGTGGTAGAGCAGGAGGTGAACCTCGACTATTGCCGCAGCCACGGCATCGGTGTCTTCCGCCGCAAGAGCGGCGGTGGCTGCGTCTATGCCGACATGGGCAACGTCATGCTGTCGATGGTCATCGACTGCAGACAGGTGGGGCTGGGCTACAATCGCTTCGTCACGGCCTTGCAGCTGGCCCTGCGCCGCATGGGTGTCAACGCGGCTGTCAGCGGCCGCAACGACCTGCTGGTGGCGCCCCCGGGCCGCGACGCGGCCACAGAGGGCCGTAAGGTGAGCGGTGTGGCCTACTATCAGTTGCCCGGCCGGAGCATTATCCACAGCACGCTGCTCTACGACACCGACATGCAGAACATGGTGGGCAGCATAACGCCGCCGGAGGCCAAGCTGCTGAGCAAGGGCATAAAGAGCGTGCGCCAGCGCGTCACGCTGCTCAAGGACTACACTGGGCTGACGCTGCCCCAGGTCGTGGACAGCTTACGACAGACGCTCTGCCGCGGCCAGTATGTCCCTACCGACGAGGACATTGCCGAGGCAGAGCGCCTGGAGAAGGAAGACTACAAGACGCAGTGGACGTGAGAGTCACCCCGTGGGGATTCGCCCCGCCCGTGCTCTCACGTCCGCTTTTTTATTTCTTGTCGTAGCACCGGAAGATCTGTTCCGTGCGGCTCGCGGGCATCTTCGCGGTGAGCAGGCTGACCAGCCACACCACGGGGAAGCCGCCCACCATGGCGATGGCGCCGCAGTTGATGGGATTGATGGGGTTGCCCGCCAGCATGTTTATCACCGTCAGCCCCACGCCCCAGGTGAAGCAGGTCCAAACGGCGGCCTGCGTCACGCCGCGCCAGTAGAGGCCCAGCATGAAGGGTGCCAGGAAGGCTCCCGCCAGTGCCCCCCACGAGATGCCCATCAGCTGGGCGATGAATGTGGGCGGATTGAGTGCCAGCATGAGCGAGATGACGATGAAGAACACTATCAGCACCCTCATCACCACCACCTTGCGTCGCTCGACGCGCTCAGACACCATGTCGTCTATCTCGCCGCTTTCCACCTCGCCCGGCAGCGCCTTCTTGTCGCGGTATATCAGGTCGAGCGTCATGGTCGAGCTGGAGGTGAGCACGAGTGAGGCCAGTGTTGACATCGAGGCCGACAGCACGAGCAGCACCACGAGCGCTATCAGCACGTCGGGCAGCGTGACCAGCATTGAAGGCACGATACTGTCGAAGGCCAGCCGGCCGCCGGGCAGCATGGGCGGCGTGCCGAACAGCCGTCCGAAGCCTCCGAGGAAATAGCAGCCGCCGGCCACCACAAGGGCGAAGATGGTGCTGATGACCGTGCCGCGGCGTATGGCGCTCTCGTCTGTTATGCTGTAGAACTTGCCCACCATCTGTGGCAGTCCCCATGTGCCGAGCGATGTGAGGACGATGACGCCCAGCAGTCCCCACGGGTCGGGGCCGAACAGCGTGGCGAAGCCCCCGCCCCCGGCGGCGGGGCTGTCACCGGCGGCAGTGCTGTCGGCCGGCAGCTGTGCCAGTTTGTCCACGGCGGCGGCCAGTCCACCCTGAACATTGAGCACGGCCACGATCACGGCCACTATGCCGAAGAGCATGACGATGCCCTGGATAAAGTCGTTCATGGCCGTGGCCTTGTAGCCGCCGAGTATGACGTAGATGGCCGTCAGCGCCGCCATGATGACGACGCAGTATTCGTAGGGTATGCCGAAGCCCATCTCAAACAGCGTCGAGATGCCTTTATACACGCCGGCCGTGTAGGGTATGAGGAAGACGAACACGATGACGGAGGCAATGACGCGCAGCCGCTGTGAGTCGTAGCGTGTGCCGAAGAAGTCGGGCATGGTGCGGCTCTCGATGTGTTGTGTCATCAGCTTTGTGCGGCGCCCCAGCACGAGCCAGGCCAGCAGCGAGCCTATCAGGGCGTTGCCCACGCCTATCCATGTGGCCGACAGGCCGTATTTCCAGCCGAACTGTCCGGCATAGCCCACGAAGACCACGGCCGAGAAATAGCTTGTGCCATAGGCGAAGGCTGTGAGCCAGGGCCCTACGGAGCGACCGCCAAGCACGAAGCCATCGACGCTGCTGGCCTGCTTGCGTGAGTAGAGGCCGATGCCCACCATGACGAGCAGGAATACTATAGTTAATGTAATCTTGATAATCATATTAGTCTGTAAGTTTTTGAGCTTCTATGTCCAAATGTCTAACTGTCTAACTGTCTAACTGTCTAATTGTCTATCTGTCTAATTGTCTAATTGTCTAATTGTCTAATTGTCTATTTGTCTAATTGTCTAATTGTCTATTTGTCTATCTGTCTATTTGTCTAATTGTCTAATTGTCTATCTGTCTAATTGTCTATCTGTCTATTTGTCTATCTGTCTATCTGTCTAATTGTCTAATTGTCTATTTGTCTAATTGTCTATCTGTCTATTTGTCTATCTGTCTAATTGTCTATCTGTCTAACTCTCGGACGGGGAAGGTGAAATATGTGTCGGGGTACGGTTCGTCTTTGAGCGTGAAGTGCCACCACTCTGAGTCGAGCGGTTTGAAGCCGTGGCTGAGCATGGCCTGTCTCAGCAGCATGCGGTTCTTAAACTGCTGTTCGCTGATGCTTCGCTTCGGTTCGGCTGGGCTCTTAGTGTTGTCGCCGGTGTAGCGGCCCGTCGTGGGGTCGCCGCAGAAGTCGGGGTGGCTCTCGGGTCCGAACCAGTCGAAGGTGCCGCCCATGTCGAGCTCTTTCTCCGTCTGCATGTCGAAGAGTGTCAGGTCGAGTGTCGAGCCGCGTGTGTGGCCGCTCTTCTCCATGATATAGTCTTGGGCAAACAGTACGCTCTTGTCGAGGTCTGGGTAGAAATAGGCCTTCGCCAAGGTGTCGCCGATAGCTTTCGACCATCTGACGAAATGGTCCACGGCCACCTGCGGGCGGTAGGCATCGTAGATCTTCAGCCGGTAGCCATGCGCCACGCACCAGTCGCTCACGGCCTTCAGGCTGTCGGCCGCCCTGCGTGTCAGCAGCGCCGTGGGCTGCTCGTAGCCGTCGATGCGCGCGCCCACGAAGTTGTATGTGCCGTAGTAGCGTATCTCCAGGATGGCGTCGGGCACCACGTCGGTCAGGTTGACAAACTGGCTGCTGTCGTCGGTGGGACTGACAGCGGCTGCGGGACTGTCGTTGTTGTTGCAGCCGCTCATTATGCACGCGCTGCATACGATGGCAACGAGCGTGACCAGCGTCCATGTGTTCATGTGTTTCATGTCCTGTGAAGTTTTTTGTTTTGCGGTGCAAAATTAGACATTTTTTTCGTATAACATGTATGTCGTACAGAAAAAATGTACCGTGCGCATGAAACCGGCCGTTGTATGGGCAGGCGCGAGGCCGGCCCATACAACGGAGGTCAGTAGCCTTTGCAGCAGCAATGACGGCGGTACGCAAAGTAGGGGCAGGCCCTGTGCCAGCCCGATTGCCCGAAAGGGCAAATTTTCTGAGACAATGCCCCGGATGACGTGGCAGCAGAGACAAAAAATAAAGATTTTGCAGAGAAAACGATGTCGATTGCCGGAAAAAGACTATCTTTGCGCTCGCAATGACCAAACAACATTAAATCAACGAAGATATGAAACAGACACGACAGTGGGTGTTTGCCGCCATCTTGACTCTCTGCGGCAGCGTGACCGGTCATGCCCAGGACGAGGTGCAGACGGTCAACGCCTATTTCACCACGGCCGAGATGCCCGACATGATGAAGTTTTTGCCTGCGCCACCCGACAGCACGTCGGTGGCCTTTATGAACGACGTGGCACGTTACTACTGGGGCAAGTCGATGCGCCACGACGAGGAGCGGGCTGCCCAGGCCACGCGCGATGCCGTCTATGGCCTGGCCACCATTCTGACCGAGTATGAGGATGCCTTCGGTATGAAGATCAGTCCGGAGGAGACGCCAGAGATATACAAGGTGCTGCTCGAGGGCACCGCCACCTGCGACAGCATCTGCACCCTGCCCAAGGCGAAGTATATGCGCCGGCGGCCGTTCATGGTGTTCCACGAGCCGACGCTGACACCCGACGATGAGGAGGCTCTGAGCCACAACGGCTCCTATCCCTCGGGCCACACCCTGCTGGGCTGGAGCGCGGCGTTGCTGATGACGGAGATTAACCCCGACCGCGCCAACGAGATACTGGCCCGCGGCTATCGCTATGGTGAGAACCGCCTTGTGGTGGGTGCCCACTGGCAGAGTGACACCGACGCTGGCCGCCTGGCTGCCTCGGCCGCTTACGCCCGCCTGCACACCAGCGAGCGCTTCCTGGAGCAGATGCGTAAGGCACGCGCCGAGTTTCAGCAGAAGCAGGGGCAGGCCGTCGGCGTGAAAAGCGCCGCAGCCGGCCGACAGCCGGTCGGACACACCTACCGTCTCGACGGCATGCCTGCACGACAGCACGCTCAGGGCGTAGTGGTGGAAGACGGGAAGAAGTTGCTCAGACGGTAGTCCTCCCCTGCCACTTTGACAAATGATGATAGTATCGACAAAGCTAATCACACTGTCATGCCACGAAAAGAAGACGGAATGTTCTTCGAGGTACATCCTGCGCCACTGAAGGACAAGCTGGGCCGCAATTATATCTATGTGCGCCCATACGGGCTGCAACGTGTCAGTCAGGACGAACTTGACACCCACTGTGCCAGCCACTACAGTGTGCCACCAGGCGAGATGAAGCGTGTGCTGGGCATATTCATGCAGGCCGTGGCGGGCTGGCTGGCCGACGGCCGGCGGGTGGAGACCCCCTTCGGCTCGTTTGCACCGAAGATAGGCCTGCACTCGGAGAAGACCACCGCCGATCGTGTGGCCGGCACCGACGTGGAGCTTCAGGGTATAGAGTTCACGCCCACGCGCCGCTTTGTGGAGCTGGTGGCGGAGTCGGTCAACGGCTTCCGCCCCATAGATAATCCCGACACGCAGCAGCTGGCCGCCGACACGGCTCATCTGGATCGTGCCCTCGGCCGCTGTATGGCCGAGAGCGGCTATGCCACCGTGAAAAGCTTTATGCGCCACAGCGGACTGAGATATCACTCGGCACGCCGGCAACTCGACAGCTGGTGCGAGGGCGACTGTCCGCGTCTGCTCTGCACAAGGCTGGGCGGGACGCGGGTCTATACCGAGACATGATGGCTGTCACTACAGGCCAAGGGTTTTTGCCTACAAGCAAAAGGTCTTGCGGCTACAGGCAAAAGGTCTTTCGGCTACAGGCGAAAGGCTTTTCGCTTGTAGCCGAAAACTCCTGCGGGGCCTGTTTTGTACCGCCGTGGGGCCTGTATTGTACCTGGGTGGGGCCTGTATTGTACCGCGACGGAGGCTGTCTTGCATCCAGTGTAGGGTCGCTGGCCATGACGCGTCAGTGACTATCAGCTGCCGTGCGGACGCGACACGTCGCGTCCCTACATGAAAAGATCGACATACCACATACGCTAACTGCACAGCTAAAGGGCAAAAACCAAAACCTGCGAAACCTGACGGCATGTCAGGTTTCGCAGGTTTTGTCCGTTGGCTCAACGCGGGTGGGGTGGGGCACGTTATCCGCCGAAGTTGTCGTACATGATGCTCTCGGGTGCCACGCCGAGCGAGTCGAGCATCGAGACGACGGCAGCCGACATCGGCCCCGGGCCGCACATGTAGTACTCCACGTCCTCGGGGGCCTCGTGGTCTTTCAGGTAGGTGTTGAGCATGACCTGATGGACGAAGCCCGGCGTGTATTTCACGCCTGCGGCGTCGGCTGCGGGGTCGGGCCTGTCGAGCGCCAGGTGGAAGTGGAAGTTGCCGAACTCCTTCTCCAGACTGAGGAAGTCGTCGAGGTAGAACACCTCGTTCAGTGCGCGTGCGCCATAGAAATAGTGCATCTCGCGGTCCGTGGTGTGCAGCGTCTTTGTCATGTGCATTATCTGTGCGCGCAGCGGTGCCATGCCGGCGCCGCCGCCCACCCATATCATCTCGCGCTTTGAGTCGAAGTGGGGGTGGAAGTCGCCGAAGGGTCCCGACATGATGACCTTGTCGCCCGGCTTAAGCGAGAAGATGTACGACGAGGCGATGCCCGGGTTGACCTCCATGAAGCCGCTCTTGTCGGCCTTGAAGGGTGGTGTGGCTATGCGCACGGTGAGCATGAACACGTCGCCCTCGGCCGGGTAGTTGGCCATCGAGTAGGCACGTATGGTCGGCTCGGGGTTTTTACATTTCAGGGCGAACATCTTGAAGCGCTCCCATGCCGGCAGGTATTCCTCGCCGATGAGGGCCTTGTCGAAGTCGCGGTCGTAGTCGATGCAGTCGAACGCCGGTATCTTTATCTGAGCGTAGGAGCCCGGCAGGAAGTCCATGTGCTCGCCCTTGGGCAGCTGCACCTTGAACTCCTTGATGAACGTAGCCACGTTCTTGTTTGAGATGACGGTGCACTCGTATTCTTTCACGCCCAGCACCGACTCTGGCACATGTATCTTCAGGTCGCCCTTCACCTTGCACTGGCAGCCCAGTCGCCAGCCGGCCTTTATCTCCTTGCGTGTGAAGTGGGGACGCTCGGAGTCGAGTATCTCGCCGCCGCCCTCCAGGACCTGCACCTTACACTGCCCGCACGAGGCCTTGCCTCCGCAGGCCGATGGCAGGAAGATGCCGTTCTCGTTGAGCGTGGCCATCAGGCTCGAGCCCTGGGCCACCGAGAGCGTGCGGTCGCCGTTGACGGTGATGTTGACGTTGCCCGAAGGCGAGAGGTAGCGTTTGGCCACCAAGAGCAGTATGACAATGGCAATGATTGTCACGAGGAAAACAGCTATGCTATATGCTATAAACTGTGCCATATTTAACATTGAGGATTATTCATGAAACATTAGATGTTCAGTCCGCTGAAACACATCATGGCCATGGCCATCAGTCCCACGGTGATGAAGGTGATGCCGAGTCCCTGCAGTGGTTTGGGCACGTCGCTGTATTGCATCTTCTCGCGTATGGCGCCCAGCATGACGATGGCCAGCGTCCAGCCAATGCCCGAGCCGAAGCCATAGACGACGGCGTCTGTGACTGAGGTGATGGCCTGCGAGTTGTCGGGGTCCATCAGTATGCGCTGCTGCATGAAGAGCGAGGCACCCATGATGGCGCAGTTGACCGCTATCAGGGGCAGGAAGATGCCCAGGGCGGCATAGAGCGAGGGTGAGTATTTCTCGACGGTCATCTCCACGAGTTGCACCATGCCGGCAATGACGGCGATGAAGAGTATGAACGACAGGTAGCTCAGATCGACACCCTCGGCCAGGCAGCCCTCGGCCAGCACGCGCGTCTGCAGCAGGTAGTTGACCGGCACGGTCACGGTCAGCACGAAGGTGACAGCCAGGCCCAGGCCGACGGAGGTCTTCACGTTCTTCGACACGGCAAGGTAGCTGCACATGCCGAGGAAGAAGGCGAAGATCATGTTATCGACGAATATCGAACGGAAGAAAAGGCTTATTGCGTGTTCCATATCTTATTTCTCCTTATAAAAGTAAGCACGATGTATCCAGATGACGCAGCCCACGAGTATGAGGGCCATGGCGGGCATGGTCATCATGCCGTTGTTCTGATAGCCCAGGTCGTAGCAGAAGGCGGGCACCACCTGCAGGCCCAGCAGCGTGCCGCGTCCGAGCAGCTCGCGCACGGCCCCCACGATGACCAGTATCATGGCGTAGCCCAGTCCGTTGCCAATGCCGTCGAGGAACGAGGGCCAGGGCTTGTTCTGCATGGCGAACGCCTCGAGGCGGCCCATCAGTATGCAGTTGGTGATGATGAGGCCCACATAGACCGAGAGCTGCACCGACACGTCGTAGGCAAAAGCCTTCAGTATCTGCGAGACGATGGTGACCAGCGCCGCCACGACGACCAGCTGCACCACGATGCGTATGCGTGTGGGTATGGTGTTGCGCAGGATAGAGATGATGACGTTTGAGAACGCCGTGATGACCGTCACGGCCAGACCCATCACGATGGCCGGCTTCAGCTGCGACGTGACGGCGAGCGCCGAACAGATGCCCAGCACCTGTCCCAGTATGGGGTGGTCCAGGTTGAGCGGGCGTGTAAAGACCTCTTTGTTCTGTTTGCTTAGTAATGCCATAGTTTACTCCTCCTCTGCTTTAGGTTCAACATTCACGCTATCAGCATTGATGACGCTTTCGATAAGTGCGCCTATGGCGTAATTCTTCAAAGGCTTCAAGCCATCCTTCAGCATAGCGTCCACTCCGTTAGAGGTCAGCGTGGCACCCGTCACGCAGTCCACCTGCGTCTCAGGGTCTTCCACCTTCTTGACCACGGAGAGCACTACGCTGCCGTCCTCGCCATAGATCTTCTTTCCGATGAACTTCTCCTGCCAGGCCTGCGAGTCCTTTATCTCGGCACCCAGACCTGCCGTCTCGCTCTCGTGGTTGAAGTAGGCACCGAAGACCTTGCCCTCTTTGTCGATGGCTACATAGCCGCTGATGCCGCCCCAGAGTCCCATGCCCTTCAGGCTGGCCACCAGAACGTCCTGTCCATCGACGTTGCACTCATAGACCTTCTGTCCGTCTTCCGTCTCTTTCTCTTCCTTCACCACCTCGGCGTACTTGGCTTCGGCCTCTGCGCCGTCCAGGTTGCGAATGTTGAGCGAGTAGAGTATCTGTTTCTTCACATCAAGGGCCACGTTGGCGTCCTGCATAGGCTTCAGCGCCTGGAAGACGAAGGCCAGCAGGAAGGCAACGATGACCACAAGCACCGCGCTATATATAATAATGTACGCGTTAGAATTTGTATTTAGTTTCATATCCACTTCCTCCTTTCTACTTTACTACTTTACTCCTCTTGGCTCGCTTTGAGATGTTCTGCTGCACCACGCACCAGTCGATGAGCGGTGCCACCATGTTGCCGAAGAAGATGGCCAGCATCATGCCCTCGGGGTAGCCGGCGTTCATGACGCGTATGATGACGGCCATGGCACCGATGATGAAGCCGTAGAAATACTGTCCCACCTGTGTGCGTGCAGAGGTGACGGGGTCGGTGGCCATGAAGACGGCACCGAAGCAGAAGCCGCCCAGCACCACGTGCTGCTGCCACGTGAGGGGGCTCATGCCTGTGGCGTGGAAGATGACGGCCATGACTATGCCACCGGCGAAGACGCTCACCATGGTGCGCCACGAGGCGATGCCCGTCCAGAGCAGGAGCAGGGCGCCGAGGGCGATGGCTATGACGCTGGTCTCGCCGATGGAGCCGGGAATGAGTCCCGTCACGGCGTAGCACAGCTGCGCGGCGTCAGGCATCACGCCCTGCGCTACCTGTCCGAGCGGCGTGGCGGCAGTGAAGCCGTCGGGCAGCGTGTTGCCCAGGCCGAGGATGCTCTCCTGAGCCACCCAGACGGTGTCGCCCGTCATCGAGGCGGGGTAGGAGAAGAAGAGGAACATGCGCGCGGCGATGGCCACGTTGAAGATGTTCATGCCGGTGCCGCCGAAGATCTCCTTGGCAAAGATGACGGCGAAGGCGCAGGCCAGGGCCAGCATCCACAGCGGCGTGCCCACAGGCACTATCATCGGGATGATGATGCCGCTGACGAGGTAGCCCTCCTGTATCTCCTCGCCCTTCCACTGGGCCCAGGCAAACTCGATGCCCAGGCCGACGATGTAGCTCACCAGCAGCTTGGGCAGCACGGCCAGCAGGCCGAAGCCGAAGATCTCACAGAACGTGGCCCCGGCCAGCGTGCCCGCTGCCAGGTAGTTCTGATAGCCCACGTTGTACATGCCGAACAGCAGGGCCGGCAGCAGGGCAATGACCACCATAGACATGATACGCTTCGAGTCGATGGCATCGTGAATGTTTGTGCCGCTCTTCGCTGTGTCGTTGGGCACCAGTGCGAATGTCTCAAAACCGTCGAAGATGCTCTTTAGCGGGTGCAGCTTGCCGTCCTTCTCAAAGTTTGGCCTCAACCGGTCAAATATGTTTCTTATTGCGCTCATAATGGTTTATGCGTTTTCTTTACGTAATGTGTCGAGGCCCTGTCGCACTATGCGCTGCAGCTCCAGCTTTGAGCTGTCGACAAACTCGGCCAGGGCGAAGTCCTCCGGGCTCACCTCGTAGATGCCGAGCTGCTCCTGCCGGTCGATGTCGCCGGTGATGATGGCCTTGATGAGATATTCGCCGTAGATGTCCATAGGCAGCACGCTGTCATACTCGCCGCTCATGATGATGTGTCGCTCGCCGCCCTTGATGCGGGCGTCGGGCCGGAACAGCTTTTTCGGGCTGAGCCACGAGAAATAGCTGCGGCTGACGGAGAACTGTTGCGTGCGCGGCATGATCCAGCCCAGCAGCTCGTCGGCATGGTTGCCCTCGGGTATGACCGTTACCTCGCTCTCGTGAGCTCCGAGGAAGTCGTCGGGGCGGCAGGGGCAGCCCGTCAGCACGTTGCCGCGTATGATGCGCACCTTGCCCTCGCGGACGTCGGCCTCAGAGACGGCACCGTTCATCAGCAGCGGTGTGAGCTGCTGGCCCACCAGCATGTCGGCGTAGGCCGGCGAGCTGACCTCGCTGCCGCACAGGGCCACCGTGCGGCTGAGGTTGACGCGTCCGGTGCCGAACAGCCGGCCAAAGAAGAGCACGGCCGTGGGGTCGACGGTCCACACCACCTCGCCTTTGTTCACCGGGTCCAGATGGTTAACCTGCACACCCACGTTGCCCGCCGGACAGGGGCCGTCGAACACCGTGACATCGACACCCTGCGGCAACTGCTGCTGTATGCTGGACAGCAGGTTGGCCTGCAGCGAGCCCACACCGAGGTGCACCTTGGCAACCTTGGCCAGGGCAGCCAGGCCGGTCAGGAAGTCGGCTTCCTGCCCCTGCAGCTCATACTGGAAGTCGGCGGCCAGGGGCTTGTCGCGCAGCGCGCTGACGAAGATGGCCTTGGGCTGGGTGTCGGGCGTGGTGCTGACGGCGTATGGCAGCTGGTCGATGTAGCCGAAGAGTCCGGCCTCGAGCAGCGCCGCCTTGACCTGGCCGGCATCGAGCTGGGCCACGTCCTTGCGGCCAAAGTCTTTCCACTGCTGTTGCTTGTCGGCTTCCACCTGCACGCAGAGCACCTTGCGGCGCTCGCCGCGCACGATGGCCTTCACCGTGCCGCTGACGGGTGAGGCGAAGGTCACCTCCGGACATTGCTTGTTGGCAAAAAGGGGCTCGCCTGCCAGCACATGGTCGCCCTCGTGCACCAGCACGCGGGGCACCACACCGACGAAGTCGTCGGGCACAAGGGCATAAAGCGACTGCGGTGTCACCTGCAGCTTGCGCTGCTCGGCGGCACCCTTCAGACGCAGGTCAAGTCCTTTGCGTAACCTGATAACGTTTGACATATAATATTAATGTGTTAATGTTGTCATGCTTTCCACCCGCCACGGGCAGCACGGTCCGCACTGGGGCCTGTGCTGTCTGTGGCCGGTGGGGGGATTTGTTCGGGTTTGTGTTTCTGTTCAAGTGTTGTCTGCCGCGTCCAGCAGGCGCTCGGCCTTCAGCAGGTCGGCGGGTGTGTCTATGCCCACGGTCTCGTGTGTGGTCAGACCCACGCGTATGCGGTAGCCGGCCTCCAGCCATCTGAGCTGCTCCAGACTTTCGGCCTGCTCCAGCGGGCTCTGCGGCAGCTGTGTCACCTCGTGCAGTACCTGCCGCCTGTAGGCATAGAGGCCCAGATGCTTCAGGTAGGGGAAGTGTTGCAGCCATGCCTCGCCAGGCTCCTGGCCGCGCACGTATGGTATGACGCTGCGCGAGAAGTAGAGGGCATAGCCCTGGCTGCTGACCACTATCTTCGGGCTGTTGGGATTCTGCACGGCCTGCCACGAGCTGAAGCGCTTGCCCAGGGTGGCTATCTGGCAGTCGGGCTGGCTAAAGAGGTCGAGCAGCTGGCTGATCTGTTCCGGCCGGACGAAGGGCTCGTCGCCCTGCAGGTTGACCACGATGTCGCTGTCGGCCACGTCGCCCATCAGCGTCACGGCCTCTTCGATGCGGTCGGTGCCGCTGCGGTGGTCGGCCCGCGTCATCACGCAGCAGCCGCCGAAGCGTTCCACGGCCTGGCGGATGCGCTCGTCGTCGGTGGCCACCACCACGCGGTCCATCACGGCCTTGGCCTGCCGATAGACGCGCTCGATGACCGTCTGGCCGCCCAGCATGGCCAGCGGCTTGCCCGGGAAGCGCGTGCTGGCGTAGCGGGCGGGTATCACACAGGTGTTCATAGTGCTGTTTCGGGTTGATTCAAACAGAGGAACACGACATCGGCTCTTAATCCACCACGATGGGCTTATACTTGGGCACCAGCGTCTTCATAATACACCAACCGATGAGGTAGGACACGGCGCAGATGCAGAACACCACCATGTAGG
>JAILBT010000071.1 GCA_024680755.1 Prevotella sp. | reverse complement strand
GACAGATAGACAATTAGACAAATAGACATTTAGACAAATAGACATTTAGAAAGCTTGCACCGTAAACAAAAATATGTTTTGTTAAATTCGTGCAATTCGTTTTAATTCGTTGTCTTAAATTCTATATCTGTTGGAAATAACAATTCGTGCAATTCGTTTTTAGACAATTAGACAATTAGACAAATAGACAATTAGACAAATAGACAATTAGACAGATAGACATTTAGACAAATAGACATTTAGACAGATAGACAATTAGACATTTAGACAAATAGACATTTAGAAAGCTTGCACCGTAAACAAAAATATGTTTTGTTAAATTCGTGCAATTCGTTTTAATTCGTTGTTCTAAATCAATATCAGTTGTCGACATCAATCTGTGCAATTCGTTTTAATTCGTTGTTCTAAATTCCGTGCTGTCCGTTTGACTGTATTCATTGCAGGGGCAGGCCGTGAGCCAGCCCCTACATTCGGTGTACAACCGCATGGGTTGCTAAATTCTGTCCATTGCCTGTTTCAGGTCGTCTATGATGTCGCGCACGTCTTCTATCCCCACCGACAGTCGTATCAGGTCCGGTGCCACGCCCGCTTGCCTGAGCTGTTCGTCGCTCATCTGGCGGTGTGTGTGGCTGGCGGGGTGTAGCACGCATGTGCGTGCGTCGGCCACATGCGTCACGATGTTTATCAGCTGCAGGGCGTCCATGAAGTCGATGGCTGTCTGCCGGTTGCCCTTCAGTCCGAAGGCCATCACGCCGCACGAGCCGTTGGGCAGGTATTTCTGTGCCAGGGCGTGCTGTGGCGACGATGTCAGTCCGCTGTATCGCACCCATGCCACATGCGGGTCGGCCTCGAGAAACTCTGCCACCTGCTGCGCGTTGCGGCAGTGTTGCGGCATGCGCAGGTGCAGCGTCTCCAGTCCCAGGTTCAGCAGGAACGAGTTCTGCGGTGCCGGTATGCTTCCCAGGTCGCGCATAAGCTGGCTGACCAGCTTTGTGCAGTATGCCATCTGTCCGAACTGTCGGGTGTATGTCAGTCCGTGGTACGACTCGTCGGGTGTGGTCAGCCCCGGGTATTTGTCGGCGTGTGCCTCCCAGTCGAAGTGGCCGCTATCGACCACACATCCTCCTACCTGCGTGGCGTGTCCGTCCATGTATTTCGTTGTCGAGTGGGTCACGATGTCGGCTCCCCAGTCGAAGGGGCGGCAGTTGATGGGTGTGGCGAAGGTGTTGTCCACCACGAGCGGCACTCCCATGCGGTGTGCCACGCGTGCAAACATCTCGATGTCCAGGATGTTGCAGCCCGGGTTTGATATGGTCTCGCCGAAGAGCAGCTTGGTGTTGGGTCTGAAGGCGGCCTCTATCTCGGCCTCTGTTGCCTCGGGGCTGACGAAGGTGCAGTCGATGCCCAGCTTGCGCATGGTCACGCCGAAGAGGTTGTATGTTCCGCCGTAGATCTCGTTGCTGGCCACGATATGGTCGCCGGCCTCGCAGATATTGAACACGGCATAGAAGTTGGCGGCCTGGCCGCTGCTGGTCAGCACCGCGCCCACGCCCCCCTCGAGGGCGGCAATCTTTCGGGCCACGGCGTCGTTGGTGGGGTTCTGCAGCCGGGTGTAGAAGTAGCCGTCCTTCTTCAGGTCGAAGAGCATGGCCATCTCTTCCGAGTTGTCATATTTGAACGTGGTGCTCTGCACGATGGGCAGCACGCGCGGGTCGCCGTTCTTGGGCTCCCAGCCCGCCTGCACACAGAGCGTGGCAGGCCTGAGGTTTTTCTTCATGTGTTTGCTTGTCTTTGTGTACAGGCGGCAAAGGTAGGCATTTTTCTCTGCATGAGCAAATTTTTTTTCTTTCCGCGGCGTTTTCTTTGCCGGCCGGGAAATAATGCGTACCTTTGCGGCCGTAACCAATACAAACACACACTTACACACGATGAACGTAGCAATAGTGGGCGCCTCGGGTGCCGTGGGGCAGGAGCTGCTCCGTATTCTTGACCAGCGCAATTTTCCCGTCGACGAGCTCCGGCTGTTTGGCAGCCAGCGCTCTGCGGGCAGCCGTTACAGCTTCCGCGGTCGCGAGGTGGAGGTAGAGCTGCTGCAGCATGGCGACGCTTTCCGCGGCGTCGATATAGCCTTCACGTCGGCTGGTGCTGGCACGTCGCGCGAGTTTGCCGACACCATCACCAAGCACGGCGCAGTGATGATAGACAACTCGAGCGCCTTCCGCATGGAGGCCGACGTGCCGCTGGTGGTGCCCGAGTGTAACGCCGCCGACGCCCTTGTCCGTCCGCGCGGCATCATTGCCAATCCCAACTGCACCACGATAATGATGGTGGTGGTGCTGCAGCCGCTTGAGCAGCTCAGCCATATCAAGCGCATACACGTTGCGTCATACCAGAGCGCGTCGGGTGCCGGCGCGGCCGCCATGCAGGAGCTGCAGCAGCAGTACCGCGAGATAGTGGAAGAGGGGGCTGTGCGCACGGTGAAGAAATTCCCCCACCAACTGGCCTACAACGTGATACCCCAGATAGACGTCTTCACCGACAACGGCTATACTAAGGAGGAGATGAAGATGTTCAACGAGACGCGCAAGATTATGCACACCGACGCCTGCTGCTCGGCCATGTGCGTCAGGGTGTCGTCGCTTCGCAGCCACTCTGAGAGCGTGTGGATAGAGACAGAGCGTCCCATCGGCGTGGCCGAGGCGCAGCGCGCCATCGCCGCTGCCCCGGGCTGCACGCTGGTCGACGACCCGTCGCAGCTGCTCTACCCGATGCCCCTCGACACGGCCGGCAAGGACGACGTGTTCGTGGGCCGCGTGCGCCAGGACCTGGCCAATCCCTGCGGGCTGACCTTCTGGCTGTCGGGCGACCAGATACGCAAGGGTGCCGCCCTGAACGCTGTGCAGATAGCCGAGTATCTGCTGCAGCAGGGCGGCAAGTGACATAGAGGTCAAGGCAACTGTTGGCTCAGAGCGGATAGTCGTCGAAGGCGTAGAGCACGGTGGAGAGATAGCGCTCGCCCGTGTCGGGCAGCAGCACGACCACCGTCTTGCCCTTGTTCTCGGGTCGCGCGGCTACCTGCGCCGCAGCGAAGGCGGCAGCTCCGCTGCTGATGCCCACGAGCAGTCCCTCGCGGCGTGCCAGCTCGCGGCCCGTGCGTATGGCGTCGTCGTTATCGACGTCCACCACCTCGTCGATGACAGCGGCATCGTAGGTCTTCGGCACGAAGCCCGCGCCGATGCCCTGTATCTTGTGCGGACCGCTCTGCCCGCCGTTGAGCACGGCCGACGACTTCGGCTCCACGGCCACTATCTTGACGTCCGGGTTCTGCTCCTTCAGATAGCGGCCCACGCCCGATACGGTGCCGCCCGTGCCCACGCCGGCCACGAAGATGTCTATCCTGCCGCCGGTCTGTGCCCACAGCTCGGGCCCCGTGGTGGCATAGTGGCGGGCGGGATTGGCGGGGTTCTCAAACTGCTGCAGTATGACGCTGCCCGCTATCGTGCTGCGCAGCTCCTCGGCGGCGCGTATGGCACCCGTCATGCCGTCCTTGCCCGGTGTGAGACGCACCTCGGCACCGTAGGCTTTCACCAGGTTGCGGCGCTCGACGCTCATCGTCTCCGGCATGGTCAGTATGAGGTGGTAGCCCTTCACGGCGCTCACCAGGGCCAGTCCGACGCCCGTGTTGCCGCTGGTGGGTTCAATGATGGTGGCGCCGGGCTTGAGCACGCCACTCTGCTCGGCATCTTCTATCATGGCCAGGGCGATGCGGTCCTTGACGCTGCCCCCGGGGTTGAAAGACTCAACCTTGGCTACCAGTGGTGTCTCGAGGCCGTTGGCCTGCGAAAACCTGTTAAGCTCCACCAGTGGTGTGTTGCCGACAAGCTCTGTCAGCTGCTTTGCAATCTTAGTCATACGTTATATGTGTGTTGGTTGAATGTTGTCTGTGTGTATCGCAAGTGAGACACTTGCGTACCAATAGTCGGCTGCAAATGTACAAAGATTTTCTGAAACAGCGCAACAGTAGAGAGGAAAAATCCTCGACGCTGCTGTAAGCTTGCTGGCATCCAGTGTGGGGGCAGGCCCTGTGCCAGCCCGCTGCCCCCGTAGGTGCAGTGATAGCCGCTGTCAACAGTCAGCAACGAAAGAGGTCGGGTCCTCTCGGGGCCCGACCTCTTTCGTTGCTGTGTTAGCTGCGCTGCGCGAGCGCGAGTCCTCTACTCGTCGTCGTCGTCCCAGATGGAGGAACGGCGTGCCAGGTTTCCGCTCGTCTCGGTTGTCTCTTCGACTTGATCAAGGTTGAAGCCTTCTTCTATTGATGCAGCAATCATGTCGCCAAGATCTGCGGCCTCGGCATACGCCTGCGGTTTCTGATATGCTTTTTTCATGGTTGTTTTTCCTTTTTTCTTTGGTTGGTAATATATGAATGTGTCTGTCTCTTACTTCACCATCACCTTCTTACCGTCGATGATGTAGAGGCCCTTCTGGGCTTTCGTCACGCGCTGGCCCTGGAGGTTGTATATCTCGCCGCCCACGGTCTTCTCGCCGGCCAGGCCGTCGATAGCTGTGGCCTCACCGTCGAAGCCGATGAACATACGGCTGCTGCCGCCGGCCTGAGCGCTTATGTAGGCAGTGTTGGCACCCACGGTGAACTCTTGCGTGGTCTTGTAGAAGCCCACGCCCTTCTTGCCTTTCATCAGCACGAAGATGCCGGCATCA
>JAILBT010000003.1 GCA_024680755.1 Prevotella sp. | reverse complement strand
TCGCATCATTATTCACTTTTCACTACTATAGAATCGACTTCACGGCTTCGAGCATGCCAACGCTCTGGATGAGGTCGAGATCCTGCTTCACCATCAGGTTCAGACCAGGAATCTTGTTCAGATTCTCTTGCCAGATGAACTTGGCACCGAGCACGCCGTCGGCCACCTTCTGCGTGTCGCCCGTAGCCCAGAGGTCGCTGAGCAGCTGCATGATCTTCGGGTCGTCGTTGGGGATGATGTCCGTGCCGTCGGCGCGCTTGCCACCTTTATAATATGTGATGATGGCGGCGAGTCCGAACACGAGTCCCTTGGGCAGTTCGCCCTTGCGCTCGAGATAGGTCTTCACGCCGGGCAGGTCGCGGGCCTGGAACTTCGGGAATGAGTTGAGCATGATCGACGTCACCTGATGGTCGACGTACGGGTTGTCGAATCGCTCTAGCACGTCGCCGGCAAATTTCTTCAGCTCGTCCATCGGCAGGTCGAGCGTCTGCATGAGCTCGTCGAACTGCACTTTGTGGATATACTTTCCGATCACCTCGTGGTTGCAGGCGTCGCGCACGATGTTCACGCCACTGAGGAAGGCCACGGGCGAGAGCACGGTGTGCGGGCCGTTGAGCAGCGTCACCTTGCGCTTGTGGTAGGGCTCCTCCGATGGAACGAAGAGCACATGCAGCCCGGCCTTGTCGGCGGGGAACTCCTTGGCCACCTCTTTCGGGGCCTCGATCACCCAGAGGTGGAAGTTCTCGGCCTGCACCACCAGGTTGTCGCGGTAGGAAATCTTCTCCTGTATCTCGGCAATCTCCTTGCGGGGGAAGCCCGGCACGATGCGATCTACCAGCGTGGCATAGACACCGCAGGCCTCTTCGAACCAATGCTTGAAGCCCTCGCCCAACTGCCACAGCTCGATGTACTTGTAGATACAGTCTTTCAGCACATGCCCGTTGAGGAAAATCAGTTCGCAGGGGAAGATGATGAGTCCCTTGGTGGGGTCGCCCTGGAAGGTCTGGTAGCGGCGATAGAGCAGCTGAACCAGTTTGCCGGGGTATGACGAGGCTGGCGCGTCGTCCAGCTTGCACGCGGGGTCGAAGGCTATGCCGGCCTCGGTGGTGTTCGAGATGACGAAGCGCATCTCGGGCTGGTCGGCCAGGGCCATGAAAGCTTGGTTCTGCTTGTATGGGTTCACGCAGCGACTGATGACGTCAATGCGCTCCAGAGTGTTCACCGGCTTGCCGTTCTCGCGGCCCTGCAGGTTGACGTGGTAGAGGCAGTCCTGTCCGTTCAGCCAGTCTATCATGCCGTTCTCAAGAGGCTGCACCACGACCACCGAGCCGTTGAAGTCGGTCTTTTGGTCCATGTTCCAGATAATCCAATCTACGAATGCACGCAGGAAGTTGCCCTCGCCAAACTGTATGACTTTTTCGGGCATGACGCTCTTGGGAGCGAACTGTTTGTTCAGTGGTTTCATATATGTCAGATTTGTTGATTTAGATTTGTCAGTAGTGTTCCAGTATTTGATTTTTTTAGTATTTTAGTATTTGAGTTTTCAGCTTTTCAGTGGTATTATTACCGAGAAGGTGCTGCCTTCGCCCAGCTTCGACGTGACGCGCACGTCGCCTCCGTTCTTCACGGCAAAGTCTTTGCAGAGCTGTAGCCCCAGTCCGCTGCCTTCCTCGCCGCCTGTGCCGTATGTTGTCTCGCCGTTGTGGAACAGTCCGGCCAGCCTGTCCTCGGCAATGCCCACTCCGTGGTCCGTCACGCTCACCACGGCATTGTTGCCCTCCGTCGAAAGCGTGATGTCTATGCTGCTGTTCTCGGGCGAGAATTTCACTGCGTTCGACATAAAGTTTCGCACCACGGTCTTCAGCATGTCGTTGTCGGCGTTGACCACGAGCGGGTGCCCGGGCGAGTGGTAGTTCAGCTTTATCTTCTTTGTGGCGGCAATCATCTCGAAGATATCGACCACGCCGGGTATGATGTCGTTCAGGTCGAGGTCTTGCAGCACCACGTTCAACCGTCCTGTCTGGCTCTTTGTCCATTTCAGCAGGTTGTCCAGCAGGTCGTGCACCTCCTCGCTCTCGCGGTTGGCCTTGTCGAGCAGCTCGAACAGCTCCGGCCCCACGGCCTCGGGTGTCATTGTCTGCACCACCAGGTTGAGCACCATGCGTATTGAGGCCATGGGTGAGCGCAGGTCGTGGGCAATGACGGAGTACATCTTGTCGCGGTTGGATATGGTGGCCTCCAGCTCGTGGTTTTTCTTTATGATGATGCGCTTGGCCTCGACCAGCGAAATCTGGTGCATGACGCGTGTGAGCAGCTCGTCTTTGTTGAACGGCTTCGACAGGAAGTCGTTGGCACCAGCCTGGAAGCCCTTCACCAGGTCCTGCGGCGAGTTCAGTGCCGTGAGGAAGATGATGGGTATGTCGCGCGTCTCGTCGTCTGCCTTGAGTATGGTGGCTGTCTGGAAACCGTCTATGTCTGGCATCATCACGTCCAGCAGTATCAGGTCGGGGTGTTCGGCCTTGGCCTGTTCCACGCACACCTGTCCGCAGTTGGCCGTGACCACCTGGAATTGTTCATTCTTTAGCAGCACCTTCAGCAGCAGCACGTTGGTGGGCACATCGTCCACAACCAGTATCTTGAAATCGCTCCTGTTTATGGTGGTTTCTAAGACGTCAGCCATTAGTATTGTGTTTTAGTGTTGTAAATACGGTTGGTTTTAGCTATTGGGCGCAAAATTACTACTATTTGTGTTAATAACCAAATTTTTTCCGTTCTAATTTCTTTCTGTCTGCCGTGTGTTGCTGTCTGGTCTCTCTTGCGGACTTCATTGGTCCGGATTCTCTACATACCCTTGGAATCGCGGTTCGAGCGACGACATGACCGACTGGTATGCCTGGTGCATGGTGGCCTGTACGTTGTCGGGTCCCTGTCCCACGGGGTAGATGGGCTGGTGTATGGTCAGCGTCAGCCTGTGCCAGCTGACGAATGGCAGTTTGCGTGTGCGCGGCAGCACCTGGAACGAGCCGTTGATGGTCATCGGCACCACGGGCAGCTGCAGCTCGTCGGCCAGCGCGAAGGCACCTTTACGGAAGACACCCATGTGGCCGGTAAACGTTCGTGCTCCCTCGGGGAAGACAACCACCGACGTGCCGCCCTGAAGCGTCTGTCGGGCCTGCTCGTAGGTGGTGCGTATGCGAGACAGCGAACGCTTGTCCACCATTATCTGGTGGCTCTTCTCGCAGGCATAGCCC
Source organism: Prevotella sp. (assembly GCA_024680755.1). Taxonomy (GTDB): domain Bacteria; phylum Bacteroidota; class Bacteroidia; order Bacteroidales; family Bacteroidaceae; genus Prevotella. The sequence goes on along the minus strand of JAILBT010000003.1, from coordinate 17,908 downwards.
ACAAGGGGTATCTTTCTGAGCTGCCATTTCATCATCCAGCGGAACGAGCGGTGCAGGAAGCCGTAGATGAGGAAGATGTCGAAGGCGCCCTGATGGTTGGCCACGAACACGTAGCTCTGTCCCTGTTCCAGGTGTTGGCGTCCCTCCACCTTGACGGGCAGCAGCAGCACGCGTGTGAACAGCCATCCCCACAGTGCGGGTGGATAGTAGCCCCAGAAATGACCGCCGGCCACCATGCAACCCAGTGCGGTGGTAAGCGCCGTCAGCAATGAGGCTACGAGCAACACGGGCAGTGCAATAAATATCTGGTAGATGATGTAGATTGTTTTCATGTGAGTTTATGAGATTGTGAGTTTTGAGTTTTTGAGTTTTTGAGTTTTTGAGTTTTTGAGTTTTTTAGGTTATGAGTTTTTGAGTTTTTTAGGTTATGAGTTTTTGAGTTTTTGAGTTTTTGAGGTTGTGAGTTTTTGAGTTTTTGAGGTTGTGAGGTTGTGAGTTTTTGAGGTTATGAGGTTATGAGTTTTTGAGGTTGTGAGTTTTTGAGTTTATGAGTTTAAGTTTATGAGGTTTTGATTTTTTGAGGTTTGGGGCTATAATGATATAATCGTGTTTTTTATTTTAATCCGCTTTAATTCGTGTAATTCGTTTTAATTCGTTGTTAATAAAACATGTCTTTACTTTAATTCGTTGTAAACAAAACATGTCTTTACTTTCATTCGTTGTAAACAAAACGTGTCTTTACTTTCATTCGTTGTAAACAAAACATGTCTTTATTTTAATTCGTTGTTAACAAAAATGTGTCGTTTGTTTAATACGCCTGTTAAAGCCGGGTTCTTATAGTGTTAGCTGTTTAAGGGTGTTTGCGTTTCAGGGTGATTACTACTATTTCCGGTTTCACTCCTATGCGGAATGGCAGCAGTCCCCCCACGCCTGTGGTGACAGACAGTTGTCGTTCGCCCGCGTGATACATTCCGCCCCACTCGCGGTATCGCAGTGCAGCCGGCGACATGCCGAACAGCGTCAGCTGTCCGCCGTGAGTGTGTCCCGACAGTGTCAGCTGTGCATGGCAGTGTGGCAGTATGGTGCGTCGCCACGATGTGGGGTCGTGTTCCATCATGACGATGAATGTGCCCTTGGCGCTCAGTCCGCCGATGGTGGCTGTCAGGTCGGCGTGGCAGGGGAAGCGTCCCTCGCCGTCGTTTTCCATTCCGGCCACGGTGAGCGTCTCGTTGCCGCGTCTGATGGTTCTTCGGCTGTTCATCAGCAGTTGCCAGCCGAGTGAGTCGCGCTGCAGCACGACGGTGCGTCCCAGCGAGTCGTAGCGTTCGTAGTCGGGCACGTCGATATATACAGGATAGTCGTGGTTGCCCAGCACGCTGAACACTCCGTCGTTGGCCTTCAGGCGGCGCAGCTGTGGCAGTGCCGCCTCTATCTCCGTGGGGCGTGCGTTCTGTAGGTCGCCCGTCAGGGCTATCATGTCGGCCCGCTGGGCCATGATGCTGTCTATGGCCTCGGCCAGTATGTGCGCTCGCCAGCCTTTGTAGCTGCCCACATGCAGGTCGCTGGCGTGCAGCAGGCGGTAGCCGTCGAAGGCCGGTGGCAGGTCGCTGAAGGCCAGTGTGACGCGACGCACCCTGACACCGCGTATGCCCAGGGTGAAGCCGTAGGCTGCGGCCAGCGTCAGCGCCGCCATCAGCACCATGCCAACGCGCAGTCCGTTGCGACTGCGCCGGCATGCCCGGCCTATGCCCCAGCATATCAGCAGCGTTGCCACGGGCACTGCCACGCCGATAGTCAGGTATAATGCCAGGTCGAACCAGAAGGGGTCTGTGGGATAAAGATGTGCTAGCACGCTTGTTGTTTGTCTTGTAGGGTGGGGTGTTCAGTATATCAGTGGCGCTATGAAGCGGCGCACCGTCTCTACAGGCAGTCCGCGTCGTCGCGCATAGTCGGTCAGCTGGTCAGCTCCTATCTTGCCCACGGCGAAATAGCGGGCCTGCGGGTGGCTGATCATTAGTCCCGACACTGAGGCGTGTGGCTTCATTGCGCCGCTCTCGGTCAGCCTTATGCCTATGTCGGCCATGTGCAGCAGACTGTCTATCACGAAGTTGATGCTCGTGTCGGGCAGCGAGGGATAGCCCACGGCGGGGCGTATGCCCTGCCACCGCTCGCGCAGCATGTCGTCTGGCGTGAGCTGCTCGTCGGGAGCATATCCCCACAGCTGCCGCCTCACCTGCCGGTGCAGCAGCTCGGCCGTGGCCTCGGCCAGCCGGTCGGCCATCAGCTGTGCCATCAGGCGTTCGTAGGGGTCGTCGGCGAAGTCGGTCTCCATGCCCATATCTACGGTAGTGGCAAAGAGCCCCATCACGTCGCGCAGCAGTGGTCGCCGGCAGGCTGGGCATGGGCAGCCGCTGTCGTGCATATAGTCCACCGGACGTATGAAGTCGGCCAGCGCCAGGCAGCAGTGATGGCGGCTGTCAGGCTGTTGCTGTCGCAGCGTGGGTATCACTGCCGTGCGTCCCTGCTCGAAGGCCCTTGGGTCTATGCCTGCGGGGGCTGCTTCGCCGCCGAAGAGTATGTCGTCGCCGCACGCCCCTGCCGGCCCGAGCAGCAGCAGCGCGTGTGTGCTGTAGCGGCCGGCATGTCGCTGCAGCCACTGTTCGGCTTCGCTGCGCAGCTGCTGTTGGCTGTCGTGCCGTTGCAGCTGCCATGCGTGGTAGAAGTATGTCCACGAGATGTAGGGCCGTAGCTCGTCGATGGTGTAGTGTAGCGTCATGTCGGCTGCTGTTGTGGCTTCATCGTGACGGGTTGAAGCCTACGGCCTGCGCGGCGCTGACGGCCGTCAGCCGGCCGTGGTCATACACGGTCACGCCGTTGCAGATTGTCCGCTCGACGGTCCAGCCGAAGCTGCGGCCCGTCAGCGGGCTCCAGCCGCAGCGACTCAGTATGTGTCCCGCCTGCAGCGTCCATGTCTGCCGGCGCACGATGGCGATGTCGGCATGATAGCCGGGGCGCAGGAAGCCTCTGTGTCTGACCCCAAAGTATCTGGCGGGGTTGTTGCACATCAGCTGCACCACGCGCTCCCTGGTCAGCACTCCCCGATCTGTCAGCGTCAGCATCAGCGGCAGCGAGAATTGCACCAGTGGCATGCCGCTGACGGCGCGTGCTGCGCCGCCCTGCTTCTCGCGCAGCAGGTGTGGCGCGTGGTCGGTGGCCACGGTCAGCATGTGGCCCGGGCCGTCGTCGGGCGCGTTGAGGAAGCGCAGCAGTGCGTCGCGGTCGGCGCGCGACTTTATGGCGGGATTGACCTTGACGAGTGGCCCCAGGTGGCGGTAGTCCGTGTCGTCGAACACCAGGTAGGCCGCACACAGCTCTGCGGTCACGTTCCGCCCGTCGATTAGCTTCAGCTCGTCGGCCGTGCTCAGGTGGGCCACATGCAGACGTGCTCCGGCTGCTGTGGCCAGGCGGACGGCCAGCTGTGTGCTGGCCATGCACGCCTCGCGGCTGCGTATGTCGGCGTGGTGCGCCACGTCGGGGTCGTCGCCCCACCGCTGCTTGGCCGCCGCCATGTTGCGGTTGATGATGGCGGTGTCTTCGCAATGGGCCACAACGGGCAGCCGCGTCGCGGCTGCCTGGGCGAAGACGGTCTCGATGGCTTCGCGCCTGTCAACGAGCATGTTGCCCGTGCTGGAGCCCATGAAGAGCTTTATGCCCGGCACGGTCGTGGTGTCCAGTGCTCCCAGCAGCGCGGCGTTGTCGTTGGTGGCACCGAAGAAGAAAGCGTAGTTGACCACGCTCGTCAGCGCCGCCCGCCGCTGCTTGTCGGCCAGCGCCTCGAGGGTTGTTGTCTGCGGCACGCAGTTGGGCATGTCAAACCATGTGGTCACGCCGCCTGCCGCTGCTGCCCGGCTCTCGCTGGCTATGTCGGCCTTGTGTGTCAGGCCCGGCTCGCGGAAGTGCACATGGCTGTCTATTACTCCCGGTATGACCAGACACCCCGAGGCATCTATCTCCTCTGAGAAAGATGTCCCGGGGTGTGTGCCTTCCGGCTGTATGTCGGCTATGTGCCCGTCGGCCACGACGATGTCGGCCCTGCGGCTGCTGCCGTCGTCCACCAGCGTGCCGCCGCGAATGATGGTTGTCATTGGCTCAGGCTGTCTGTTGGCAGCCCGCTGTCGTCGCCCATCAGCCGGGCCTCGTTCTCGCGGGCCATTCGCATATATTCGCGCACGTATGCGTCTTGCTTGAAGCTCTCGGTGGCCTTGCTCATTATCTGCTCTATCTGCGGCGTCAGTATGGGGTAGCGGTAGCCCGACGTGAGCATCATAAATATGCCCGGACCCAGCACGTTGTCGAAGTTGTCGCAGATGAAGTTGGTCACCAGCGAGTCTTCCTGCCGCGTCAGCACGGCCGCCTCGAGCTGCACCTGCCGGGCAATGGTCTGCTCGTCAATGCCGTCGAGCAGCATCTGGTTCTCGCGGTGGCCCAGCTCGTTCATGCTGTTCTCTATCTGCGTGTGCTTGGTCATGAAGTCGTAGAGCAGGTCGTTCATCGGCGTGCCGCCCAGCTTCATGGTTGGCTGGCTGATGCCCACGGTGATCTTGCCTTCCTCCAGCACGAGGGGCATGAGGTGGCTGTCGCCCACGGTTATGCTGGCCATGCGCACGGTGTCGAGCAGGCCGGCGAAGCGGAACTCTCCGTGCACCACCTCGCACGAGTCGATACTCACCATCTGCTCGCCCTTCACGGCCTGCAGGTAAAGCTTGCTGCCGTCGAGCGACGGCACCGACGACGTGCCCTCGATGTTAAACTGTTCGGCACAGCCACACAGCACTATCGGGGCCAGCATTGCTGCTATCAGTAGTCTCATGGTGTAAAAGTTTCTCAATCTTTGTCTGCTTTGGTTGTTCGTCTGTTTCGATTTGGTGCGACAAAGATAGCACTATCTCACGACTTAGGCTTCAAAGGCAGCCTAAATTTAGTATTATTCGGCTTTCTTTTAGATTTTTTCACCCTCTCGCCTCAGTTCGTGGTCTATTCGGTGGGTGGCATAGAGCTGCAGTATGGCGGCAATGAGCAGGGTGACCACCCAGTTGTTGTGGACATACTGTACATATATATTATATGGCAGCCGTGGCCAGCCCGTGGCCTGCTGCACCATCAGCACGGCTGACACGAGGAAGAGTAGGTCGCTCAGCAGCAGCAGCCGCCGCAGCCGGCGCACCACGAAGCTTTTGCCCTCGTAGCGCTGCAGCATCTGCATCGACGTGAAGCCCAGGGCTCCTGTGGCATACAGCCACGGAGCCGCCGCGGGCAGCAGCAGTGAGCAACCCGCCCCGACGGCCATCAGCACGGCCCCGAGGATGAATACCGCTGTCTGTATGGTGTTGAGTTGTTTCATGGCTATGCGGTGTCGGGTGTGTCACAGTTCGTCTTCCAGCACGAAGATGTCTTCGTTGTCGCGACGCATGAAATAGCGCTCGCGCGCCACCTGCTCTACGGCCTTGGGGTCGGTCTGCAGCAGGCGCAGCTGACGTTGGTCGCGTTCAAACTGCTCGGTGTTCTGCTGTATCTCTGCCTGCAGGGCTTCTATCTGCGCCTGATAGCGGCGGTGGGCCATGAGGCTGTTCTCGCCGGTGAAGCACACCAGCACCACGCCCACGGCCGTCACCACTATGTATTTGATGTACCACAGGCTGCCTGCGAAGCGCCAGGCTGCCTTTAGCTTACTGCTGATCTTGCTTGTGTCTATTATCATGGTTCGTGTCGTTTTTCTTGCCAAAAGCGGGGCAAAGGTACGGTTTTTTTCGCATTTGTGTGCAAGTAAAATGAAGATTTTTTGCGTCATTCTTCTTCATATAGAAAAAAACGCATAACTTTGCACCGCAAACGAACACACACACGAGTAGCGACACATGAAACGAGTGAGATGGGGCTTCATAGGCTGCGGCGACGTGGTTGAGCGCAAGAGCGGCCCGGCCTTCAGCGAGGTAGAGGGCTCTGCGGTTGTGGCCGTGATGAGCCGCAGCCGCGACAAGGCGCGTGGCTATGCCGAGCGCCACGGCATTGGCAAGTGGTTCACCGACGCTCAGCAGCTGATAGACGACCCCGAGGTCAACGCCGTCTATATAGCCACGCCGCCGTCGAGCCACGCGCCATACGCCATCATGGCCATGCGGGCCGGCAAGCCCGTCTATGTAGAGAAACCGCTGGCAGCCACCTACGACGACTGCGCCCGCATCAACCGCGTCAGCGAGCAGACGGGCGTGCCATGCTTCGTGGCCTACTACAGGCGCTACCTGCCCTATTTCCAGCGCGTGAAGGACATCATCGACAGCGGACGCATAGGCAAGACCGTCAGCGTGGCCGTGCGCTTCGCCACACCGCCCTGGCAGCTCGACTACGACAGACCCGAGACGCTGCCCTGGCGACTGGTGCCTGACATCTCTGGCGGAGGATATTTCTACGACCTGGCACCACACCAGATGGACTTCCTGCAGCACCTCTTCGGCGTGATCATAGAGGCACGGGGCATCTGCTCGAATCGGGCCGGACTGTATCAGCCGGAGGACTCGGTAGCGGCCATCTTCGAGTTTGAAGACGGTCTGCCCGGCTCGGGCTCGTGGAGCTTTGTGGGCCACGAGAGCGCACGCGAAGACCGCATACAGATAGTGGGCACGATGGGCGAGCTGAGCTTTTCCGTCTTCAGCTACGACCCCATAGTGCTGCACACCAGCCAGGGCACCGAGACGGTACGCGTGGAGAACCCCACCTATGTCCAATATCCGATAGTGAAAACCGTTGTCGAGCACCTGCAGGGCCGGGCCGTCTGCCAGATGACCAGCGTCGCTGCCACACCTACCAACTGGGTGCTTTACCGCATTCTGGGAAAAATCTGAGAGCTTAGAATTGAGAGCTGAGAGCTGAGAGTTGAAAACCATCGTCTATATCGCAACATCGGCACTGCTGCTGCCGTCGGTAGCCCTGGCGCAAGACAGCGTGAGTGTCAAGGCCGGCCGGCGACCAATGCAGCTGCTTGATGCTACCCAACAGGCGTTGAACACCACACGCGAGGTGGTAAAGGGCTTTAACCGAATAGACACCAACTACATCGAGCCTCAGCACTACGAGTTCACCGTGATGGGACAGATAACCCACAACTACGACTTCTACCGCCTCAGCTCGGCCGGACCTCACAGGCAGAGCGTAACCCTGGCACCCGACGTCAACACCAAGATAGGGCCCTACGTCGGCTGGCGGTGGCTCTTCCTCGGCTATACCTTCCAGATTGGTGCCGGTGCATTCGACTTTAAGAAACACGAGGTCGATCTGAGCATCTATAGCTCGCAGGTGGGCGTGGACATCTTCTGGCGCGAGTCGGGCGAAAACTACAAGATACGCTCGCTCAACATGGGCAACGGCATCGACACACGCGCCATCGACGGCATGAACTACGACGGCATCACGTCGTCCATAACGGGCATACAGGCATACTACATCTTCAACCACAAGCGCTTCTCCTATCCTGCCGCCTTCAGCCAGAGCACCATACAGAAGCGCAGCTGCGGCTCGTGGATGGCCGGTGCCGGATATACCAGCAATACGCTGGCCATCGACATGGACAAGCTGCGGCAGATGGTGCAGCGCTACATGGGACCCGACGTGCAGACCGACACAACCATACATACCGAGAACATCAGATACCACGACATAAGCCTCTCGGCCGGCTATGGCTACAACTGGGTGCCACGCCGACACTGGCTCGTGGCTGCCTCGCTCTCGGTGGCACTGGCCTACAAGACCAGCAGCTCAAACAGTCGCCCACGAAGCCAGACATTCCTCGGAACAGGCTTCGACTATAAGGACCTGAATATCGACGGCGTCATGCGCTTCGGAGTGGTATATAACAACATGCGGTGGTATGCCGGACTGAGCATCATTGCCCACACCAACAACTACCACCAGGAACAGTTCTCTGCATACAACGTGTTCGGCAGCGTGAACGTATATGCAGGACTAAATTTCGGCAAGAAGAAACGATACAGGAACATTATACATTAAAAATTATATATTAAACATTACACATTAAATATTATACATTAAAAATTATAAATTAAATTATACGCTAAGTATCGTACATTATAGTAACTGACAACAACAATAAACATTCAGATATGGCAGAATTACCCGATTTCATGAAGTATGCCAACCGCTTCAATGCGGCCGACTTCACCGAGAAAATCCAGCGCATAGCCAAGCGAGCCGGTGCCAAGCTGGTCTATGCCGCGCTCATTCTCTACTATACCCTGCAGAGCGACCGCACCTCGGCCGCCGACAAGGCCATCATCATTGCTGCTCTGGGATATATGATATCGCCGCTCGACGTCATACCAGATGCCATACCCATCGCCGGACTGAGCGACGACCTGGCCGTGCTGCTCTTCGTGCTGAAGAAGGTGTGGACCGAGGTGGACCCGGAGATACAGCAGCGCGCACACGAGAAACTGTCGCGATGGTTCGACGACGACGAGATAGAAGAGGCAAACCAACTCTTCGACGGGACAAATGAAAATTAGAATTATTCATAGGAGTTAGGAGTCAAGAACTTAAAATACTAAACTCATAATTCTAAATGGTATGAATAATGCTGTCTAAATTCCCGATCTTTTGCTTTTAATCGCGCAGCGATAATTTTTAATTCCGAATATATGGACAAGACCGTCATAGGAATAGACGTGGGCATCAGCACCACCAAGATTGTCGGCGTGCGTGGCGGCGAGGTTGTCAGCCCCATACGCATATCGGCCGCCGACCCCATAACGTCGCTCTACGGTGCCTTCGGCAAGTATCTGCACGACCAGAAGTTCAGCCTTACCGACGTGGACCATGTCATGCTCACGGGCGTGGGCGCAGCCTATGTCAGCGGCAGCATCTACGGGCTGCCCACGGGTCAGGCCGACGAGTTTCGGGCCGACGGCTTGGGAGCCCGATTCGAGTCGCGCCTCGACCACGTCATCGTAGTCAGCATGGGCACTGGCACCAGCTTCGTGCGCTGCGACGGGGCTGACATGCGCCACATCGGAGGCATAGGCATCGGAGGAGGCACCCTGGCCGGACTGTCTAAGCTGTTGCTCGGCACGGGCGACATCAAGCAGGTGGTCAGCATGGCACAGCAGGGCGACATCAGCCACGTCAACCTGCTCATTGGCGACATCTCGGCCAAACCGCTGCCCGGACTGCCCATGAACGCCACGGCCTCGCTCTTTGCAGCCGCCCATGCCGACGCTCCACGCGAGGACGTGGCAGCCGGACTGATCAACATGGTGCTGCAGAGCATAGGCTCGGCATCGGTGCTCACATCGCTTGGCTCGGGCATCAAGGACTTCGTGCTCATTGGCAACCTGACGCTGTTGCCGCAGTGTCGCGAGATCTTCCCCGTGTTCGAGCAACTATACGACCTGCGTTTCCACATCCCGCAGTATTCTCAGTTCTGCACCGCCATCGGTGCCGCCCTCTGCCCCTTTGAACAATAGTCCCCCCTCCGTCCGGTAAACTGCGCCACTGGCGCAGTCCCCCCCCAAAAAAAAACTATCCTATATGCCCTCAAAAACAACCCCCAAACGCCCCTGGCTCATCGCTGCCTCTGCCGCTGTCCTGCTCTTGCTGGCGGCAGCCGGCCTGACATACTATTTCCTGCTGACACCGGCCGCATCCGGCCGACAGACAGCCTGGCTCTATATCGATGCCGACGACACCGCCGACAGCGTCTGCGCCAAGCTGCGCCCCCTCACCACGCCCCACGCCGCCACGGCTTTCTCTGTCCTGGCCCGTCACACAAGCTACGAGCGCCGTGTGCGCACGGGACGCTATGCCGTCGAGCCCGGACAGCCCACCGTGCAGCTGTTCCGCCGCGTCAAGAACGGCCTCCAGCAGCCGCTCATGCTCACCCTGCCCCAGGCACGCACCCGACAGCAGCTGGCGGCCCGCCTGTCGCGCCACCTCATGGCCGACTCCGTGGCACTGCTGCGCGCCATGACCGACACCACGCTCTGCCGCACCCTGGGCTGCGACACAGCCACCGTCGTCTGCCTCTTCATACCCGACACCTACCAGCTCTACTGGGACATCAGCCCGCAGAGGCTGCTCGAGCGCATGAAGCGCGAACACGACCGCTTCTGGACCATCGAACGGCAGATGGCCGCTCAGCGCATCGGACTGACACCACACGAGGTGCAGACCTTGGCCAGCATCATCGACGAGGAGACAGCCAACACCGCCGAGATGCCCATCGTGGCGGGCATGTATGTCAACCGGCTGCGACAGCGTATGCCGCTGCAGGCCGACCCGACCGTGAAATTCGCCCTGGGCGACTTCTCGCTCAGGCGTATCTACAGGCAAATGCTCAGCGTGGACAGCCCGTACAACACCTATAAGCACACCGGACTGCCACCCGGCCCCATACGCGTGGCCTCGGTAAAGGCCATCGACGCCGTGCTGCACCATTCGCTGCATCCCTATCTCTATATGTGCGCCAACGCCGACTTCTCTGGCACGCATGTCTTTGCCAAGACCTATAACGAGCACCTGCGCAACGCCCACCGCTACGCACGCGCTCTGAACGAGCGGGGGATAAAGTGATGGGGAGCGGGGGAAGATGGAAATGTGGAGTAAGCAGAAGGGACGATAGGACAATGCCGTGAAGCAGGACATTCCCGCTAAAAATGTGTAGCTTTGTCGCCGAAATATGTAAATTCTTAATGTCATAAAATCCTCAAGACTGCTCGTCAGCCTTTCCAACGCATGCTTGGCATGGATATCGCCATCCAGTATCCGTTCTTGGTTCTCAACTCTCACCTCTCACCTCTCAATTATTACGAACAGACAGTCCTACGGTCAGAACGATCGTTTCTTCCGTGGTCGCCGGCAGAGCGCTTGGTGGATGGTGGCCTACGGCATGGTTGGTGCCAGCATCTCGGCTGTTACCTTCGTTGGCGTGCCGGGCATGGTGCTGACAGAGCAGATGACCTACCTGCAGACCTGCCTCGGCTTCATTCTCGGCTATGTGGCGGTGGCCTTTGTCCTGATGCCTCTCTACTATCGTTCGGGCCAGGCCTCCATCTATGCCCTGCTTGAAGACCGGCTCGACTCCGGGGCGCGCCGCGCGGCGTCGGCCGTCTTCCTTGTAGCCAAGATGGGCAGCGCGGCCGTCAGGTTCTATGTGGCTGTGCTCATCGTCCACCAGCTGTTGCCCCAGCGCCTCGGACTGCCCTTTGCAGCCACGGCCCTGTGTATGGCCCTGTCCATCTGGCTCTACACACGTCGCGGCGGCATACACACCCTGGTGCGTACCGACGTGGTGCTGACCACATGCATGTTGCTGGCCCTCGTGCTCATCATCTACAGGGTGACTCGCGCCCTCGACCTCACTCTGTGTCAGGCCGCGGCCGCCGTGAGTCACAGCCCCCTGAGCCGCGTCTTCGTGTTCGACGACTGGCTCTCGCCGCAGTGCTTTGTCAAGCAGTTTCTCAGCGGCATCTTCATCGTGGTGGTGATGACGGGGCTCGACCAGGACATGATGCAGAAGAACCTCACATGCCGTTCGCTGCGCCAGGCCCAGCTCGACTTGTGCAGCTATGGTCTGGCCTTTGTGCCGGTCAACGCTCTCTTCCTTGCCCTTGGCGTACTGCTCACCATGCTTGCCGCGCGCTGGGGCATGCCGCTGCCGGCACGCGGCGACGAGCTGCTGCCGCTGTTTGCTGCCACGGGACGCCTCGGCACTGCCGTGCTCTGGCTCTTCGCCGTCGGCGTGGTGTCGGCCTCGATGAGCAGTGCCGACAGCGCCCTGACGGCCCTCACCACCACCTACTGCGTTGACCTGCGGCAGCGGCCTGACGATGTCCGGCTGCGCCGCCGAGCCCACCTCACCCTGACGTTGCTCTTCGCTGCCGTCGTAACGGCTGTGGAGGCACTGCGCAGCCCCAGCGTCGTCAGCACCATCTACACCCTCGTGGGCTATGCCTACGGTCCGCTGCTCGGACTGTTTGCCTACGCTCTGCTGAGGCCGCGACACCGCTCGCCACGAGCACCGCTGGCCGCCTATATGTTCATTGCCATTGCTGCGCCCGCAGCCTGCGGGCTGCTCACCATCGCCGCACAGACACTGTGCCACTATCGCTTCGGCTATGAGCTGTTGCTGCTCAACGGGACCCTGACATACGCCATGCTCGCGTTGCTGCCCGCCAGGGTGGGGCACGGCCGTAGCCCACGCGGCAGCAAGGGATAGCTCGTGCGGTGAAAGAATTCGACCTGTAAGGTTCCGTGGCTTTTTCTCCTTGTAGGGACGCGACGTGTCGCGTCCGCACAAAATTCAACTCTCACCTCTCACCTCTCAATTCCCTTTATTGCCTCTGTCATCTGTTGGTTGGTGTCAATGGTTTTCTTCAGGTCGCGGTAGAGACGGAAACGGAAGCGCAGCATGCGGAAATAGAAGAAGATGCCCACCGGCAGCACTATCCCCACGATGGCGTTGAGCCAGCGTCGGCGGAAGGGGCGTGTGTGGGCGTGAGTGGCAATGATAGGATACTGGTTCAGCAGGTGAATCACCATCTTGTCGCGTGTGTTGCCAAGGTCGTCGAGCACGCCCTCCAGCTGCTCGCTGATCTGCTGTATGCGCTGGTCGTCGCCTGGACGGAAGAACACCTTCACCGGATTGGGCCATCTGATCAGCTGGTGCTCGGCGTTGTAGGCCTGTATCTGGGCCGTGATGTCCGCGAGGGCGGCTGCGTCGGCGGCGTAGTCAGGGTCGTAGATGATAACCTCCTTCAGCTGCACATGACGTTGCTCGCGCAGCCCGAGCAGCCGCATCAGCAGCGACTTGTAGGCATCTATGTTAAACACCACCGAGTCGCGGTTGGCCTTGTAGGTGAAGAACACGGCCAGCGGCGTGAGCACCATCACCGAGATCCACTTGCCGAACCACACCGTCCACTCGTCGGCGCGCGCCATGCGCATGCCCGAGTTGTCGAACACATAGAACACGATGAACACCAGCACGGAGATGATGACCGGTATGCCCAGTCCGCCCTTGCGTATGATGGCACCGAGCGGCGCGCCTATGAAGAAGAAGATGATGCACGAGAGCGACAGCGTCACCTTGCCTATTATCTCCATCTGGTGCAGACGGTCGTCGCGCTCCAGCCATTCGCAGTAGTCGGCCTTCATCGTCAGTGTCGTCTCCTCGCTGTGTACCTTCTCTGCCGCCCGTCTCACCACCTGCAGGCGTCTGCCCTCTTCCATGCTCTGCATGAGCGAGTCGGGGTGGGGCAGGGCGCGACGCGCCATGAGCTGTGCCACGCGTGCAGAGTCGTCGGCCGTCAGCGGCCGCCGGTAGAGTGCGTAGCGTCGCGCCTCGGCCATGTTGGCGCGGCCCACGCTGTCGTTGAACAGGCGGATGGAGTCCAGGTCGTGACGCAGCTGCCATGTGCCCTTGGCCTTGGCGCTGCCTGCTATCTCGCTCATCTCCACCAGGTTCAGACCGCTGTCGAAGTCGAGCACGATACGCTTGTGGGCAAAGGTCTCGCGGCGGTAAGGCACGTTGGCCGCACCAGCCACGTCCTGGCTGCGCATGTTCTCAAACCACTCGCCGCTGTGTAGCGTCAGCAGCAGGTGCTTCTCGTCGGCCGTGGCCTCCATCGACCCCGAGTCGGCCAGGATGATGGCCTGGTCCTCATAGCTGCCCGTGCGACGGTAGATCATGATGCCATACAGACGGCCCGTGCCCACGTCCTTGCGCTGCACATAGAGGTTGGAGCCGGGTATGCCGTCGTAGAACGTCCCCTCGGGTATCTCTACCTCGGGGTTCTTCTGCTTGAGCGACACCAGCAGCTGGCTGAACGAGCGGAAAGCCAGGGGCGAGACGTTGTTCTGAAACCACCAACTGCCCACCGTCACTATCAGCGTGATGGCGATGATTGAGCGGAACGACTGCATCAGCGATATGCCGGCGGCCTTGATGGCCGTCAGCTCGCTGCTCTCGCCCAGATTGCCGAACGTGATGAGCGACGACAGCAGTATGGCCAGCGGAAAAGCCTGAGGCATCAGCATCAGGCCCATATAGATGAAAAAGCGTGCCATGGCCTCAAGCGAGAGGCCCTTGCCTATCAGCTCATCTACATAGCGCCAAAGAAACTGCATCATCAGCACAAACTGGCAGATGAAGAAGGTGCCCACGAAGAGCAGGCCGAACTGCTTGGCTATGAATATGTCGAGTTTCTTTATTAGCTGCATAACCCTGGTGTGAGTCTGCCCGTGGCGCGGCGCTATGGCGGCGCGTGGGCAGAAACGGCTGCAAAGGTAAACAATAATCTTGGTATAATGCGTTTTTATAATAAAAAAACTTTCTACCGCACATTTTTTTTCGTATCTTTCCTCTATAAATAGAGAACAAATTGCCCCGACGAGGTAACAAACTTCGCGTAATCCCTTTCTATGGGTTAGTGATTTTATTCCAAACTTCCAAATTTTATGCAGAAAAACTTGATTTTCGTAATCCAATCCAAAGAAAAGTTGTACCTTTGCAACGTGTTTCCTTGGAGGCACAAATCTTTTTATTGCTCAATCTCTCACACGAACTTGCGCCTCGAACGAGACATTACGAGCAAAACCAAATACACATTGGAACTGCGCACCATAGCGCAGTCTCCAACCATAGTGTATTTGGGGCAGTGCAAGGCCCGTGTGAGAGTATGGACGGGGCCTGCTCTTTCTTTAGCCCATACTGACAGCGCATCCCCACTGATGAGAGTAAAAGCGATAAAGAGTCAACACATGAGCGAATACTATTACTACGGAATGGCGGCTGTGATGCTGCTGACCACCAGCTGGACGTTTGCTGCCGTCAGGTGGTTCCATAACTGCCGCGCCCCCAAGCAGGAACAACGCTACATCTGGCCCGACCGCAAGTTGCAGGTACTGGTTTATTTGTGCGGTATTGTGCTGGTGCCCTACGCTGTCAACCCCACGAGCGAGGCGGCTTGGGTGCTGATTAAGTCGTATCTCGTCGGCACATGGTTCTTCTACTGCGGCCTGTTGCTACTCTGCTTCTTCGGCACGGTGAAGCAGTGGCACCAGTGGCGCACAGTGTCGTGGACAGCGGCTCTGATCGTGCTTGCCACCATTCTCCCAGTGGTTCTTAATGCCTGGCTGCCTACACCCATCATGACGGCATCGGGCATGCGCTTCTGGCAGTATTGGGTCGTGGTGGAGAGTATCATCATGATGGGCTATGCCGCCATGGCGATGTATCAGGTGAAGCACTGGCTCAATGAAGCTCGTGACCAGAACTACTCCAACCCCCGACGACTTCCCTGCCGACTATGCCCGCCGCGTATGGCTCGCCCCAGTCTATTACCTGCCTCTGATTTGGCCTGCCTATATTCTCGACTCTCCTGCCGTGTTGGCTGTGCAGAACGTGCTCCTGTCAGTAGGCAATATCGTGCTGCTGCTCAATGTCATGCCCGTATGGCGACGGTTGCGCATCCTCTCTGTGCCGGAAGGCGAACATACCGAGGAGTGCGACATACGGCAGACCGACGACAATCATAACATAGAAGAACTCATCAACCAAACGGCCATCGAGATTGAGGCTTACGTCAAAGACCAGCAGGCCTACCAGAATCCTCACTTGAAGATTGACGATGTGGTGGCCCATTGTCAGACGGGGCGGTCTTACGTTTCCCTCACCTTCAGCAGTCGTTTCGGTTCGTTTGCTGCCTATGTCAATGGTCTGCGTCTGCAGCACTTCGAGCAGTATTAGGTTCAGCACCCCAACGAGACGAAGGAGTCGGCTGCTCTTGCCTCAGGCTATGCATCATATAACTCCTACTACCGTGCCAAGCAGAAGTTCAAGCGGGAGAAGTGAAGTTTTTCCGGTAGGTCTTGTATGAATCAAAAAATTGTCGTATCTTTGCAGCAAATCATCAAATTCCATTAGTTATGTGTACCGTGACTTTATCCTATAATCAAAAAGACAAGGTAGCCCGCGAAAAGCTGGCTGCACTTCTTAGTACAGGGCTGTTCGTGCAACTTGACATACACGAAGAACTTGATATGGATTATACAGACTCTTCCCTCTATGAGATTGATCCAACGCTGCCTGAAATAAATCGTGATATGACTCCCCAGGAATTGGAAGAACTCATTTTAGAAGATATTCATTCTATCTACGAGGGTAAATATGCCGTATAGTTATGTTGTCAAGCCACAGGCTTCTCTCAAAATCTGGTCTTTCTATCGAAATGTGGCAAGGAAATACGCTCATACTTTTGACGAAGACGATTTAATCAGAAATGTTAAGAGTGCAATCCGTTCAATGTTTCTCATTGAATCGATACTTTTACGACGCACTCCAAGTATTAGTCGCTGGACTGGGAAATATATGGCATATTCGGGGTCTTGGTATTACGCTTATACCATTGAGGGTGACACGATTGTTATTCACGATGCCTGCCATCGGCAAAACATGCACGAATAACTCATTATATATCGTATTCTCTACGCTGGTTTCATTTCCCGATGAAATCGGCGTTTTTCATTGGTTTATTGCATGTCGTGGATAATTTTCAATGTTTTAGTGTTCAATTTGCAATAAACTTGCAGGCTGTTTGCAAGATGCATGGACAATTTTCAATGCATAGTCTGCCTAAAGCTTCGTACCTTTGCACCCGTAATCATTGAAAATTCGTATTGACATGACAGAACTCTTATCGCTCACTCCCTTGGAGTACATCCTCATCGGGCTTGTCGCCCTGGGCATCTTCCTCTTCTTCCGTGCCTGCTGGCATAACATTCAACAAAGCAAGAAAGCCTTTACTGCCAAACGCGATAGGGGTAGCGGCACATCATCCGAAACATAATCCATCCGACCGTTATGACAACAAAACACATATTCTCCCTCCTCGTACTTGTGATAGTACTCTCCGGACCGCTGTTGTTTTCATGCCAGCATGGGACAGGCAGCAAGGCATACTCGACATGGTGCCCGTCTCGCTGAAGTACGCCATCGCCGCCGGCATCGGTTTCTTTATCGCTATGATAGGTATGAAGAACAGCGGTCTGCTCGCCACAGGAACTATTTTCAATCATATCAACACCTTGACCAGTCCCTCATCGCTACTCTTCCTGTTGGGCATGGTGCTCACGGGTACATTCGCCACCATGCGCCTGCGCGGAGGACTTTTGCTCAGCATCATTATCGTCACGCTGGCAGGCATTCCCCTGGGCGTAACCTCGTTGTCCGATACGCTGTTCTCCCTGCCCGACACACCAGCCCCACTGTTCTGCCAGTTCTCGTGGGCCGACCTGCTCACGCCCGACCTCTGGGTCTGTGTGCTGACGATGCTCTTTTTCGACATCTTCGACAGCCTCGGCACAATAGTCGGCATCATGGCTACATCGGGCAACATCCGTAAGAACGGACGCATCCCCCACATGCAGCGCATCATGCTCAGCGATGCTCTGGGCACCGTTGGCGGAGCCTGCCTGGGGTGCAGCACCGTAACTACCTATGTGGAAAGTGCCACAGGTGTGGCCGAAGGCGGGCGTACGGGACTCACAGCCCTTGTCATAGCACTCTGTTTCGCCTTGAGCCTGTTCTTCGCCCCGCTATTCTTGGCCATTCCTGCCGTTGCAACAGCCCCCGTGCTGGTGGTGGCTGGCTTCCGTCTCTTTGGCTCCGTGCGCCACATCAGCATTTCACAGCCCAAAGAAGCCATGCCCGCCTTCCTCTGCATCCTGCTCATGCCTATCACGGGCAGCATCACCGACGGTATCATTTTCGGACTCGCCACTTATATCTTACTTTCATTCATCGAAGACTGGACAAAACGCTTCAAAAATCCGAATCTCAAGA
>JAILBT010000111.1 GCA_024680755.1 Prevotella sp. | reverse complement strand
TAAAGGTAAAAAGCAAGTATTCCATCAATGACCAGTCAGTTTTCACCAAAGGTATCCGAGGTCCTGTCCTTCTCGCGTGAGGAGGCAGCACGCCTGGCTTCAAGCTCTGTTGGGCCTGAGCATCTGCTGCTTGGACTGCTGAGGATGCATGATGGCCCTGTCATCGACGTGTTCCATCGGCTGCGCCTGAACATTCCCGAACTGAAATATGAACTGGAAGCCAAGGTGCGACAAGATGACATCACGCAGCCCGTCAACACGCGTGAGCTGGTGCTCAACGAACGGGCATCGAACATTTTGAAGCTGGCCGTACTGGAGGCACGCATTCAGCGGCAGCAGCGCGTTGACGAGCAACACCTGCTGCTGGCCATCCTACACGATCAAGTGAACAACGGAGCGAAACAAATTCTGGAACAAAACAACATGAACTACGACGACGTATTGAGCCTGCTCAAAGCCAGGCAATCGCCAACGAGCGGCATCAGCCTTCCCGACGAGGACGAAGAGGACTACGAGGAGGCTTCCTCAGAAGAAGCCACGGGCAAGAACGCCACTGCCTCGAAGACGCAAACCGCTCAGAAACAGAAGAGTAAGACACCCGTGCTCGATAATTTCTCGACCGACCTCACCCTGGCCGCTGCCGAAGGAAAGCTCGACCCCATCGTGGGCCGCGAGCGCGAAATTCAGCGCGTGCTGGAAATACTGGGACGCCGCAAGAAGAACAACCCCATTCTCATCGGCGAACCCGGCGTGGGCAAGAGCGCCATCGTCGAGGGGCTGGCCCAGCTCATCAGCCAGCGCAAGTGCTCGCCCATGTTCTTCGGCAAGCGCATCGTCAGCCTCGACATGACCGGTATCGTGGCCGGCACGAAATATCGCGGACAGTTCGAGGAGCGCATCAAGGCTCTGCTCAAGGAGCTGGAGCAGAATCCCGACATCATTGTCTTCATCGACGAAATCCACACCATCATCGGAGCCGGAGGCTCGGCCGGTGCCATGGATGCGGCCAACATCATGAAACCCGCCTTGGCCCGTGGCACCATCCAGTGCGTCGGTGCCACCACCCTCGACGAATATCGCAATTCCATTGAGAAGGACGGCGCCCTGGAACGCCGTTTTCAGAAAGTCATCGTCGAGCCTACTTCCGCACAAGAGACGCTCACCATTCTGCATAACATCAAGGAACGCTACGAGCGCCACCACCACGTAGAGTTCACCGATGACGCCATCTTGGCATGTGTCAAATTGACAGAACGATACATTGCCGACCGCGCCTTCCCCGACAAGGCCATCGACGCCATGGACGAAACGGGCTCACGCGTACATTTAAAGAACGGCACCATTCCGCCCGAGATTACGGAAAAGGAGAAAGAGCTGGAACGTGTAAAGGAGCGCAAGCAGAGCGCCGTGCGCGGCCAGAACTTCGAGCTGGCTGCCAGCTATCGCGACCGCCAGACCGAACTGGAGGCTGAGCTGGCCGCACTGACCGAGCAGTGGCAGAGCGGCAACAGCGACGACCGCCAGACCGTGGGCGAGGAGGAAGTGGCCAGCGTGGTGTCGATGATGTCGGGAGTGCCCGTCCAGCGCATGGCCGAAAGCGAGGGCATCCGCCTGAAGGGCATGGCCAGCGAACTGAAGCAGGCCGTCATCGCCCAGGACAAGGCCATCGACAAGATGGTACGCGCCATCCAGCGCAACCGCGTCGGCCTGAAAGATCCCAACCACCCCATCGGTGCCTTCATGTTCCTCGGCCCCACGGGCGTGGGCAAGACCTATCTGGCAAAGAAGCTGGCCGAATTTATGTTCGGCTCGCCCGACGCCCTCATACGCGTTGACATGTCAGAATACACCGAGAGCTTCAACGTCAGCCGCCTCATTGGCGCTCCTCCGGGCTATGTGGGCTACGAGGAGGGCGGACAGCTCACCGAGCGTGTGCGACGCAAGCCCTACTCCATCGTCCTGCTCGACGAGATTGAGAAAGCTCACGGCAACGTGTTCAATCTTCTGCTCCAGGTGCTCGACGAGGGACGCCTCACCGACGGCAACGGCCGTTTCGTGGACTTCCGCAACACCGTCATCATCATGACGTCGAACGCGGGCACCCGCCAGCTGAAGGACTTTGGCCGTGGCGTGGGCTTCACGGCCGGTACTGCCGGCCTGGCCATGAACGAGCAGGACCGCGAGCATGCCCGCAGCATCGTGCAGAAGGCGCTGAGCAAGCAGTTCTCGCCCGAGTTCCTCAACCGCCTCGACGAAATCATCACCTTCGACCAGCTGGACCTCGACGCCATCAAGAAAATTGTGAATGTCGAGCTGAAGCCGCTGCTCAAGCGCATCGCCGACCTGGGCTACGAGGTGGAGCTGACCGACGCCGCCAAGGAGTTTGTGGCCACCAAGGGCTACGATGTGCAGTTCGGCGCCCGCCCGCTGAAGCGAGCCCTCCAGACCTATGTGGAGGACGGCATCTGCGAGCTCATCATCAACGGCGAGTTGCCGGCCACTGCCACCATCCACGTCGACAAGCATCCCGAGAAAGAGGAGCTGACCTTCCAGGTATAGACCATCATCCCAAAAGTGTGTCCCTTCCCAGGGCACACTTTTTTCTTCTCCCCAAGTCCCTGTCAGGGCTTCCGAACCCTGAAAACCGGCCCTGCGTACTAATTGCGTACTGAAAAATGCGGCATTCTCGTCTGCTTTTATTACCTTTGCAGCCAGTTATGCTAAACAAACGTTTTATTGCGCGGTGCATCGCGGCTGCTTTCATACTGATGCCCACGCCCATACAAGCCCAGAAGGCAATGTTTGTCCACACCGCCAGCGGCTGGTTAGCCCACGATGCGAACAACATTGACCAGATGTTCGTGTCAGCCGACACGGTGAGTATAGAAACCGATGCGGTCTATCTGCGGGCAGACATCGACAGTATTGTTTTCACTGAACCCAGCGATGCCTTCCGCCATGTGGGCTGGTGGGGCAACCTGGCCGGCGGCCATGCCGTCTGCTACCACGGCCAGGCTTCTGACGAGCCGTGCATGGAGACCTGGGCCACCGACAGCATTTGCCTGAAAGCCTATTACATCAACAGCCCGTTGACTGCCGCCAGCCGTGGGCCGAGAAAGGTGGGCGGCAAGTGGCGCTACGTCAGGGGCACGCTCTCCGGCCAGCATAAGCTCTGCTCCCATGCCTACGACTACACCCCCTATGGCGGCTTTGACCTCGCTTACAACGGCGAAGAAAAAGCCTTCATCGACCTCAGCCCTTTATTGAAGCAGCGCCCCATGAGCGAGGTGCGACGGGCGGTGAACTTCTGGTATCAGCCCACCATTCAGAGCCAGATGCCATTGGCGCCGCTCTTTGGCCAAAGCGAATACGACGGCGACGGGCTGTTCCTATCCCACGCCATGACGCTTCCTGGCGATTCTGTGACCATCCTTGTCAAGCCCGTCTATGAATGGAAAGAAGACCAGCTGATGGTCGTCGGCGACTCCATGACCATTTCTTACAAAACCGACTGGATGGTGGCTCGCGATTTCGAGGAGTTTAGCCACGCGGCCAGCGAGTCGCTCCGCATCGGCTTGCACGGCAACAGCATCACCGTGGTGGAGTCCTTCGATCCCGTAGCCCCCGAGGAAGTGCGCCGCTGGCTGGTGCGCTACGACCTCGACATGCACCGCCCAGTGTTTATCCGTAGTGGAGAGTAAGCCATGCGACAGCTAACCATCACCTCCCTCCTGTTGCTGCTCTTGTCGTGCAGCTCCGACAGCGCGCAGACCTATTTCGAGAAAGGCTGCCAGCTGATGGAGCAGGGCGACGCGCCAGCGGCCCTGGAGCATTTTCAGCAGGCGGCCGACAAGGCCGACGACGACTCGTTGTTAGCCATGATTTGCAGCGACATGGGACGCCTGCTCTTCTTTGAAGGACTGCAGGAGCAGTCGTTCGCCGCCTATCGCCAAGCCTACGAGGCGCAGCAGCGGCGCGCCGACACGCTGGCCATGGCCTGCTGCCTGTTTGACATGGCCAACGTTTGCCGCAGCCGCGAGCACGACGACAGCTGCCTCTACTATTTCGACCTGTCACTACGCCTGGCACAAGCGCAGGCCGATACCCTGCTCGTGGATGACATCAACAGCCAGAAGGCGGGTTACTACCTGTGGAAGAAGGACTACGCCCGCGCCCGCAGCCTGCTGCTCCCCGCCCTGCAAGGCCCCATCGGCCAGGTGCCCGCAGGCATCCGCTTCATGGCGGCAGACCTCTTCCACCACACGGGTCCGGCTGATTCGGCCCGCCTCTACATCGCGTCGCTGCTCAGCGAGGACGACGTGGTGCTGCGGCAGATGGGCCACAAATGGCAGGCTGAACAGCTGCTGAGCGAAGGTCTTTCGGCCGAGGCAGCCCGTCATCTGGAGCAATACGAGCTGCTGACCGACTCGCTGATGGAGGAAACCGACACCGAGGCCATGCGCCGCGTGGACGCGCTATACAACTACAACCGCCATCAGCAGCAGAGTGCCCAGTGGCAGCGTCGCGTGGTGTTCGCGGTGGCCTTGGTGGTGGTGCTGGCCTGTCTGCTCACGGCCATCCTCCTATATTTCAGTCGCCGCCGGCTCTACTATCAGCTGAAAGTGCAGCGCCTTGAAAAACTCTTGGCCGACTATCGCCAACGCGACGTGCCACATGCCGAGCGCCAGCAGCAGATACTGACCGCCACCCCCATCCGCCAGCGCATCGAGCAGCTGCTGGCCGACTCCCACCATCCCTCCATGACCGATGAGGACTGGATCATCCTGAAAGCCACCATTGAAAAGACCCACCCAGGCTTCGTGGAGCGGTTGCAGTCGTTCCACCGCTTCTCGCCCCACGAGATGCACGTCAACCTGCTGCTGAAGATAGGTTTGACCCCTGCGGAGATAGCCCAGCTGACGGCCCACGCCAAGCAGTCGGTGTCCAGCGCGAGGGCCCGCCTCTACGAGAAAGTGTTCGGACAGAAGGGGACGCCCTCGCAGTGGGACGAGTTCATCCAGTCGCTATGACCTTGCCAACGGCCTGCCGCCTCATGGGTACGCTTTGCGGACTTCATCGTACGCTTTTCGTCCGCTGTTTACCCATTGCGTACTGAAAAAACGGGCCATCCTAAGGGCCATTGCTACCTTTGCCACCAAAAAAGCAAAGTAGACAATGACCAAGAACCTCACAGACGCCAAAAGCGTATCAGTAGTATTGTGCACCTACAATGGCGCACGCTATCTGTCGGCCCAGCTCGACACCCTGCTGCAACAGACCTATCCCATCAGCGAAATCCTCATTCAGGACGACCATTCCACCGACGACACGCTGAGCATTGCCCGCAGCTATGCCCGTAGCCACAGCTTCATACGGGTGCTCCTCAACGAGTCGGCGCCTGGCTTCAACGGCAATTTCCTCAGCGCCATGCGCAAGGCCACGGGGGAGTATATCGCCATCTGCGACCAGGACGACCTGTGGCACCCGCAGAAGCTGGAGCTGCAAATGGCGGCCATTGGCCATCATCTGCTGTGCGTGTGCCGCAGCAAGCCGTTCTCCGACGACGGCGTGAGCGTGGCCTACGACCCGCGCACACCCAACTACCACCCTATTCGCCTGCTCTATTGCTCCATTCCGGGCCACACCATGCTGCTCCATCGGCGGCTGCTCAGCCTTTTGCCGCCACAGGACCACGACTACCATACCAACTACGACGTACTGCTGTCGCTCACGGCGGCGGCCAACGACAGCGTCGTGCTGGTAGACCGGTTCCTGGTGAACTGGCGGCGACATGCCGGTGCCGCCACCTACGAGCCGGTCGACAGGCGGCGGTCGCCGTCGATGGGCAACGGCCTCTACATCCTGGGCTGGTCGTTGTGGCATCATCGGCAGATGCAGCCCTTCCTGCGGACGTTCTTCCAGCGCCGTCAAAGCCTGTTGCGGGGCATCAGGGCCGACAGCCCGCTTTACGATGATGCGCTGGCCATCGCCGGGGGAACGGCCCGAGGGGGCTTTCTCGGCCTGCTGCGCCTGTGCCGCCTCCACGTGAAGCATCGCCACCATCTTTTCTATGCCGAGGGCAGGGGCATCACCAACCTGCTGCGCGCCGTCCTCTATGGCGCCATGCAGCCCTACTACTACCGTTTCCTCCTGCCGCCCAAGCGTTAGTGGCCGCGCCCCTGCCATGCTTTTTCACTCAGAAACTCCTGTCTGCTGAAACGAATCGCTGGAGAAAGGGGGAAAGACACGCGAGAAAAGGGGATAAGGCACTGGGTAATAGGGAAAAAGTGTACCGGATGCCCGATTCGGGCGGCCGCCCGCATTAATAAGGGCGGCCGCCCTTATTAATGCGAGCGGGCGGGCTTATATGTGTGGACGGGCGCTGAATTACGAATTTTATTCAGTCGGTCATACGTGACATAATTCTGATAGTCCTGCGAGATTTTGTGTGGAAAAGGCGTTACCAAGTTGTGCTCGCATAGTTAAATAAATTTAAAACGCAAAGGAAAGTCTGGGCGTAAAGGGCTGAAACTCAAAGAAAATGAGTACCTTTGCAGCCGCTTTGCCCCATCGTGGGGCGCTGGAGGCCGGAACAGGCGCTGGCTTCCATGATTATTAACCATTAAAACGGGTCTGATAAACGTCTGTTCAGACCGCTACCCCAAGAGATTGGGGCAAAGAAATGTCAGAATTAACAAAGAACGTTCAGCCGTTGCAGGATTTCAACTGGGACGAGTTTGAAAACGGCACCGTGGCCAATGTGAGCAAAGAAGAGCTTGACAAGGCCTACGATGAAACCCTGAACAAGGTGGCCGACCACCAAGTGGTGGACGGAAAGGTCATCTCGGTCGACAAGAAAGAGGTGGTGGTGAACATCGGCTACAAGAGCGATGGCATCATTCCCTCCGCTGAGTTCCGTTACAACCCCGACCTGAAAGAGGGCGACGTGGTGGAAGTCTATGTCGAGAGCGTCGAGGACAAGAGCGGCAAGCTGCTGCTCTCTCACAAGAAGGCTCGCCTGAGCAAGGCTTGGGACCGCGTCAACGCAGCACTCGACAACGAAGAGATTGTCCAGGGCTACATCAAGTGCCGCACGAAGGGCGGCATGATTGTCGACGTCTTCGGCATCGAGGCATTCCTGCCCGGCTCACAGATTGACGTTCATCCCATACGCGACTACGACCAGTTCGTTGGCAAGACGATGGAGTTCAAGGTGGTGAAGATCAACCAGGAGTTCCGCAACGTCGTCGTCTCGCACAAGGCCCTCATCGAGGCCGAGCTCGAGATACAGAAGAAGGAGATCATGGCCAAGCTCGAGAAGGGCATGGTGCTCGAGGGCACGGTGAAGAACATCACCAACTACGGCGTGTTTGTCGATCTGGGCGGCGTGGACGGTCTGATACACATCACAGACCTGTCGTGGGGCCGCGTGGACGACCCGCATAAGGTGGTCGAGCTGGCACAGAAGATCAACGTGGTCATACTCGACTTCGACGAAGAGAAGAAGCGCATCGCCCTCGGCCTGAAGCAGCTGACCCCGCACCCCTGGGATGCTCTGGACGAGAACCTCAAGGTGGGCGACCACATCCACGGCAAGGTGGTCGTGCTGGCCGACTACGGCGCTTTCGTAGAGGTGCAGCCCGGCGTGGAGGGTCTGATACACGTGAGCGAGATGTCGTGGAGCCAGCACCTGCGCTCGGCACAGGAGTTCCTGCATGTGGGCGACGAGGTGGAGGCCGTCATCCTGACCCTCGACCGCAGCGAGCGCAAGATGTCGCTCGGCATCAAGCAGCTCAAGGAAGACCCGTGGGAGGCCATAGAGGTGAAATATCCCGTCGGCTCGAAGCACACGGCCAAGGTGCGCAACTTCACCAACTTCGGCATCTTTGTCGAGCTGGAGGAGGGTGTCGATGGCCTGATACACATCAGCGACCTGAGCTGGACCAAGAAGGTGAAGCACCCCTCAGAGTTCACACAGGTGGGTCAGCCCATCGACGTGATGGTGCTCGACATCGACAAGGAGAACCGCCGACTGTCGCTCGGCCACAAGCAGCTGGAGGACAACCCCTGGAACCAGTTCGAGGAGAAATACACCGTGGGCTCTGTCCACGAGGGCACCATCACCGAGCTGCTTGAGAAGGGCGCCGTGGTCAGCCTGGAGAAAGATGTCGATGGCTTCGCCACACCCAAGCACCTCGTCAAGCAGGACGGCACCAGCGCCCAGCAGGGCGAGACGCTGCCCTTCAAGGTCATCGAGTTCAACAAGGACTCGAAGCGCATCATCCTCTCCCACAGCCGCACCTTCGAGGACGCACAGCGCGAGGAGAAGCGCAAGGCTGCACGCGCCGCACGTCCCGCCGCAAAGAAGGAGGAACAGGCCGTGAAGATTGAGAACCAGACATCGGGCACCACACTGGGCGACTTCGACGTGCTGGCCCAGCTGAAGGAGAAGATGGAGGGCGGCAAGTAAGCGACACCCGCCACGACGGGCCGACGGCCTGACACAGCAGACCTGTGGCCCATCAGCACATAAAAACGACAGACAAGAGGCGCAAGGCAGTACACTTTGCGCCTCTGTCTTTTCAACGGCGGCGCAGCGCCTGACGGGTCTGCCATCAAGCGTCCTGCACGAGAAAAACACAGATAATCACAAGAACGAACACTGATGAATAAACAATATAAGGCGCTGCTCGTAGCCTTCTGGATGCCCATCGTAATGTGTGCCGTGCTGGCGCTGCTTTTCGAGACCGGCACCATACCCACAGGACTGTTTATCGATATGGGAGAGCAGGCGGAGTTTTTCACGCTGACTGTGGTCGAGCTGCTGACCGTGGCGGCCATACCGCTCACGCTGAAGTATGCCAAAAGGCAAGTGCTGCGCATTGCCATACTGAACGACCTGCTGACGCTGAACACCCTGCTCTACTATCTCTTCATGAACACTTCGTTCGGCTATATGGCCATAATACTGCTCATCGTGCTGGCTTTTGCCTATCCGCGCAGGGAATATCACGACGACAAACAATAATGAGGCGGCCGGCACGTTACTATAGTAGCGTGGCTACACATTAATATATATACGCGCGCGAGAAGACAAGAGAGAATGTGTATGAAGCTGTCAGTGGTGATAGTCAACTATAACGTGAAGCACTTCACAGAGCAATGCGTCCGCAGCGTGCTGCGCGGCTCGGCCGGCATAGCCACCGAGGTGTTCATCGTGGATAACGCCTCGACCGACGGCTCTGTCTCCTACCTGCGACAGACCTTGCCCATCGCGGACAGCAATGTACCCATCCGCATTATAGAAAGCAACCACAACCTGGGCTTTGCCCGTGGCAACAACATGGCCATACGGCTGACGCGTGGCGAGTATGTGCTGTTGCTCAATCCAGACACCATCGTGGCCGAGCAGACGCTCGGCGAAGCCATACGTTTCATGGACGGCCACCCCGAGGCCGGTGCCGCCGGCGTCAAGATGCACAACAGCGACGGCAGCCTGGCGCGCGAGAGCCGCCGAAGCATACCCACACCCCTCGTGTCGCTGAAGAAGATGCTGGGCATGGACCGCCACTACTATATGAGCCACCTGCCGTGGGACAGCCCCGCGCCGATAGAGGTCATCAGCGGAGCCTTCTGCCTGCTGCGACGCAAGGCAATAGAGCAGGTGGGACTGCTGGACGAAAGCTTCTTCATGTATGGCGAAGACATCGACCTGAGCTACAGGCTGCTGAAGGGCGGGTGGCAGAACTGGTATCTGCCGCTGCCCATACTGCACTATAAGGGCGAGAGCACGCAGAAGTCGTCGTTCCGTTATGTACATGTGTTCTACCAGGCCATGCACATCTTCTTCGGCAAGCACTACGGCCATCTGTCGCCGCTCATCACCCTGCCCGTGCGTGCAGCCATCTATGGCAGGGCCGCCATGGCCCTGTGCCAGCTGCTCTACAGCAACATGCGCCGAAGCATGGGCTTCATCGACACGCGCGACCTGCAGCCAACATACCTCTTCATCGGCGGCAGAGACATGATGGCCGAGACACAGAGCATGGCAGCACGCAAGGGCCTGAAAGCGCTGTTCCGCCAGAGCGACACCCTGAGTTTAGACAACATCGAGACCGGCGTATGCGTGGTCTGCGACACAAGCGCCTTCAGCTACGACACCATCATCAGCACCTTTGCCCGCAGGTCACAACACGACCTGTCTATATGCACCTACGAGCCCGGCAGCATGAAAATCATCACGCCGAAGGAGATAATAGAATAGTCAACACACACAGACATCGTCAGCAAATGGAAATAAAGCTGCGCGCCCTTGAACCTGAAGACCTGGAGCTGCTCTACCAGATAGAGAACCAGCCTGAGCTGTGGCGAGACGGCATCACAAACGTGCCCTACTCGCGGCATGTGTTGCGTGAGTTCATACTGAACAGCACGGCCGACATTTACCGCGACGGCCAGGTGCGACTGATGGTGGAGAACGCCCAGGGGCAGGTGGTGGGCATGGCCGACCTGGTCAATTTCTCGCCGGCACACCGCAGGGCCGAGCTGGGCCTGCTCATTCTGCCCGACCACCGACATCGCGGCTATGCCACCGCCACGATAGACAGGCTGCGCAGCTATGCCAGCCAGACGCTGTATCTGCACCAGATGTACAGCATTGTGGATAGCTCGAACACCCGCTGCGCAGCCATGTTCGCCAGCCTCGGACTGAAGCCGCAGGCCCGGCTGCCGCAGTGGCTCTACGACGGACACACATACCGCGACGCGCTGATGTATGTCATCACGCTCGAATGACATCAGAGCTGTCGCGACCCTAAGCCCGCAGACGGACAGAAGCGCAATGGAAAAAATATAATAAAAAAATAGCGAAAAAGTTTGCGAGGTTCAAAAAATATACCTACCTTTGCACCCGCAAACAAAGCAAAGGCATTGGTGCGTTAGTTCAGTTGGTTAGAATGCCAGCCTGTCACGCTGGAGGTCACGGGTCCGAGTCCCGTACGCACCGCCGCCATGTTGCCGAGTGAACGTGAGAAATTTTTATTTGCCTCTATTGGTGCGTTAGTTCAGTTGGTTAGAATGCCAGCCTGTCACGCTGGAGGTCACGGGTCCGAGTCCCGTACGCACCGCAAAAAATATCCCCATGTATCGAGAGCGTTTGACTTACAAAGTCTGACGCTCTTGTTTTTTTACCCTTTCAAAAGGCGTAAGTAACTGATAATCATTTCCCCCTCATGTTTGGGCTTCAAGCATACAAAAAAGTATCCATAACGAAAAAAAGCTGTAACATTTCCCTTGAATGTAAGAAAATGTGTATCTTTGCACCGAAAGTCGGCGGGATAATGTGTTCATCGTATCAAAAAGTCGGCACGAAAATGTGATTATATGTATAGAAGGAAGATAGAAAAAGTACTCCAATCGTGGGCAGAAAAAGCCAGTTTTCCAGCTCAGAAATCAGTTTTTTACTTGCCATAGCAACTTTTTTTATCCTTTTTGCAAAATTTCCTCGTTTTTCTGAGGTACTTTCAGAAATTATTTGTACCTTTGCGTCGCATTTGGATGAACCGCTGCGATGTTTAAGGAATTTAGAACTACATCAAACGTAGTCTTTTAACCATGAGAAAGTTACTGCTGTCGCTGTTGCTGCTGGCCGCTGTTGCTGTCAGCGCACAGGACGAAACAACCGACCTGACGCTGATGAAAGACTTTCAGTCGGCCACAATATCGCTCACCACGGGTAAACTGCTGAAGGTCCCCCTGGCAAACATTTTCCTGAAGAACGCCACGCTGCTCTATATGAGCGGCACCAAGACCAAGCAGGCAAACATGGCGACCGTGGCCGCAGTGGATTTCGGACAGCGACACTTCCTGAACGTCGATGGCAAGATGGCCGAGCTGCTCACCACCGTGGCCGACAACCAGCTGCTCGACGTCTGCCTGATAGACATGGAAGCCTACAAGCAGCAGGTGAGAAACGCCAACGTCATAACCAACCTGACGCTCGACGAGAACGTGGGCGTGACGTCGGTGGAATTGTTGCCGGGCGACGAGCGGACGCTGCCCATTGTCCACCACTACTATTTCCGTCTGGGCGACCGGCTTGTCAACGTGCACGAGCGCACGCTGAAACGCTCGCTGACAAAGGCGCAGCGCCGACAGCTGGACGTGCAGATGGCTCTGCCCGACTTCAGCTGGACCAGCGTGGAAAGCCTGAAGCGTCTGTTGCGCGCCATCAGCACCGCGCGATAGCCGGAGCGGACGACACGCGTCGGCAGCATTGCCCGACCGAAACAACCACACGCGGCGACGCCGCCAACCGCATGCCATGAGGCGCGGTTGGCGGCGTCGCCGTGTCGGGTCTATACGTTTGCCATGCGATAGATGGCCTCCATGTCGGGCTGCTGAAGCACCTCCATTGCCCCCACGGTGATGGTGCCGCCGCGACTGCACTTGTCGGCCATCTGCCGTATCTCGGCATCGGTGGCCGGCCTGCCTATCAGCTCAGGTATGCTGGTGGGCATGCCTATGGCGCGGTAGAAGCGTTCGGTGGCTTCGATGCCGGCCAGCGCCGTCTCGCGCGGATGGGCAAAGTCGGCTGGCACCTGCATGACGTTGACGGCATACTGCACGAAGCGCGACACGTGGCGGTCGGCCACATACCGGGCCCACGACCCCCACAGGGCAGCCAGGCCAGCGCCGTGGGTCACGCCGAACAGGGCGCTCAGCTCGTGTTCCAGGCGGTGGGTGCCGAAGTCCTTCTCCGTGCCACACTCCGTCAGATCGTTGTGGGCCAGCGACCCGGCCCACATCAGTTGCGAGCGCCAGCGGTAGTCGTCGGGCCGCGCCAGCACATGGAACACCGCCTCCTTGACCGTGCGCAGCAGGGCCTCGCTCAGGGCGTCGGTCAGGGCCATGTCTTCATAGCGCGAGAAGTAGCGCTCCATCGTGTGCATCATGATGTCGGTGGCTCCGGCTGCCGTCTGATAGGGTGGGAGGGTATAGGTGCGCTCGGGATTCATGATGCAGAAGCGACAGCGACACAGGTCGCTGTTGACGCCGCGCTTCAGCAGCCCCTCGTCGCGCGTGATGACGCAGCTGCTCGACATCTCGCTGCCGGCTGCCGGTATGGTCAGCATCACACCTATCGGCAGGCACGACGCTGGCACGGCACGCCCGCACCAGAAGTCCCACACGTCGCCGTCGTAGCCCACACCATAGCCTATGGCCTTGGCTGAGTCGATGACGCTGCCGCCGCCAACGGCCAGAATGAAATCGACATTCTCACGACGGCAAAGGGCGATACCCTCTACCACCTTTGACAGCAGAGGATTGGGCACCACGCCACCAAGCTCGACGTAGCTGATAGCCTCGCGCTGAAGCATCTGCTCCACCTTGTCCAACAGGCCGGAACGACGCGCCGAGCCGCCGCCATAGTGTAACAGCACCTTCGTGGCACCGGCCTGACGCAGCAGCGACGGAAGCTGCTCCTCGCTATCGCGGCCGAACACCACACGCGTCGGAGCGTAAAAGTTAAAGTCTTTAAGCATAAACGATATATGAGTTTTTTTGTTGTCACACCGCTGTGCTGTAGAAGGCGACGTGTCTCACGTCGCAACAACCAGCTATAATATTATGTTAGACACGTCGCAACAGTCAGCTGGATAGCGACGTGAGACACGTCGCCTCCTGCTTGCCGGCTGCAAAAGTACGAAAAAAACTGCTACAGACAAAAAGAAAGTGGACTTTCGGAAACTTTTCGCTCAAAATTGCCATTATATCCGAAATAATGTGTACCTTTGCGCCCTTGAAACCTTTGCACAATCATACATAACGTGTACTACATAGAGAAGACTATAGAGGTGTCAGCCAGCCACCACCTGCGGCTGTCGTACGACAGCAAATGTAGCCGGCCACATGGCCACAACTGGCGCATAACGATATTCTGCCGTGCCGAGCAGCTCAATGCCGACGGTATGGTGATTGATTTTTCCGAGGTGAAACGGCTGATAAAGGAGCCGCTCGACCATCAGGACCTGAACCAGGTGCTGCCCTTCAATCCCACGGCAGAGAACATCGCCCGATGGTGTGTGGAGCAGGTGCCATGCTGCTACAAGTGTGTCGTTGAGGAGAGTCGCAACAACATTGCTACCTACGAGCAGTAATACTATCGAGTAAACACTACCTCTGTGTATCGCGTCAACGAGATATTCTACAGTCTGCAGGGCGAGGGCCGGCACACGGGCCGCGCCGCCGTGTTCGTGCGCTTCAGCGGGTGCAATCTCCGTTGCCCTTTCTGCGACACCGCCCACGACAGCTTCCGTCAGATGTCGGCTGCCGACATCGTACAGGCCATCGCAACATACCCCGCGCGCTTCGTGGTGCTGACGGGTGGCGAGCCGGCGCTGCAGGCCGACGAGCCGCTGACCGACGCCCTGCATGCCGCGGGATACACCATAGCCATAGAGACCAACGGCACGCACACACTGCCCAAGGGCATCGACTGGGTGACGCTCTCGCCCAAAGCCGCGCCCGTGGTGCTGCGACGCTGCAACGAGCTGAAGCTGCTCTTTCTCTCGCCGTCATTCAGGCCAGACACGCAGGGCATTGACGCTGACTACTACTATCTGCAGCCATGCGACACAGGCGATGCCCGTCGCAACCGTCTGATTATTGAGGCCGCAACAGCCTACGTCTTGCAGCACCCCGAATGGCGCCTCTCGCTACAGACACACAAGCTGGCGGGCTTCAGATAGCTGCAGCAGGGAGGCACCCAGGCAGACGGCGCAAACAGACCGAAAGTGAATATAAGAAAAAAAACAGCACAAAATTTCGTCGTTCAGAAAATAATATGTAACTTTGCCGCGCCTTTACGCCCGTACAGGCAGAAAGCCGCCGTGCGGCAATGGGAGAGAAACATAAAATTAAATAGTAATAATGGCAAAAGAAAACTTGCAACAGCAGGGCGCAACCAACCTGGAAGAGACGCTCTCAAAGAACGAGGCCTGGTTCCTCAAGAACAAGAAAATGATTGTAGGCTGCGTGTGCGCCGTGATTGTCATCGTAGCCGGTGCCGTGATGTACCACAATTTCGTGTCGGTGCCCGGTGAGGAAAAAGCCAGCACCGAGCTGGCTAAGGCACAGCAGCTCTTCGCCCAGCAGCGCTATGAGCAGGCCCTCAAGGGCGACAGCACCGGCGTGGTCGGCTTCGAGCAGATTGCAAAGGAGCACGGCGGCACCGATGCCGGCAACCTGGCCAAGCTCTATGCCGGACTGTGCAACGCTAACCTGAGCAAGTGGGAAGAGGCCGTGAAATGCCTCGAAGACTTCTCTGCACGCGACGACCAGATGATTTCGCCAGCTGCCCTCGGTGCCCTCGGCAACGCATACGCACACCTGAACCAGCTCGACAAGGCCGTCACAACGCTGAAGAAAGCTGCCGAGAAAGCCGACAACAACTCCCTTTCGCCAACCTTCCTCGTCCAGGCCGGAGAGATACTTGAGAGCCAGGGCAAGAAGGAAGATGCGCTGAAGTGCTATCAGCAGGTCAAGGACAAGTACTTCAACTCTATGGCCTACCAGTCGATAGACGCATATATCGAGCGGGTGAAATGACACTTGAGAGAGCTGAGAGTTGACAGCTGGAAGCCGAGACTTGAATGTCACAGCGGACAAACGATAACTGAGAATTGAGAATTGAAGCCAGTTCTCGGTTCTCAGTTTTTCGTTGCTCGGATGTACGCCAGTTGGCAGCCCGGCTTCAGCTCGCCTGGCTCGTCCAACGTGAGATATTGACATTCCTGATTAAACACAAACACCATTCATTCTTCATTACAACTATGGCAACAGCACTGCACAACCTTTCCGACTACGATTTCTCAAAGGTGCCCGACGCAAGCAACATGTGCTTCGGAGTGGTGGTGGCAGAATGGAACCCCGAGGTGACGGGAGCCCTGCTCAGCGGCTGCGTCAGCACACTGGAGAAACACGGCGCCCTGCCAGAGAACATACACGTCAAGACCGTGCCCGGCAGCTTCGAGCTCATCTATGGCGCACATCAGATGTCGCTCAACGGCGGCTACGACGCCATTATCATCCTCGGCAGCGTCATACGCGGCGAGACACCACACTTCGACTACATCTGTCAGGGCGTGACCGAGGGCATTGCCCGACTGAACGCCACCAGCGAGATACCAGTGGTCTATGGACTGCTCACTACCAACGACCTGCAGCAGGCAAAGGACCGCTCCGGCGGACGACTCGGCAACAAAGGCGACGAGTGTGCAGTCGTGGCCATTAAGATGGCAAAGTTCTGAACAAATGAGGAACTGGCACTACATATAGTTTACAATCTTTTTTTTTAGACAACGAATAAAAGCGGATTATACCGACCTGTAAGCTTGGTTTGTGTGCGGAAAGGCCATGTGCCAGCCTGACCAGATCGCAAGGGCATCGTCTCACCATTTTCATCTTTCATCTTTCATCTCTCATCTTTCATCTCTCAACTCTCAACTCTCAACTAAATAACATGCAGCTCTCTAACCGTCTTCAGCGTCTGGCTCCATCGGCCACGCTGGCCATGTCGCAGAAAAGTGCCGAGATGAAGGCACAGGGCATCGACGTCATCAATATGAGCGTGGGCGAGCCCGACTTCAACACGCCCCAGCATATCAAGGAAGCGGCCAAGCTGGCCATCGACCACAACTACAGTCGCTACTCGCCCGTGCCGGGATACATCGACCTGCGTCAGGCCATCAGCGACAAGCTGAAACGGGAAAACGGTCTCGACTACAGCACCGACGAACTGCTAGTCAGCAACGGCGCAAAGCAGAGCGTGTGCAACACGGTGATGGCCCTGGTCAACCCGGGCGACGAGGTCATTATTCCAGCACCCTACTGGGTCAGCTACCCGCAGATGGTGCTGCTGGCCGGCGGGCGGCCCGTGTTCGTCGAAGCCACCATCGAGCAAGACTTCAAGATTACTGCCGAACAGCTCCGTCGGGCCATCACACCACAGACACGCCTGCTCATACTCTGTTCGCCCAGCAACCCTACAGGCAGCGTCTATAGCCGCGACGAACTGAAGCAGATAGCAGACATCGTGCTCAGCCAAGATAACCTGTTTGTCCTGGCCGACGAGATATACGAACACATTAATTATGTGGGCCGACATGAGTCGATAGCGCAGTTTGCCGGCATGAAAGAGCGTACCATCGTGGTCAACGGCGTATCGAAAGCATACGCCATGACAGGCTGGCGCATAGGCTACATAGCCGCGCCGCAGTGGATAGTGAAGGGCTGCAACAAGCTGCAGGGGCAATACACCAGTGGCCCGTGCAGCGTCAGCCAGAAAGCTGCACTCGAGGCTTACCAGGCCTCGCAGCAGTGTGTGGAAGACATGCGGCTGGCCTTCCAGCGCCGACGCGACCTCATCGTCCATCTGGCCAGCCAGATACCCGGGCTCGAGGTCAACGTGCCGCAGGGGGCCTTCTACCTCTTCCCCAGGTGCAGCAGCTTCTACGGACGCCAGGTGCCAGCCACGTCGGCAAGCTCGCTGGCAGGAAAGACCATTGCCGGCAGCTCAGACCTGGCACTCTACCTGCTCGAAGACGGACATGTGGCCACCGTGGGCGGCGATGCCTTCGGCGCGCCCGATTGTTTCCGCATGAGCTATGCCACCAGCGACGACAATATACGGCAGGCCCTGAAGCGCATTGCCGACAGTCTCGGCCGGCTGCAATGAAAAAAAATACCACACACGCGCACAACACACGTCAGCGAACGAAAAACGAGAGAAAAAGCACGTTAAAACTTGTTAAACCTGCAAGCAATACTCAGAAAATATCTATCTTTGCGGGGTGAAACACACGTTTAACCTTAAAACAAAAGCAGACAAAAACGTATAACTGACCGAGACAGAGATTTTTATTTACTAACTAATTTATTATTTATAACCAAAAACCAAAACACAGCTTTATGGCAACAAACACAAAAGCAGCTGCCCCTGCAAAGAAGCAGAGCAGCATCGGAGTGAAAGACGCGATCTGGATTATCGTCGCATGTCTCGTCATCGCATTCTGCAACTTCGAGTTCAACCTTGGTAACGGCAGCCACTTCGCCGGCGGCACCAGCGAGGGCGCTCCTCTTGACATCCTTGGCACCATCTACAAGGGCGGTGTCATCGTGCCTGTCATCCACGCTCTGCTGCTCACTGTGCTCTGCATGTCGCTCGAGCGCGTTCTGGCTCTCAGCAAGTGCATCGGTAAGGAGAAGCTGGCCAAGTTCCTGGCAAAGATTAAGGCCGACCTGAAGGCTAAGGACTTCGACAAGGCCCTCAAGGACTGTCAGTATCAGGGTGGCTCGGTGGCTAACATCGTGGCTGCAAGCGTCAATGCATACAAGGAGGCCGAGAACACCACCGGAGTGAAGAAGGAGCTGAAGATTGCCAAGATCCAGCAGGCACACGAGGAGGCCATCGCCGTGGAAATGCCCACCATGACTATGAACCTGCCCATCATCGCTACCATCGTCACGCTCGGTACGCTGACCGGTCTGCTCGGTACGGTGGTCGGTATGATCAAGTCGTTCCAGGCTCTGGCTGCAGGCGGCGGCGGCGACTCGCTCGAGCTGTCAACCGGTATCTCTGAGGCTCTGATCAACACCGCCTTCGGTATCGGTACATCTTGGTGCGCTGTGATCTCATACAACTTCTTCACAAACCGCATCGACAAGATTTCCTTCGCACTGGACGAGATTGGTTACTCCATCGCACAGACCTACGCTGCATCTCACACCGACGAAGCTTAATTTTTACTAACCCTTTAATCTATCTGAGTTACTATGGGTAAAGTAAAAATAAAGAAAAACGACGTCTGGATAGACATGACGCCTATGTCCGACGTGATGGTGCTGCTGCTCACCTTCTTCATGCTGACCTCTACCTTCGTCAAGAACGAGGCAGTGAAGGTGGTAACGCCCGGATCTGTGACAGAGGCTAAGGTGCCTACCGCAGACGTGCTGAACATCACCGTCAATCCTCAGGGGCAAGTCTTTATGAGCATGGACAAAACCAGCGACCTGGTGGCTGCGCTCGACGAGATGTGCGACCTGTTCGGTGTTCAGCTTAGCGGAGAGCAGCGCACAAAGTTCAGAGACGACCCGCAGTTTGGCATCTCGATGACAAAGCTGTCGGCCTACCTGACTCTGCCGCGCGAGAAGATGTCTGAAGGGCTAAAGGTCGGAGGAGGCATTCCCACCGACAGCATTGGTGAAGGCGAAAGCAAGCAGATGTCCGAGTTCCAGCACTGGGTGAAAGCCGCAAAGGGCAACAACCCTGACCTGAAGCTCTGTATCAAGGCCGACGTCACCACGCCCTACAGCAGTATTAAGAAAGTGATGAGTGAGCTGCAGGACATGAACGAAAACCGTTACCAGCTGCTCACGTCTTACAAAAAAGCGGAGGAATAAAACATGGCAAAGAAAAATAACAGTAAACAGAAGAAGATGAGTGTCCGCGTGGACTTCACGCCCATGGTGGACATGATGATGCTGCTGATTACCTTCTTCATGCTCTGTACCTCCCTCAGCAAGCCTCAGGCCATGCAGCTCAGTATGCCCAGCAACGACGAGAACATGAGCAAGGAGGACAAGAGCGTGACAAAGGCCTCGCAGACCATCACTCTCTATCTGGCTTCTGACGACAAGCTCTACTACGTCGAGGGACTGCCCGACTACGAGAACCCCGACTGTATCAAGGAGACCACATGGGGCAAGGACGGTGTGCGTAGCATACTGATACACCACACCATCGAGCTCGGCTACAACCCCGTGGCAATGATCATGCAGGCCAAGAAGGAGCTCGATGCCAAGAAGCAGGCCATCAACAGCACCATGACAGACGAGCAATACCAGAAGCAGCTCGACGCCATACGTAAGGGTGAGCTGCCCACAGGTAAGATCGAGACGATGACCATCATCATCAAGCCGCTCGACAGTTGCTCGTATAAGAACATGGTGGAAGCGCTCGACGAGATGCAGATATGCAGCATCAGCAAGTACGTGATTGACAAGATTAATCCCCAGGATCTCGAGCTGCTCGGGAAGAAGGGTATTAAGTAAAGACAAGGTTTAACACATTAAAACACTGAAACAGCTATGTCAAAAATAGATTTGTTGGACAGCCAATGGGTGGACCTCGTCTTTGAAGGCAAGAACCAAGCTTATGGTGCATACCAGCTGCGCAAAGGCACCGGCAGCCGCAACATCAAGGCCATCTTGCTCATGCTGGCGGGCATCGCCACTATTGTGGCCGTGGTCGTGCTGAACATGGTCGTGCAGAACGCCATGAAGAGCAATGTGGCCATCGAGACCGATGTCGAGCTCTCGCAGCTCGCACAGAAGAAGGAGGCCAAGGTGGAACGTAAAGAGCCCATCAAGGTCGAGGTCGAACAGAAGGTTGTCGAGAAGGTGAAGAGCTCGGTGAAGTTTACCGCCCCCGAAATCAAGAAGGACGACGAGGTGAAGGAAGAGGACGAGCTCAAGTCGCAGGACGAGCTGGCCAAGACCAACACCGCCATCGGTACCTTCGACGTGAAAGGTAACGACGAGGCTGAAGGCGAGGTGCTGAAGGCCAAGGAGGTCATCGCCGACGAGAAACCCAAGGAGGAAGAGACCAAGGTGTTCGACGTGGTCGAGCAGATGCCTGAGTTCCCTGGCGGACAGGGTGCCCTGTTCGAGTATCTCTCGAAGAACATCAAGTACCCCGTCGTGGCCGAAGAGAACGGTATTCAGGGACGCGTCATCGTAACGTTCGTCGTTGAGCGCGACGGCTCTATCACTGATGTCAAGGTGGTCAAGAGCGTCGACCCGTCGCTCGACAAGGAAGCACAGCGCGTCGTACGCTCCATGCCTAAGTGGATACCCGGTAAGCAGAACGGCTCGGCAGTGCGCGTGAAGTTCACCGTGCCCGTCACGTTCCGACTGCAGTAACACACCTACAACAACCCCGAATGAAAAAGAACTCACTCAACGCCCTTGCGGGCTTGACAATACTGACATTAGGCTTGCTCTCCGCTTGTGGGAGCAAGCCTAAAAGTGATGAATACACAGGCACTGCCGCCGTGACCGGACACGTCTATTTCGCTGCCGACGAAAGCTTCGCTCCTATCATGGACGAACTGCTCGACGTGTTCAACGCCCAGCACCCC
Source organism: Prevotella sp. (assembly GCA_024680755.1). Taxonomy (GTDB): domain Bacteria; phylum Bacteroidota; class Bacteroidia; order Bacteroidales; family Bacteroidaceae; genus Prevotella. Next base: position 44,662 of record JAILBT010000111.1, on the reverse strand, counting down.
GGCGACACCGTAGAGGCTATATACACCAACGAGCTGGACGCCATCAACATGCTGATGGAAAACAAGGTGTGGCTCACCGTGGCCACACGCGACCTGAACGACAAGGAGCGACAGAACCTGAAAGACAGACGCTTCCTGCCAATAACAAAAAAGATATGCTATGACGGACTGGCGCTGATATGCCACCGCTCAAACCCCGACTCCATCATAACCGTTAAGAACCTCAAGCGCATACTGAGCGGCGAGGTAAGACAGTGGAGCGAGATTTATCCCGGCTCAAAGCTGGGCGAGATTGACGTCTGCTTCGACAGCGAGAAGTCGGCTGCCGTACACTTCTGCGTCGATTCGCTGCTCGACGGCCGTCCCATCAACAGCCCTAATATCGCTGCCGTGAAAAGCAGTCCCGAGGTAATCAACTATGTGGAGAAAACACCCGGTGCTATAGGCATCATCGGTAACAACTGGCTCAATGACAAGCGAGACACAACAAACGTCACATTCAAGAAGGAAATAACCGTGATGGGAGTCTCTAAAATGGACTCCGCAGCACGATACAATAGCTATAAGCCCTATCAGTATAACCTGGCTATGGGCTACTACCCGCTGATACGCACCATCTATGTGCTCGTCAACGACCCCATGCGGGCACTGCCATATCGCTTCAGCAACTTCCTCACACTGCCCGTCGGACAACTCATCATCTTCAAAAGTTCGCTGCTGCCGGTGCAGGGTAACATGGAGGTCAGAAACGTGGAAATTGTGCGAGATTGAATGATGAGACATTGAAAGTAAAAAAATGACAGACCTGTGCTGAAGCGTAAAGAAATCTGAAAAGAAGTGACAAATACGTTAAGAAAAGGCAAGAAAAGTAACATTCTGCACCTGCGGCGCGTTATTTAATTAGAAAGCATGCACACATAGTGTTTGAGACAAGAAAACGGTAACACACATATAAACATAAAAAGAATTATGAGAACAATGAAATACCTTTTCGCGGGTGCCATGCTCATGGGGGCAGCACCTGCCCTGGCTCAGGAGCTGGTACCTGAAGCAGTGAACGCTATCAAGAGCAAGGCCGCAGATGCCGAAAAGCAGGCCAAGGCCGCCTACAAGAAGAACAAGAAGAACGGCGAGGAGATAATGAAGCTCTCCAAGGCGTTCTACGAGGTGAAGGACACGGCCAATGCCCGTGTCTATGCCGAGTATGCCACTAACCTGAAGCCGAAGTATGCTCCCGGCTTCATCATGCTGGGCGACATTGCTGCTATGGCCGACGATGGTGGCACCGCAGCCAAGCAGTATGAGCAGGCCATTTACTTCGACCCCAAGAATCCTGAGCCATACATCAAGTATGCTCAGGTGTACCGCAAGATCAGTCCCACATCGGCCGTCGGAAAGCTGGACGACCTGAAGGCTCAGCGTCCCGACCTGGAGGTGGACGCACTCAAGGGACGTATCTACTATCAGTCGAACGAGTTCGACCGCGCCATCGCTGAGTTTGCAAAGGCCGACCGCAGCAAGATGGAGGAACGCGACCTGCGCTCGTTTGCCATGTCATACTATCTCACCGCCAAGCACGACAAGGCGCTCGAGGTGGCCGAGTATGCCCTGCAGAAGAGCCCCCGCGACGCAGGCTTCAACCGCCTGGCTTTCTTCTGCAACACCGACCTGAAGAACTTCGACCGCGCACTGGAGTATGCCGACCGCCTGTTCAACAAGAGCGACTCGGCCAAGCTGACCTATTTCGACTATTCGTACCACGGCAACGCCCTGGCCGGTGCCAAGAAGCACGACGAGGCCATCGCCGCCTATAAGAAGGCGCTCGAGCAGGAGTTCGACTCGAACGACAAGAAGGCCGGTGTGCTCAAGCAGCTGTCTGAGGCATACAGCAACCAGGAGCAGTATGACGAGGCCATCGAGTTCTATCAGCAGTACCTGCAGGAGTACAGCACTCCCACAGCCACCGACTATGCTGGCCTGCCGCAGCTGCACTACTACAAGTCGGCAAAGCTGGAGGGAGACGACCGTCTGGCTACGCTGAAAACTGCCGATGAGCTCTACGAGCAGCTGGCACAGAAATATCCCGACGCCGACGAGTATGCCACCTTCTGGCGCGCCCGTGTCAACAACGCTATGGACAACGACCAGCAGGGCGGCCTGGCCAAGCCCTTCTATGAGAAAATCGTTGCTTCGCTTGGCGACAAGGCAGAGAAGAGCCGCGCCGACATCGCCCGTCTGAAGGAGGCTTATCTCTATCTGATCTCTTACGATGCCCGCGTGGCCGACGATATGGAGGCTGCCAAGGCTGTTGCCACCAAGCTCCTGGAGATCGACCCCGAGAATCAGGTTGCCACCCAGGTCCTGGAGCTGAAATAATCTTAGGAGGCACTAGGAAATCCTGGGAAGTCCTCGGTAATCCTATACGGTCTTAGGCAATCCTAAGAAGTCATAGAAATCCTTAGGCAATCCTAAGAATCCTCAGTCACTCTCAGGCAATTTCGGAATCAATCAATCCCCCGCAAACCCACATGCCCCGCCCCTTATGGGGCGAGGCTTTTTTATATTCCTCCACCATATTTATTATCGCCCCTATGAAAAAACGCACCACAATACTCTTCATATTGCTGCTGATTCTCGCCCCGTTGCAGGCGCAGAACATCCTTGTCAAGCAGTTCTATCATGCCGCTAACGACCTCACAGCCATCACGCCTGGCACGGAGGTCTTTGATGTCAACGGCAAGCGCTGCGCCCTGATAAAGGTGGAGACAACCGAACGCGGCTTCAGCTTCGACCCGGGTATGCTCGGAGTGATGAAGGTGGAGCAGCAGAACCAGCACCACCCAGCCGAGATATGGGTCTATGTGCCCGAAGGCGTGAAGCGCCTTACCATACAACACCCGCGGCTCGGTGTGCTGCGCGACAAAGACCTTGGGCTGGCCGTCGGTGCGGCACAGACATACGTCATGCAACTGGCCACCGGACATGTGCAGGTCATGTTGGACGAGCAGCCCACCACGCAGTGGGTGCTCTTCCGTGTCGAGCCGAAGGATGCCATCGTCATGCTCGACGGACAGATGCTGAAGACCACCGACGGCACCGCACAGAAGATGATGGCCTTTGGCACCTACCACTGGCGCGTGCAGGCACCAGACTGTTTACCCGAAGCCGGACAGGTCCTCGTCAACAATCCTGACAGCACCGTCGAGGTGGTCGTCAGACTGAAGCCTAACATAGCCCAGGTGACGCTCTGCGTGGACAACAACGCTGAGATATGGGTCAACGGAGAACTGATGGGCCGCAGCCAGTGGACGGGACAGCTGAGCACCGGTGTCTATGTGATAGAGGCAAAGCTCGCCTCTCACCGCACCACACGCATGGAACGCCAGGTGGACGTGGTGCCAGGTGGCGACACCATACATATTGCCTCCCCGCAGCCAATCTGCGGCAGCGTCGAAATAAGCAGCACGCCGGCTGTGGCCGACATCTATATCGATGGGCAGAAAATGGGGCGGACGCCACAGCGGGTGCAAAACCTGCTCATCGGCCACCACGCGCTGTGTCTCAAACGCGAGGGGTATGCCGACCGCTGTGACACTATAGTCATTAGGGAGGGACAGACTGCCAACTATGAGGCCACACTGCTCAAAGGCCAGCTCAAGGCCCTGCTTGCCCAGCAGCCCGTGGCGCAGCAGACGGCACGAGCTAAAACGTTGCCCGCCTGGGCCGTGCAGCCACAGACAGACCGCTGGCTGGGCATCTCGCCACCTACGGCCGACGCGCAGAAAGGGCGACATGCAGCCATCACCGCGGCCATACTCCACTATGCTCGCAGCATGGCGGGAGGACAGGTGAGGCAATTGGTAAAACATCACATCGACAACAACGGCTACAGTGGCGAAAACAGCAGCGCAGCCGAAGGCCTTCAGTCGTTAGAGCAGTATGAATGGGCCGACCGCTATATGTTCGCTGGCTTCGAGTGCCAGGTGGAAGAAGAGTACTATAACGCAGACGGAGAGTATTTCGTGCTGTGCTACATCAAAGGTGGGGGCAACACGGACACACAGATACGCGTCGAGCGTAGCTGTAGCAACAACGTCCTGAGCTATGCCGGCGAGACGACAGGTTTAGAAAAACTAGATGCTGTGGTCACGCTGACGGAACAAGGCGACACGCTGGCCACACTGGACTGCAGCTGTTTTTTCGACGACAACGAAAAGAAAGCCGAATATAGACTTTCGTCAGACGATTCTTATTTTGAACAGACCGACGGAATGAGATACAAAGTGAAGCGCGCTTCCGTCAGCCTCACGCCCGCGCCATCGCAGACTTTCGCTCCGACCCAGCTTGCTGCCTCATTAGGCACGGTGCGCCTCGCCGCGCTGTTGTTCCTGCCATATATCCCTGATACGATAAGCGTGACAAGTCTCTATGAGATGAGCGACGACGGCAACAACGAGAAGTATCGCGGAGAGACAACTTATAGAGTTAATGGCACTTGTCACGCCACGCCAGCTTCTTTCTTTTGGACAGGCGAAGGCTATGCCGTCACTCTCTCTGACGTAAACCTGGATAGCTCTACGTTCAGGGCAGACAGCTGGGGCGATGTGGTGTGTGACATCCCGCAGCATGTCCACCCCATTGCCCGCATGGCAGCCATTCAAGGCAACATGGCTGCTTCTGCAGCATTGGCCGCCCAGCGACAGCATGTCTCTGTTTCCAGCAATGTGACGGACGAAGTGTCTAAATCATCATATTTGTCTAAGTTAGACTCTTGTCGCGTTGGCATTGCATGGTCCGACCTGTCGAAAGCAATCCTGATGCGATTTGAGAAATAACGGCTCGGACAGATAGACATTTAGACAATTAGACAGTTAGACAGTTAGACAATTAGACAGTTAGACAGTTAGACAGTTAGACAATTAGACAGTTAGACAATTAGACAGTTAGACAATTAGACAGTTAGACAATTAGACATTTAGACAGATAGACATATAATAGGGGGCACAACCTTTAATGGTTGCGCCCCCTGACTATGTCTTATCCCTTTGCGGGGCTTGTATTTACTTTACGATATACTTGCGTCCGTTTTTGATGTAGAGGCCCTTCTGAGCGCTCTTCACCTGCTGGCCAGCGAGGTTGTAGATGGCAGCGTTGCCGGCAGCGGCAGCAGTGTTGACGGTGGTAAGGCCGGTCGGAGTGCCGGCAATGATTTCCCATTCGTTGCTGACGGCCTTGTTTGCATAGCATAAAGAACCTGCCTCTACGTTATCAACACCTATGTAACCTTTAGCTTCTTTCAAGGCGTAGTATCCATCAGCCATTACTTCGACCGTGATGACAGCCTTCTTGTCAGCATCTGCACTCATAGTCCAGTTGTTGTTGCCTGCTATGCCAACATAGTTCTCTGTATCGGTAGCTTTCAGGAAATAGCCTCCTTCAGTTGCTTCGAAATAGAAAGGATACTCTGCGTCAGACAGCACAACGTCGCTGGTCTCTTCCGTTACGTTAAGAGCGAGGTAAACAGAAGCGGCGGGCTTTGTGTTGCTGTCTTTCTGCATCAGCTGGAACACATAGGCCTTGTCTGCGTCAGGCAAGACTACACCGGCAGCCTTAAATGCTTCAACAGCTGCCTCAAGCGTGGTCTTAGCGGCTGCAAGGCTCTCCTGAGTAGCATCCTCTGCGTCAAGTGCAGCCTGAGCGGCTGCAACGGCATCTTCGAGTGCCTTCTTATCGGCTGCATCTTTCTGGAAAAGCTTGCCTGTGGGAACATCTGCTATGCTTGTTGCATTAGCAATAGCTTCCTGCAGTTCCTTCTTCGCGCCAAGGAGAGGATTGTCCTTGTCCTGCATATACTTTTCGTAGTCGCCGCCATAAACGAGCTTGAAATCATCAAAGGCTACCCAGTTGGCATTGGTTTCAGTAAATGCGATGGTGACAGTGATGTCGCCAGCCTCCTGATGGTTGTAGATTATCTCATAGTTGTGCCAAGGTCCAGCCACATCGACAGGCTGACTGTTTACGCTAATTGTTACGCCTGTAATTTCCAGTTCGGCATTAGCCTGCTGTACAGCGTTTGCTTCACCCGTCAGGACGTATGCACCAGCAGGCATGTTTGTCAGTGTCTGGGTAGCAGAACCATCGTTTAGATGGCCATTGTTGGCTTGTGAGGTCCATTGCTCAATGTAACGGGTGGGACGCTCATTGTTCGCCTGATATTTCATATTGTTCAGGCTCCAACCCAGGTCAGCGGTGTCAAAGCTGCCATTAACAAGCTGGTCTGCCGAAGGATTGGCATAGCTGGAACCCTCAAGCTTTGCTGTATTCTCGGCCAGTTCCTTGCTGTCGGCCAGAGCCTCCTCTGCAGCTTTCAGTGCCTCCAAGGCCTGCTTCAGCTCCGCAGAGGTGGTGGCGTTAGCAAGAGCCTGCTCTGCAGCAGCTATGGCGTCGGCCAATTCGTCGGCATCCTCGGAAGCCTTGACTTTGTTAATCTCTTCGGTCAAAAGTATTGTGTATTCCTTGAACTCGCGAGTCTCCTGCTTGGCTGCCTCGTACTCTTCGGCGTTAATTTCACCATTGAACAGTTGGATACCCGAGAGGAACAGATGTGGCATACTTCCAGAACCAGCATTTGCAGATGTATAACCAAGTGAGAACTTACCTGCTGTTTCCTCTGCAAGTGTGAATGTGATGAACTCATATTTCCATGTATTCACAGCATAGGTAGTTGTGGTGGCAAGGTGTTCTGTTCCGCCGTTCTCAATGAAGCCTATCAAATTCTTGCTGAAGGCCGATGTGCCACCTTTAGAATTGTAAACTCCAAGCACCAAGGTGTATGTGCCTGCGGGGAGAGTAGCGTTCTGAGTGTACTGAGCTGTACCGGTCCATACGCCCACCAGACCCAGAATGTTGCCTGTAGATTCACCGTCGCTGTTGGTCAACGGGGCCACATAGCCGGGTCCACCAATCCATACTCCAGAGCCAAAGGCCACTAGACCTCCGGCACGGGCATCGCCGTTTGCAGGAATATCCCAGCCTTCAACAGGAACAAGCTGGCTGTACTCAGTACCATTGTTTGTCATGTCCTTTGCATAGGTGCAAACGCCCACGGTGATAGGTGTACCCTGAGAGAAATCGGCATTGGTTAGGTACTGGCTTGTGACATCAGCCTGCGCCCATGCCCCCATGCTGGCAGTCATGCCGGCTGCTACGAGCATGGATTTGAGTAAATTTTTGTTCATTGTGTTAAAAGAATTGGTTAGTAATATGGTTTAATGATGGTTATGCAGATAATTAACACTTTCTAATCGATTTATATATACTTAGCAAGGCTTGTAGTAGGAGTCGACTTGTGCGCTGCAAAGTTATATAAAAGACCCGAAATGAGCAAGAAAAAACGGAGAGTTTTTTTTAGTTCGTCTTGTATGCGTATTTCACTTCGGCCAGGTTGCGGTTGGCTTTCTCTATCTTCTGCTTGAGGCTCTGCTTGTAGTCGGCCAGACGCTCTGCCAGGGCGGTGTCGCTGAGTGACAGTATCTCGACGGCGAGGAGGGCGGCGTTCTGTGCGGCATTGACACCGACGGTGGCCACGGGTATGCCCGGTGGCATCTGTATGATACTGAGCATGGCATCGAGACCGTCGAGCATACCCTTGATGGGCACGCCAATGACTGGCAGGGTGGTCTGGGCGGCTATAACACCCGGCAGGGCGGCCGCCATGCCTGCCGCAGCGATGATGACACGCAGACCGCGGCTCTGGGCCTGCGACGCAAACAGCTCGACGGCCTGGGGCGTGCGGTGGGCCGAGAGGGCGTTCACCTCAAAGGGCACCTGCAGCTGGTCGAGCAGCTGACAGGCTTTCTCCATGACGGGCAGGTCACTCGTGCTGCCCATGATAATGCTTACTAAAGGTTGCATGATAGATCTTTATGCTTTAAGGTTTGACAGATAGACAGATAGACAATTAGACAGATAGACAATTAGACAGATAGACAGTTAGACAATTAGACATTTAGACAGATAGACAATTAGACAGATAGACAATTAGACATTTAGACAGATAGACAATTAGACAATTGGAGTGATAGCTTATATTTTGGGATTTAAGATTTTGGAATTTAGAGAGGTATGAGACGAGCTAAGGGCGTAGCGAGTTCTCAGTCTTGATTTCAACTCTAAAGTGCATGGTTAATGCGGGATAGGCAATCGGACAGACGGGCGGCGGACAGATGTGTGTGGTGCTGCGCTATGCAATGAGCAGCCCCCCGACGCAGGCCACCACGCCTGCAAGGAATCCGCCGACGACCTGGCCCAGGGTGTGCTGACGCAGCAACATACGGCTGGTGCCGAGTATGCCGGCCAGGATGAAGCACAGCGCGAGCCAGCCTACGGGGTTGAAGCCGAAGATCAGGGCGAAGAACATCAGCGCTCCTGCCACACCGCCAATGCTGGCAGTGTGAATGCTGATTTTCCACCATATATTGACCAGCAGGCACACCATCTGCACCACCAGGGCGGCAGTGACGATGGCCCCCATGAAATGTGGTATGTGCAGCAGGTGCATCAACCATACGCACAGCATGTAGCAGCTGACAGAGATGATGTATGGTACCATGCGGCGTTCGCGGTAGCCGAGCTGCCAGGGTGTCCAGCCATGATAGCGCCGGTAGGCTCTGATGAGCAGCCGCGGCACTAAGGCGGTGAGCAGATAGACCATCAGCAGCACCTGTAGCCTGAAGGCCAGCGGCAGCATGTTGAGGTAGCTCAGAGTGAAGAGCAGCAGCAGTCCCAGCACGGGCAGATAGAACGGGTCTGTCATCAGGCTGAGCAGCCGTGCGGCGTTGATAATGTTGCGCTGCGGGGTGAACGAGCGACGGCCGCGCTGACGCAGCCGACGGCCCTCGGCCTTGAGGCGTTCGCCTTCGGCGCGCAGCTTCTCACCCTCGGCGCGCAGCCGCGAGCCTTGCTCGTCTATGAATTTTCTGCCGTCCATGCTATGAGGGAATGGTGGAGATTTCTGGGTGGTGGATTTTCTGAGTAATCAGAGTAATCGGAGTAATCGGAGTAATCAGAGTAATCAGAGTAATCAGAGTAATCAGAGTAATCAGAGTAATCAGAGTATTCTGAGTAATCGGAATAATCTGAGTAATCAGAGAAATTTATCTTCTGAGTCGTGTTGATGGTATGCCCATGACGATGCGATATTTTGCTACGGTGCGGCGGGCCACGGGCAGGCCCTGCTGCTGCAGCAGCTGGCTCAGGGCTTCGTCGCTCAGTGGGTGTCGCTTGTCCTCGTGGTCTATCAGCTCGCGCAGTGCTGCCTTGATGTGTCGGTTAGACAGCTCCTCGCCCTGTTCGTTGGCCACGCCCGAGGCGAAGAAATGTCTGAGCGGGAAGAGGCCCCAGGGTGTGTCGGCATACTTGCCGCGACAGACACGTGAGATGGTGCTGAGGTCGAGCCCCGTCTTGGCTGCCACGTCGCGTAGCGTCATGGGGCGCAGCGACGCTTCGTCGCCGTAGATGAAGAAAGGCCGCTGCAGGTCGATGATGGCCTGCATGGTGAGCGTCATGCTGCGATGTCGCTGTCTTAGAGCGTCGATGAAGCCTTGTGCCGCTGCTACCTTGGTGCGTGCATAGAGCAGTGCTTCCTTGGCCTGGCGTGTCATGCTCTGTCGGTTGTCGCGGTATTGCCTCAGCATGTCGGCAAAGGTCTGCGACACCTGCAGTTGTGGCAGCTCGTCGTCGTTGATGTGGAAGGTGATGGTCTGGTCGTCGTGCACATAGACGGTGAAGTCGGGTGTGACGCCGTCCATGCTCCGTCCCACTGTCTCGCCCATCGCGGCTCCCGGCTTTGGGTTCAGCCTGAGCAGCTCGTGCTGCACCTGTTCGGTCTGTGCCTCTGTCAGTTGCATGCTGCGGCTGATGGTCTGCCAGCGGTTGTGTGCGAAGTCGTCGAAATGGTTTTCCACCACCTCCAGGACCAGTCTGAGCAGCTGTCGCTGCTGTCTGTCGCCTGTCTTTGTCGCGGTCAGTCGTCGTTGCGCCTGCACCTGCAGACACTCTTTCAGCGAGCGTGTCCCTATGCCGGCCGGGTCGAAGCGCTGCAAGAGGCCGACCATCTGTTCCACCTCCTGTTCGCTACATTCGATGCTGTGATAGAGTGCCAGGTCGTCGCAGATGGCCGCATTGCTTGTGCGCAGCAGTCCGTCGGCGTCAAGCGACCCTATCAGGTAGTCCATGATGTATCGCTGCCTCTGGTCCAGTTCCAGTTCGCCCGCCTGCTGTTCGAGCGTGTCGATGAATGATGTGTCTTGTCCATAGACCATCTCGTCGCGGTCGTCGTCGGCCTGCTGCCGTCCGCCGCTATAGACGGGCAGGTCTTCGTCGTCGCGTCCGATGCCCTCGAGCGCCATGTCGAGTGCGTCGCGCCGGTCAGCGCGGTCCAGTTCTGCGTCGAAGGTGTCGGTCTCGTCGGCAGAGCCGTGGGTGCTGATGTCGTCGGCAGCGCTGTCTGTCGGCGTGTTGTCGGGCGTGGCATCGCCGGGCAGGTGCAGCTCGTCGCTGCCCTGCTCCAGTGCGGGGTTGTCGTTCAGCTCGTCGTTGACACGCTCCAGCAGGTGTTCGAGCGGCATCTCGGCCAGCTGCGACTGCAGCAGCTGCTGCTGCGAGATGGTCTGCTGCAGCCGCTGCTCTTGGGTGAGGTTCTGGGTTAGTGTGTTGTTCATCGGTGTGGGGGAGAGATGTTGCGTTGGCAACGCAACATACAGGACATACGACGGTTTCCTATGCTCAGTTTTTCAACGAATGTTTAATGTTCAATGTCCAATGTTTAATCTTTAATGTTTAATGTTTAATGTTTAATGTTTAATGTTTAATCTTTAATCTACATATATCCCAGCCATCGAAGTATGTCGTTCAGGTTGGCCACCACCATGAGCAGTATCACGATGCCGAAGCCCACATACTCGGCGCCGATCATGAACTTCTCCGACGGTTTGCGTCCTGTCAGCATCTCGTAGATGAGGAAGAGCACATGTCCGCCGTCGAGTGCCGGTATGGGCAGTATGTTCATGAAGGCGAGGATGATGCTCAGGAAGGCCGTCATTAGCCAGAACATGTGCCAGTCCCATACTGGCGGGAAGAGGCTGCCGATGGCTCCGAAGCCGCCGAGCGACTTAGCTCCGTCGGCCGAGAAGAGATATTTCAGGTCGCCCACATATCCTCCGAGCACGTTCAGCCCGTAGCTGATGCCGGCGGGGAAGCTCTCAAGGAAGCCATACTCCACCTTTGTCGGCTGGTAGAGCTTGTATAGCGGCAGCTGCACCACGCCGAGGTGCAGCTCCTTATCGAGCGTCACGGCCAGCGTGTCTGTCACGCCCTGTGTGGCTCGTGCCACGACGATGTGTGTCGAGCGTATCTGCAGGCTGTCGTCGGCCGTTGTTGCCGCTGCCAGCATGTCGGAGAGTATGCCCGTCTGGTATGTGTATTCGTTCCACGAGTCGATGGTTTTTCCGCCGATGGCTTTCACGGTGTCGCCCTTGGCCAGGTGTAGCCGCTCGGCCTCTGTGCCCGGCATGATGCTGTCGATGACGGCCGGTATGAATGGTCGGCAGAACGTCGGGTCGCTCTTCAGCATGTCCAGCAGGTTGAGGTTGCCGGGCAGCGAGAGCGTCATCTGCTGCCCCTGGCGCACGAGTCGCACCTGATGGGCCACCGCCAGGTCGCGGAACAGGTCGGCCGAGAAGTCTTTGAAGTCGCCCTGCTCTGTGCCTATCAGCACGTCGTGGTCATGGAAGCCCAGGGCCTTCGCCTCGCTGTTGAACTTCATGCCTTCTGTCATGTCGCTCACCTTAAAATACTGGTCGCCCCAGGTGAAGAGCACCATCGAGTAGATGAACAGTGCGAGCAGGAAATTGACCATCACGCCGCCCGTCATGATGAGCAGTCGCTGCCAGGCCGGTTTCGTTCGGAACTCCCATGACTTTGCCGGCTGCTTCATCTGTTCGGTGTCGAAACTCTCGTCGATCATGCCCGCTATCTTGCAGTAGCCGCCCAGGGGCAGCCAGCCTATGCCATACTGTGTGGTCTTGCCTTCCACCAGCTTGTCGGCCTTGGTCTTGACTATCGAGCCGTCCCATTTGCCCAGTTTGACGTCGAAGAAGAGGTAGAACTTCTCCACCCACACTCCGAAGAGTCGGGCGAAGAAGAAATGTCCGCCCTCGTGCAGCAGCACGAGCAGCGAGATGCTGAGCATGAATTGTAGCAGTCTTATGATAAATACTTCCATTCTTGAGTTAAGAGTTTTGATTTCAGTGTCTATGGTTATTGCTTCGGCAATTATGAATTAAATAATAAATCGGCAGCAATGCGTCTTGCCTCGGCGTCGGTGTGCATGTATGCTTCGATGGTGGGCTGCTTGACGAAGGTGGCCCGCTGCATGGTCTCGGCAATGACGTCGGCCATCTGCGGGAAGGAGCAGCGTTCTTCCAGGAAGGCGCGGTTGACCACCTCGTTCGCCGCGTTCATTATGCATGGCATGTTGCCGCCGCGGGCAATGGCGTCGTATGCCAGCTGCAGGCAGCGGAACTTCTGCATGTCGGGTTCGAAGAACTCCAGCCGGTGCCGGAACAGGTCGAGGCGTTCGCCCTGCAGCGAGAGCCGTTCGGGGAAGGAGAAAGCATACTGTATCGGCAGCCGCATGTCGGGCACGCCGAGCTGCGCCTTCACCGCTCCGTCGCGGAACTGCACGGCCGAGTGCACGATGCTCTGCGGGTGTACCAGCACCTGTATCCTGTCTGCCGGCACTCCGAAGAGCCATTTAGCCTCTATCACCTCGAAGCCTTTGTTCATCATGGTGGCTGAGTCGATGGTTATCTTTGCCCCCATGTCCCATGTCGGGTGGCGCAGAGCGTCGGCCTTGGTGACGCGGGCCATCTGTTCGGCCGTGAAGAGCCGGAACGGTCCTCCGCTGGCCGTTAGCAGTATCTTGTCTATCTCGTTGCTGTCTTCGCCCACGAGGCTCTGGAAGATGGCCGAGTGCTCGCTGTCCACGGGCAGTATCGGTGTGTGGTACTGTTGTGCCAGCCCGCATATCAGCTCGCCGGCCACGACGAGTGTCTCCTTGTTGGCCAGGCAAATCTTCTTCCGCGCCTTGATGGCGGCGATGGTGGGCTTGAGTCCGGCGAAGCCCACCATCGAGGCCAGCACCATGTCGATGGGGTCGGCCTCCACAATCTGTTCCAGTGCATCGGCCCCGGCATAGACCTTCACGTCGGGCAGGTCCTGCATGAGGCTTTTCAGTTCGTCATACTTGTCCTTGCGCGCTGTGATGACGGCAGCGGGGTGGAAGCGGTGTGCCTGTCGGGCCAGCAGTTCCACATTGTTGTTGGCCGTCAGGGCGTAAGCCTCGTAGCGGTCGGGGTGTTGTGCAATGACGTCCAGGGCCTGCGTACCGATGCTGCCCGTAGAGCCGAGGATGCATATCTGTTGTTTCTTCATATTTGGTATCTTTCTGTAGGAATGGTTTCTATCAGGTCAGTGTGTCTCAGCTTTGCCATTTCCTCCCGTATGTATGTAGTGTCAACCGTATCGTCGTCGGCGAGTGGCAGAAAGATACTGATGTTCTTCAGTCTGGTCTTGGTAAGGCTGAGGTTGTATGTATAGTGTCTGACAGCTTTTCTTATGCTTGCCACACAATACAAGGCTGTCAATGGCTGGAAGTTGCCGAAGCGTGCGGCATAGGGTTTGAGCAGCCAGATGTTCTGTCCGCTCATAAACGGGTGGTGCTGGTAGAATGTAGCTCCTGTGCTGCCGTCGAGTGCTACGGAGATGCACGTGCCGGGATTGATTTTACCGTCGAGCGGCTCCACGAAGCCCGACATGCCGTTGTTGCGGTCACTTCGAGACAGGAATGGCACGGCATCGATGTCGTTTGCACTTGCATCTGTGGTGTTCATCTTGTCTATCTGTCTTGATGGCACAATCTCAAAACAGTCTATAAGCCGGACCTTTCGTGTGGCAGGCACGCTCCGGTGTGTCTTCTGTTCGGCAGGGTGTGTGTCTGTCGGCAGGTCGTATTGATTTGAGATGAGGTATGCTATATACTCGTTGGTCACCTTCTGCAGGTCTGAAGGTGTCACCTGATAGTCGTTGTCGGCAAAGAGTGTATAGACCCATTGCTCGGTGTGGTTTACCTTGCGCAGGAACGACTGTCCGGTCACGGCCCTTCGTTCGTAGTTGTCGAGAAACTGTTCCATCATCGCCTCGCTGTTGACACCCGGCGTGCGTGTCTTCTGGTGCTTCAGCAGCTCGTAGCCATCGTCAAACTTGGCAAACCACGTCTGGTGTCCTTCGTTGGCCGTGCCGGTGCGGAACACCAGGACCACTGTTTCCGTTCCCTTGGGAAAGAAAAGGTTCTTCGGCATTTCCACCGATGCCAGGAGCGTGTGTTTCTTCAGAATACGTTCCTTGTACGAGTCATTGTCGCTGTGCACCTTTGTGCGCGACGATACAGCGTTGACGGGTACGATGGCAATGCCTATGCTGTCTGGCAGCAGCGTGTCGAGCATCAGTTCCACAAAGGCTATCTCAGAGTATGCCTTGTTTGAATAGGGCGGATTGAGAAAGCCCACCGTACAGTCTTGTGCCCGCAGCTCTTCGCTTATGCGGAAACAGTCTCTGTTGTAGAGGTGCGATTTCCCGTCTTTGTTGAGAAACATGTTGAGGCAACTGACGATATAGATTGATGGCTCCACTTCCACTCCGAAGAGGTTGTTTCGTCTGAACTGCTCCTTCTCGGCCTGAGTATAGTCGGCGCTTAGGGCCACCTTGCGCCAGGCGGCAGTGAGAAAGCCAGCTGTCCCGGCACAGATGTCCAGCACTCGCGACTGTGGTGTCACATGTGCCATTTCAGAGAACATCTTGGTGATGTGCGGTGGAGTGAGAACGATGCCCAGGTCAGACCCACCCTTGGTGGTGTACGAGAGGAAGGTGTTGAAGAAGAGTGAGATGAGGTCGAGCTCGCTGTCCTTATAGTGTCTATAGAGCAGCTGGTCAATGTCCAACACCAGTTTGTGCAGCGTGCCTTTGGCATAGTTGCCCTCTAAACTTTTTTTCTCTTCCTGCTGCAGCGACAGCAGCACGGGCTTCAGACTTGTGGCGAACAGCTCTTTCTCAGCTATCTGTGCTGCTTTCAGTTTGCGTTCTACGGTTGCCCATAGAAAATCGGCTATGTCGCGGTTGTTGCTGTATAGAGAATACGACGACTTGAACACAGGGTCTTCGAGTGCAAGCAGTATCGCCCCGAGTATATACAGACGATTGTGTTCGATCACGCCAAGCTCGTTCTGCATGAAGTCGTTGACATCCTTGGCAGAGCGTAGCAGCTCTTTAACCTTGTCGGTGCTGGTCTCAGGCCCGCTCTTTTGGTCGAAGCAGGCGAGATATTGTTGCAGGGGCTGTATCTCGTGAAGGTTGAGGTTTGTGAATGTCTCCATGCCTTTGCTCCAGGCAAAGGTGTCTGTCATCACGTTGTCTGGCCCTTGCCCCGAACATGCAATAGCCACAACATCGAACTCCTCTTTCAGGAACGAGGCATACCACAGTACGCCGTTGACCGCATATTTCTCTGTGTTACTGAAGAAGTCGTCGGTAGAGACGTGGTAGCGACGGTCTTTCCTGTCTTCTATGACGACCACCAGCCTCTTTGTCTCCTCGTATATGATATATTCTGGATAGCCCTGGTGTCCAGCTCCGTTTTTCGATGCCTTGGCCAGTAGCTGGTCTATCACGGGCATATCCGACCGCTCAGCCCAGACGTGCAGCCCCGGTTGCACGTCCTGCAGAGCAGCGTTGGTATATCCTTTAGCTATCAGCTCGTTGAAGACCCAAAGGTCGGTTTTTCTTTCGCTCATTCGTGTGTTCTATATGTCCAGCAGTCCGTCGGGCAGTGTCATGGTGATGGTGCGCTGCTGCCGGTCGATGTCCGTAACCCACTCGTCGGCTGCCGGTACGAGTCGTCCGTCGTCCAGGCAGAACAGGGTGTTGATGGTCTGCGTGTCCACGCGGGCTATTGTGCCCACGGGACCGTGTCCCTTATTAATTAATGTGTAGCCCGGCAGCTCGTCCCATGTCAGGGTGTCGGTGTCGGCCTGGCTGCGCGGGTAGAGCACGCGGCAGCCCGTCAGCCGTCGCGCCTGTTGCTCGCTGTCGATGTCCAGCAGCTTCAGCAGGCATGTCTCGTTGCTGCGGAAGCGATACTCCTCGATGAAGAAGGGCACGGGCAGCCCGTCGACCATGACGAAGAGGCTGTCGGCATCGTCGGTGTCGAAGCAGTCGTCGTCGAAGAGGAACATCACTTCCCCCTTCACACCGTGGGGCTTGCCTATGCGCCCTATGGGGCGCAGGCTTTCGGGTTGCAGCTCGGGGTAGGGGTTGTTTGTCAATGGTAGTTGCTGATTATTCTGATTGTTGTCTGATTGTTCTGAGTTCTCTGATTGCTCTGAGTTCTCTGATTATTCTGAGTTTTCTGATTGCTCTGAGTTCTCTGATTACTCTGAGTTCTCTGATTATTCTGATTACTCTGATTATTCTGAGTTCTCTGATTACTCAGATTTCTCAGATTTTTTCTTCAGCCTTCTCGTCTTATGCAGGCACCGAGTGCGTTCAGCCTTTGTTCTATGTGCTCGTATCCTCGGTCAATCTGCTCTATGTTGTCAATGCGGCTGGTGCCGTTGGCGCTCATGGCGGCAATGAGCAGAGCTATGCCGGCGCGTATGTCGGGGCTCGACATGCGCTGTGCGTGCAACTTGCGCTGGTGGTCGTGGCCCACGATGACGGCTCGGTGCGGGTCGCACAAGATGATCTGTGCCCCCATGTCGATGAGCTTATCGACGAAGAAGAGGCGGCTCTCGAACATCTTCTGATGTATCAGCACGGTGCCGCGGGCCTGCGTGGCCACGGTGATGAACACCGAGAGCAGGTCTGGTGTCAGTCCGGGCCATGGTGCGTCGGCCAGTGTCATCGTCGAGCCGTCGAGGAAGGTATCCACGGCATAGTGTCGCTGCCAGGGCACCACTATGTCTGTGCCATCGACATCTATCTTCACCCCCAGCCGTCGGAAGGCCTGCGGGATGATACCCAGGTCGGCGGGCGACACGTCGCGTATGCGTATGCCCTGACCCACCATTGCCGCCATGCCTATGAACGAGCCCACCTCTATCATGTCTGGCAGCAGCCGGTGCTGTGTGCCGTGCAGTTCGGCCACTCCGTGTATGGTCAGCAGGTTGCTGCCGATGCCGTCTATGTGTGCTCCCATGCGCACCAGCATACGGCAGAGCTGCTGCACGTATGGCTCGCAGGCCGCGTTGTATATCGTGGTGGTTCCTTCGGCTCGCACGGCGGCCATGACGATGTTTGCCGTGCCGGTCACGCTGGCCTCGTCGAGCAGCATATAGCTGCCGCGCAGTTGGTGTCCGTTCAGCTCATAGACATCGCGTCCGTGCAGTCGTCTGAGCTTTGCGCCCAGCGCTATGAAGCCCTGTATGTGTGTGTCCATGCGCCGGCGCCCTATCTTGTCGCCTCCGGGCTTGGCCATCACGGCACGCCCCGTGCGCGCCAGCAGCGGCCCCATCATCAGCACACTGCCCCTGAGGGCGGCGCTGCGCTCTACGAAGGTGTCGCTCTCCAGGCTGTGCAGGTCCAGGTGGTCGGCCCGAAACGTGTAGTCGCCCGGGGCGTTGGTATGCACGCTGACCCCCACGTCCGTGAGCAGCTTTATCAGGTTCTGCACGTCGCGTATGTCGGGCACGTTGCTTATGCGCACCTCGTCAGACGTGAGCAGCACGGCCGATATGACCTGCAGGGCCTCGTTCTTTGCGCCCTGCGGGGTGATGTCGCCCTGCAGCGGGCGACCACCTTCTATGATGAATGTTCCCACTATTTTTTCCTCTTCTTCTTGCCTGTGGGCTGTGTGGGCTGTTGGCGGTAGTCGTTAAACTCCATCTTGCTGGCATCTATCTGTATGCGTCCGTCTGTCATGTCAGCCAGGTCGCTCAGCACGCGCTCGCCGTCCATAGAGCCATGCCCCCAGTCTATCAGCATGCGCCTCATCTGGTTGGCCGTCAGCCATGCCAGCTCGTCGCGTTCGCTGCCCTCCGGCATGTCGCGCAGCTGTCGGCACAGCTCTTCCACCAGTCGCCCATAGTGGCGCAGCCTGATGTTGCTCTTGTTCAGTGGCACGGGCTGTGGCTGCTCGTTAAGCTCCTTGGCCCCTTCGGGCGACAGGGGCCAGTCGATGTCGAGATTGCCGTCGGCCATCAGGTAGAGATGGTCCCATAGCGTCTGCTGGTAGTTTTGGTTCTGCCGCAGCGACGGCACGCGCGTCAGCATGAGGCGCGTGATCTCCTTGGCGCAGGCCAGGCGCTGGTCGCGGTCGGGCAGCTGGCGGCAGTGATCCACCATGCGGTGTATCTCGCGGCCATACTCGGGTAGCACGAGACGCGGCCGCTGGGTGTTATAGTCTAATCCGGGAAGGTTCATGGGTGGGGGTAATCGGAGTTTTTCGGAGTAATCGGAGTAATCTGAATAATCTGAGTAATCGGAGTAATCTGAATAATCTGAGTAATCAGAGCAGCTTGCGGGGCAGTTTGGCTACATAGTCTTTCAGATAGAATGGTGTGAAATAGGCCACG
Source organism: Prevotella sp. (assembly GCA_024680755.1). Taxonomy (GTDB): domain Bacteria; phylum Bacteroidota; class Bacteroidia; order Bacteroidales; family Bacteroidaceae; genus Prevotella. Next base: position 25,976 of record JAILBT010000111.1, on the reverse strand, counting down.
TCTTCAAACTCGCCTCTGAGAAAGCGGCGCTCTGCCAAGGGCATCATCCATTTGGCCAGGGGCTCAATGCCTTCAATCAGGTGGGCGTCAGGATGGTCTATCACGTCCATGCACTTGGCGGCCCCCGGGCCGAAGAAATAGACGGGGGCCTGGTCCAGCAGCTCGCGATAGGTGTCGGTCGTGACCACGTCGGCGCTTGTGGGCCGCTGCTCGCCGAGCGCACGGTCATAGACGGCGGCATAGACCTCCATGCGCCGCGCGTCGAGCATGGGGCAGAGCAGTGCGCCCTCGGGCACGAGCTCCCTGAGCAGCACCGGCACGCACATCAGCTGCAGCGTGGGTACGGCTATCAGCTTCAGGTCACGGCCGAAGCACACGCCCTTGGCCATCGACGTGCCTATGCGCAGGCCTGTGTATGACCCCGGTCCCTGGCTGACGGCCACCGCGTCGAAGGGTATGGCATGGCTGTCAGCAAACGACAGCGCCTCTGCCACATAGCCGCCTATGTGTTCGGCGTGGTTCATACCCTCGCGGTCGGCCTTGTCGAAGATGACCTGCCCGTCTTGGCTGACAGCCACTGACGTCACGCGGTCGCTGGTCTCTATATGTAGTATGGTTGACATTTATGCCCGGTGTGATAAGTTTCGTGGCCGCAAAGTTACATGTTTTCCTTCAGACCACAAAGCAATTGGCAGAAAATCTTTGTTTGTGCCGTCTGCAGCCTTCGTCCATGCGGCACGCGCCGTGCGCGCTGTCAGCCTTTTGTCTGCCACTGCTCGAAGAACTTGTACATCACGATGCCGGCGGTGACAGAGACGTTCATGGAATGCTTGGTGCCCAGCTGGGGTATCTCCAAGCAGCCGTCGCAGGCATCCACCACGTCCTGACTGACGCCGTGCACCTCGTTGCCCAGCACGATGGCGTAGCGTCGGCCAGGCTCCGGCGCAAAGCGCGGCAGCTTGGTGCTGTGCTCCACCTGCTCCACGGCCATGACGCAGTAGCCCGCTGCCCGCAGCTGCCTGACGGCCTCTGCTGCCGACGGTGCATACTGCCAGCTGACGCTGTCCTCGGCACCCAGGGCCGTCTTGTGTATCTCGTTGTGCGGGGGCCTGCCCGTAATGCCGCACAGCACCAGGCCCTTGAGCCTGAAGGCATCGGCCGTGCGGAACACGCTGCCCACGTTGTGCATGGAGCGCACGTTGTCAAGCACCACCACGAGCGGCAGCTTCTCTGCCAGCCGAAACTGCTCCACCGTCAGGCGGTCCATCTCTTCTATCTTTAGTATATGCATATCTGTTGTCGTTGACAGGCGCAGGGGGCAGGGTGCCCACAGGCCTAATGGCCAGAATTGAACTTGGCCCGCAAAGTTACGTTTTTTTTGCGAAAGCCTGCACCGCAAGGCAGCAATTTACACATTATTTAATCTTTTCGCTGCTTTTTTTTGTCCGGTCGCCCTTTTCTTCGTACATTTGCCTGCGACAATCCTAAGTTCACCATATCTTTTTACCTTTTTTCTCTTTATCCCCTTTTCAAACATGGACGACAAGCAACGCAAACTGGACTGGCGCTATCTGCGCATGGCGCGTATATGGGCAGAGAACAGCTACTGCCATCGCCGTCAGGTGGGTGCGCTGGTGGTGAAAGACAAGATGATCATCAGCGACGGCTACAACGGCACCCCCAGCGGCTTCGAGAATGTGTGTGAGGATGCCGCTGGCGTGACCAAGCCATACGTCCTTCATGCCGAGGCCAACGCCATCACGAAGCTGGCGCGCTCGTCAAACAACAGCGACGGCGCCACCATATATATCACTGCTTCGCCCTGCATAGAGTGCGCCAAGCTGATCATTCAGGCCGGCATACGTCGTGTGGTGTATGGCGAGCCTTACCGCTTGACAGACGGCATCGACCTGCTGCGGCGTGCCGGCATAGAGGTGGTGCTGATGGAAGACGGCGGTCAAGGGCAGGAAGGCTGATTATGCTGAGTAATCAGAGTAATCAGAGTAATCGGAGTAATCTGAGTAATCGGAGTAATCAGAGTAATCAGAATAATCAGAGTAATCAGAGTAATCAGAATAATCTGAATAATCAGAATAATCAGAGCACTCACTTTTCCTTCGATTATTTTGCCGTTAAGAAAAAAGTGAGTAACTTTGCCGGCTGAAAACAACAGAAATAAGTAGAAGACATGCAGGACATCAGAAACATTGCCATCATTGCGCATGTCGATCACGGCAAGACAACGCTGGTCGATAAGATGATGCTGGCCGGACACCTCTTCCGCGAGGGACAGAACCTGTCGGGCCAGGTGCTCGATGCCAACGACCTGGAGCGCGAGCGCGGCATAACTATCCTCTCGAAGAACGTCAGCATCAACTGGCGCGGGACAAAGATAAACATCATTGACACGCCGGGTCACTCCGACTTCGGCGGCGAGGTGGAGCGAGTGCTCAACATGGCCGACGGCTGTCTGCTGCTGGTCGATGCCTTTGAGGGCCCCATGCCGCAGACACGCTTCGTGCTTCAGAAGGCACTCGAGCTCGGGCTGAAGCCTATCGTGGTGGTGAACAAGGTGGACAAGCCCAACTGCCGGCCCGAAGAGGTCTATGAGATGGTGTTCGACCTGATGTTCTCGCTTGGCGGCACCGAGGACCAGCTCGATTTCCCCGTGGTCTATGGCTCGGCCAAGAACGGCTGGATGGGCGAAGACTACAGCAAGCCAACCGGCGACATCACATATCTGCTGGACAAGATTGTGGAAGTGATACCAGCTCCCAAACCGATTGAGGGCACCCCGCAGATGCTCATCACCAGTCTCGATTTCTCGAGCTACACGGGCCGCATAGCCGTAGGCCGCGTCCACCGTGGCACCTTCGCCGACGGCATGGCCGTGACCATCTGCCATCGCGACGGCACACAGGAACGCACGAAGATAAAAGAGCTGCACACCTTCGAGGGCATGGGTCATGTGCGCACCACTGAGGTGCCCTGCGGCGACATCTGTGCCATTATCGGCCTGGAGCGCTTCGAGATAGGCGACACCATCTGCGATGCCGACTGCCCCGAGGCGCTGCCGCCAATAGCCATCGACGAGCCCACGATGTCGATGCTCTTCACCATCAACGACTCACCCTTCTTCGGCCGCGACGGCAAGTTTGTCACATCGCGACACATCAACGACCGGCTGCAGAAAGAGCTGGAGCGCAACCTGGCACTGCGGGTGGAGCCTTTCGAGGACGCGACCGACAAGTGGGTGGTGTCGGGACGCGGCGTGCTGCACCTGTCGGTGCTGATAGAGACCATGCGGCGCGAAGGCTACGAGCTGCAGGTGGGACAGCCGCAGGTGATATACAAGGAGATAGACGGCCAGCGTTGCGAGCCCATCGAAGAGCTGACCATCAACGTGCCCGAGGAGTTTGCCTCGAAGATGATTGACATGGTGACGCGACGCAAGGGCGAGATGACGTCAATGGAGAGTCAGGCTGACCGCGTGAACATCGAGTTCGAGATACCGTCGCGCGGCATCATCGGCCTCAGAACCAACGTGCTCACCGCCAGCCAGGGCGAGGCCATCATGGCCCACCGCTACAAGGAATATCAGCCCTACAAGGGTGAGATAGAGCGGCGCATCAATGGCTCGATGATAGCCCTGGAGACAGGCACCAGCTATGCCTATGCCATCGACAAGCTGCAAGACCGCGGCAAGTTCTTCATCGACCCGGGCGACGAGGTCTATATGGGTCAGGTGGTGGGCGAGCATGTGCACGACAACGACCTGGTGGTCAACGTCTGCAAGGCCAAGCAGCTGACCAACGTGCGCGCCTCGGGCTCCGACGAGAAGGCCCGCGTCATACCGAAGACCGTCATGTCGCTCGAAGAGTGCCTGGAGTATATCAAGGGCGACGAGCTGGTAGAGGTTACGCCCAAGGCCATGCGCATGCGCAAGGCCATACTGGACCACAACGAGCGCAAACGCGCCAAGAACAGTAAGTAAACGGCAGCCCGCCCGATGGCGAACATGCGTGGCGGGCAGAAACGAAACGAGCTAATGGACAGCAGGTATCTCTTCACCCACGACGAGTGGCAGCAGGCCAAGGAGCTGGTGCGCACTCTCGGCCAGGGACTGGGCCAGACGGTCACGCCCCGCGACGTGCGCCTGCTGTATGCTCATCTGGGTCGTGCCGTGGTGCAGGGACGTATCGAGCGCGACGTGTTCGGACTGAACCCCCTGCTGACGGCCCTGCTGACGGCCCGCGTCACGGTGGAGGAGATGGGCCTCAGACGCGACACGCTCATGGCGCTCATGCTGCTGCCGGCCACGACGACCGACGGTCCCGACGACAGCGCAGCCGTGGCACGCGACTTCGGCTCCACCGTGGCCAACATCCTGGACGGACTGCGGCGCACACGCAGCATCTACCACCGCGGCATGGCTGCCGGGGCCGACAGGCACGCGGGCGAACGGACACCCCTGGGCGACAACATGCGCAACCTGCTGCTGACCATGGCGGGCGACATGCGCGTCATACTGATAATGATAGCCGACAGCGTCTGCCTCATGCGCCAGATACGCGACACCGAGAACACGTCGGCACGACGGCAGGCGGCAGAAGAGGCCGCACAGATCTTCGCGCCGCTGGCACACAAGCTCGGTCTGTATAAGCTGAAGAGCGAGCTGGAAGACCTGTCGCTGAAATACATCGAGACCGAAGCCTACTATCACATCCGTGAGAAACTCTCGGCCACGAAAGCCGCACGCGACGCATACATCGCCGACTTCATTCGCCCCGTCAGCGACAGGCTGACCGCTGCCGGACTGCACTTCCATATCAAGGGGCGCACCAAGTCGATACACAGCATCTGGCAGAAGATGAAGAAGCAGCGCTGCGCCTTCGAGGGTATCTACGACCTGTTCGCCATACGCATCATCATCGCCACGCCGCCGGGCGCGTCGGAGCATGCCCTGTGCTGGCAGGCCTACTCTATCGTGACCGATATGTACCAGCCCAACCCCAAGCGGCTGCGCGACTGGCTGTCCGTGCCCAAGGGCAACGGCTACGAGAGCCTGCACATCACCGTGCTGGGCCCGCAGCGGAAATGGGTGGAGGTGCAGATACGCACCGAGCGCATGGACGAGGTGGCCGAGCGCGGCGTGGCTGCCCACTGGCGCTACAAGGGCATCAAGGGTGAGCAGGGCATCGACGAGTGGCTCACGTCCGTCAGGCAACTATTAGAGAGCGGCAGCGACACCGACACGGCTGCCGACGACAGCGGCTTCCGCATACACGACTACGCCGAGGTGTTCGTCTTCACGCCCAAGGGCGACCTGCTGCGCTTCCTGCGGGGCGCCACCGTGCTCGACTTCGCATACCATATCCACTCGCGCGTGGGCAACCAGTGCGTCGGCGCACGCATACGCTCGGCCCATGAGGACAACAGCAGCATGGGCCGGCAGGTGCCGCTGCGCTATCAGCTCAAGAGCGGCGACGAGGTAGAGGTGACCACCAGTTCGCAGCAACGCCCGCGACAGGAGTGGCTGCAGGTGGCACAGACGTCGCGCGCCAGGGCGAAGATACGCCTTGCGCTGAAGGAGACACAGCAGAAAGAGGGCCTCTTGGCCAAGGAGAACCTGGAGCGGAAGCTGAAGAACCGCAAGCTGGAGCTGCAAGAGGGCGTCATGGCCCACCTGATAAAGCGCCTGGGCTACAAGGAGACAAGCGACTTCTATCGCGACATGGCCACGGGCGCGCTCGACGCCACGGCCGTCGTCGACCAGTATCAGGAGCAGCTGCAGCGCGACGCCGGCACCTGGCAGCCGCCGGCCGACAAACGCTCGGCCGAGGAGTTCTCACTCGACGCACACAGGCAGACGTCGGCCGCACAGGGGCAGGACGACGTGCTCGTCATCGACCGCAACCTAAAGGGCGTCGATTATCAGCTGGCCCGCTGCTGCAACCCTATCTATGGCGACCCCGTGTTCGGCTTCGTATCCATTGCCTCGGGCATAAAGATACACCGGGCCGACTGCCCCAACGCGCCCGAGATGCGTCGCCGTTACCCTTACCGCGTGGTGCGCGCCGTATGGAGCGGGAAGGGACTGGCACAGTACAGCATAGCGCTCAGGGTGGTCGGCGTGGACGACCTGGGCATACTGAACAACCTGACAAGCATAATCTCAAAAGACGAGAAGCTCACCCTGCGCAGCGTCAACATCGACTCGCACGACGGGCTCTTCAGCGGCACTCTCGTGGTAAACATCGACGACACACACCGGCTTGAGGCACTGCTCAAGAAGCTGCGGACGGTGCGCGGCGTCAAGCAGGTAGAGCGATGCTGAATATTTTGTTGTATGAGAACCTTCTATGAGAATCTTTACTGAAAAGACGCTACGAGAGTTTGCAGAAACACATCCTGACGCATTGCTCTCTCTGCAGATTTGGGCGGATATAGTGAAGAGCAGCCACTGGACATGTTTTGCCGACGTGAAGCAGACATTCAACAGTGTGGATGGTGTAGGGAACCAACGTTATGTGTTTGATATAAAAGGAAATGCCTATCGTATTGTCGCTGTAATCAAATTTACGATAGGATTCGTATATATTCGCTTCGTGGGAACACATAAGGAATACGACAGGATAGATTGTTCAACGATATAATACTTGAAAATATGACAAGAATTGCAAACGAACAACAATACGAATGGGCTGTGGCCCGCGTGGAGCAGCTGTTGCCATTGGTTACAGACGAGACCCCGCGCTCTGACCCGAACAGCATTGAGTTGGAGCTTCTGTCAAATTTGGTGGCCGACTATTCAGACGAACATTACTCGATAGGAAAGCCTTCGACGATGCACATCATCTCTGAAATAATGGCCGCACATAATGTGACCGAGCCTGTATCGTAACTAACATTTTGCAGCCGAAAGAATGGAAGACTTCATCCACCTGCATGTACACACATATTATAGTATATTAGACGGGCAGAGCCCCGTCACGCGCCTGGTTGACAAGGCCGTGGCCGACGGCATGCGCGGCATGGCCATTACGGACCACGGCAACATGTTCGGCGTGAAGGAGCTGCACGACTACTGCAACAAGATTAACAAGAAGCGCAAGGAGAACGGGCAGGAGCCCTTCAAGCCCATCTTCGGCTGCGAGATGTATGTGGCGAAACACGGGCCCAAGGAGCAGCGCAACGGCAAGCAGGACCAGAGTGGCTACCACCTGATAGTGCTGGCAAAGAACTACCGCGGCTACAAGAACCTGATCAAGCTGGTGTCGCGCTCGTGGGTCGATGGCTACTACATGCGTCCGCGTACAGACCGCGCCGACCTGGAGCGCTACCACGAGGACCTGATAGTCTGCTCGGCCTGCATCGCCGGCGAGGTGCCACGCAAGATACTCAGCGGCGACATGGCCGGAGCACGCGAGGCCGTGGAGTGGTATAAGCGCGTCTTCGGCGACGACTACTACCTCGAGCTGCAGCGACACGAGGTGAAGGACCCCACGCTGAGGGCCAACCGCGAGACCTTCCCCGAGCAGCAGAGGGCCAACAAGGTGCTCATCGAACTGGCGCGCGAGTATGGCATCAAGCTGGTGTGTACTAACGACTGCCACTTCGTCGATCAGGAGAACGCCGAGGCACACGACCACCTGCTGTGCCTCTCCACCGGAAAGGAACTCGACGACCCAACGCGCATGCTCTACACCAAGCAGGAGTGGTTCAAGACGCGCGAGGAGATGAACGACATCTTCAGCGACGTGCCCGAGGCGCTGAGCAACACGCTCGAGATACTGGACAAAGTCGAGATATACAGCATCAACCACGACCCCATCATGCCCTTCTTCCCCATACCCGAACAGTTTGGCACCGAGGAGGAGTGGCGAGCCAAGTTCACCGAGCAGCAGCTCTACCAGGAGTTCACCACCGACGAGAACGGACAGAACCCGCTGCCGCCCGACGAGGGCGAGAAGAAGATAAAGAAGCTGGGCGGCTACGACAAGCTGTACCGCATAAAGTTTGAGGCCGACTATCTGGCACAGCTCGCATACAACGGCGCCAGACGGCTCTATGGCGACCCGCTGCCGGCAGAGGTGGACGAGAGGGTCAGGTTTGAGCTGCACATCATGAAGACGATGGGCTTCCCGGGCTACTTCCTCATCGTGCAGGACTTCATCAACTCGGCCCGCGACCAGCTCGACGTATGGGTGGGCCCAGGCCGTGGCTCGGCCGCAGGCAGCGTCGTGGCCTACTGCCTTGGCATAACAAAGATCGACCCGCTGAAGTATGACCTGCTGTTCGAACGCTTCCTCAACCCCGACCGTATCTCGCTGCCGGATATCGACACCGACTTCGACGACGACGGACGCGGACGCGTGCTCAAGTGGGTCATGGACAAGTATGGCCACGAAAACTGCGCCCACATCATCACCTACGCCACCATGGCCACCAAGAACAGCATCAAGGACGTGGCACGCGTCGAGAAGCTGCCCCTGGCCAGGAGCAACGCCCTCTGTAAGGCCATACCCGACCGGCTGCCCGACGGCATGAAGATGAACCTGACCAACGCCATCAAGTGCACACCCGAGCTGCGCGATGCCGAGGTAAGCCAGGACCCGCAGGAGGCCAACACCATCAAGTATGCCAAGATGCTGGAGGGCACCGTGCGCGGAACGGGCATACACGCCTGCGGCTTCATCATCTGTCGCGACCCCATCAGCGACTGGGTGCCCGTCTCGACCGCCGACGACCCCGACTTCAAGGACACCAAGACCAACTGCACGCAGTACGACGGACACGTCATCGAGGAAACCGGACTGATAAAGATGGACTTCCTCGGACTGAAGACGCTGTCAGAGCTGAAGGAAGCCTGCGCCATCATCAAGCAGACGCGAGGCGTTGACATCAACCTCGACACCATACCCATCGACGACCCAAAGACCTACGAGCTCTATCAGCAGGGCCGGACCATAGGCACCTTCCAGTTTGAGTCGGCGGGCATGCAGAAATACCTGCGCGAGCTGCACCCCACCGTGTTCGAGGACCTGATAGCCATGAACGCCCTCTATCGCCCGGGACCAATGGACTACATACCGCAGTTCATTGCCCGCAAGAACGGCCGCGAACCCATCACATACCCCATCGCCTGCATGGAGAAATACCTGAAAGACACCTACGGCATTACCGTCTATCAGGAGCAGGTCATGTTGCTGTCGCGCCAGCTGGCCGACTTCACCCGCGGACAGAGCGATGCCCTGCGTAAGGCTATGGGTAAGAAGAAGCACGAGATAGTCGATGCGATGAAGCCTCTCTTCATCGAGGGTGGCAAGAAAAACGGCCACGACCCCGACGTGCTGGAGAAGATATGGACCGACTGGGAGAAATTCGCCTCCTACGCCTTCAACAAGTCGCACGCCGCCTGCTACTCGTGGGTGGCCTATCAGACGGCCTACCTGAAGGCCAACTACCCGGCAGAGTTCATGGCAGCCATCATGTCGCGCCGGCGCGACCAGATAACGGAGATAACGAAGCTCATGGACGAGTGCAAGCAGCTGGGCATTGCCACGCTGGGGCCCGACGTGAACGAGTCGTTCCAGAAGTTCGGCGTCAACAAGCGCGGCGAGATACGCTTCGGACTGGCAGCCATCAAGGGCATGGGCGACGCGGCGGCACAGGCCATCATCAGCGAGCGGGAGAAGAACGGACAATATAAAGACATCTTCGACTTCGCTCAACGCGTCAGCATGCAGGCCGTCAACCGGAAGGCAATGGAGAGCCTGGCCCTGAGCGGTGGCTTCGACAGCTTCGGACTGCCGCGCGAGACCTATTTCGCCGTGGCCAATGCCAGGGGCGAGGCCTTCCTCGACACGCTGCTGCGCTACGGACAGATGTATCAGCAGGAGATGGCACAGGCCCGCAACTCGCTCTTCGGAGGCATGGACGCCGTCGAGATAGCCACGCCAGTCGTGCCGAAGAACGTCGAGCGATGGAGCGCCATAGAAAGGCTCAACCGCGAGCGCGATCTGGTGGGTATCTATATCTCGGCCCACCCGCTCGACGAGTTCCGCATGGTGCTCGACCACCTGTGCAACACGCGCTGTCAGGAGCTGGACGATGTCTCGTCCATCAACGGACGCGACGAGGTGACGCTCGGAGGCATCGTGACCAAGGTCGAGTCGAAGCTCACCAAGCAGGGCAAGCCCTGTGGCTTCGTCACCATCGAGGACTTCAATGGCGGCGGACGGCTGGCGCTCTTCGGCGAGGACTGGGGTAACAACAGCGGCATGTTTGTCGAGGGCACCACCGTGTTCGTCAGGGGCAAGATGGTGCCGCGATGGCGCGACTCGTCGCTCATGGACCTCAAGGTGAGCCAGGTGGAATATCTGCAGACCGTCAAGGAGAGGGCCATAGAGCGGCTCACCATCACCGTCGATGCACAGACCATCGACGCACAAGTGGTGCAGGAGCTGGGCGAGCTGGTCAGAGAGTGCCCGGGCCGTACGCAGCTCTTCTTCCAGCTGCGCAGTGCCGACGGTAAGCAGCAGGTGCTGATGCACTCGGCAAAGCACACCGTCGATCTGAGTCCGTCGCTGATGAGCTACATCGAGCAGACACCGGCGCTCGACTACCGAGTCAACTGACACACCTCCGCCACACAGCACTGCCGCTTTGTGCGTCCGTCTCGCCAGTAAGACCTGCCGAGACAGCAAACGTAACAGCATTGTGCGCACATCTCGTCGAGAATGTAGCCTTGCGAAACAGAAATTATTATCCTATGGCAAAAAAAAACAACGGTAAAAGTTGTTGGTATCAAAAAAAATCGTAATTTTGCAGCGCATAAGTAGGGGGCGACGTGTCTAACGTCGCAATCTGACATGTTGTTGCGAGGTGAGACACGTCGCCTCCTACTGCAAAGCGGTGAAACAGCCATTAGATACATAGAAGATACAGAATTATGCACAATGACAACCGGCACTTGCCCGACCGAACACCGGCAGAGAACTAAAAACTAACGAAAACAATAAGCAGTAACATCCTGAACATAAGCAATCATTGACCAATCACCTATCTATAAATAAACAATTAATCACACTTTTTTACTAACCAAACTTATTATCTCATGAGAAAACTTAAACTTTTACTCGCGGCCGCCCTAACTATGGGCGCAGCAGTAAGTGCTGATGCCGCAAAGACGGTGTACCTTGCACCTGGTGCATGGGATGTCGATGACGCGACGGAGCGTTATGCGCTCTACATGTTCTCGGACACGAAAAACGCCTGGGTCTCGTTTACTGAAGGTGCAGATGGTGTTTGGAGTGCTGAGTTTGACGACAGTTATGCCAGCATGATTCTCTGCCGCATGGACGGCGCATCTAATGAGAACAACTGGGACAGCAGGTGGAACCAGACGGCCGACCTTGCAGCTCCTGCCGCTGACGGACTGCTTTACACCATTACCGACATCAATAGTAGTGCTTACACCATCAGCTTCTACGGTGCAACAGCCGCCAGCTTCACTGACGGCGGCAAGTACCTGTTCAAGAACGTAGGCTCCGACAAGTATCTTGGCCCGGGCAACTCATGGGGCACGCAGGCCACGCTCCTTGCACAGAGTCACTACAACACCATCCATGCCGGAGAGGGCGTTTACACCATCGAGTCGCAGGTGAGCAATGGTGGAACCAACTATTACTTCACTGGTACATTCATGGATGGTGCTGCCGCTAATGTCACCATTAGCAAGCTTCCCAATGGAAATTACTCGATGTCAAGCGGCTCTACCTACTATGGCTATGATGGCACCAGCACGGTGCTGGCCAATAATCTTACCGACGCCACTGCTGACAATGCACAGTGGCAGATTATCGGCTACGACGAGGCACTGGCCGACGCTACCGAGGAGAACCCCGTTGATGCAACGTTCATGATTCTTGACCAGAACTTCGACCGCAACAACCGTAATAGTGGTGCTTGGACAATGGAGGCCAGCAACAAGAACCTTTGCGGCGGTAAAGACGAGAACAAGTGTGCAGAGTCATGGCATGCCACCTTCACCTTGAGCCAGACTATTACTGTCCCCAATGGTTACTATAAATTAAGAGGACAGGGCGCGTACGGCGATGCAACTGTCACAGACGAAAATTATCCCGTCTTTTATGTTAATGATGCCACAACCAATTTCATTAAGATGACAAATCAGGATGGTGGCATGAATGCATTCTCTGGTCATTTTGCCAATGGTGATTACATGACTGAATGGACAGAAATGGTAGCTGTGAAGAACAGTACAATTACCGTTGGCGCAAAATGTACACGTACTGATGCTTGGTGCATCTTTGACAACATCCAGCTGATGTACTACGGACCGCTCGATATGTCGGATCTTGTTGAGTCATATAATGCCAGGCTGGCAGAGGCCAATGCCCTGCTCAACGAAACAATGTCTGCCTCTTACAAAGCAGCACTTCAGGCTGCTATCACTGCCAATACTGGTGTTGACCAGACATCGCAGACGGCCTTAGAGACCGCTGTTGCTGCCCTGACGGAAGCCATCAACACTGCCAACGTCAGCGTGAACAGCTACAAGCTGCTGGCTGCCGGTGGCCAGCTGCCCGACAACAGCCTCAATGGCTGGACCTGCACCAACAGCCAGACCTTCCATATCAACACATGGTCGATAGAGGGTAACAGCGACGGCACTGGCATGGTGACACCGTTCATTGAGAACTGGTGCGATAAGGCTGGCGTACTGGGCAACGGCGAGATTTATTACACGCTGGCTGGCTTGGATCCTGGCCTCTACAAGTTCTCGGCCCTGATTCGTGCATACAGCGAGAGCGGCAATGCTCCCGCAGGTGCTTCTCTCTTCGCCGGCAGCCGCGACATTGCCTTTACTACAGGCAACAGCTTCGAGTATAACAACATGAAGGGTATCTACGACAACTATGCCATGACGGCCGAGGTAGGCGACGACGGCGTGTTCCGCTTCGGCGTGAAGATTGAAGATGCCAACTTCAACTGGATGGCCTTCAAGAACTGCAAGGTAGAGTATGTTGGCGCAGCCATCACCGAGCAGTCGGTTGACGACTTGTATGCCACTATGCCTGAGGGCAAGATGAACAAGGACGTGCGCAGTGCAGCCGCAACGGCATACGCCGCTGCAAAGGCTACAATCGGAATTGAGACCTACGAGGCTCTCGACAAGGCCATCGTTGCCGCTAAGGCCAGTGCCGCTGCCTACGCCGCTGCTGTGGCCAACCTCGTCAAGGTGAAGGCTGAGATTGATGCCGAGCTGGCCAATACCAACGTCTATAAGCAGGATGTTTACACCACAGTCTTCAACAGCTACTACACCAAGTACGAGGCTGAGGAACTGACCGACGCCGAGGCCAATAGCCTGGCGGCCGCCGTGAGTGGCACGTCTCTCACAAGCTGGCGAGCTCCCATACTGATTGACAACATCCTGCTGTCGGCCTGGGACACCAATCCCGATTTCGTTGACGCTCCTTACTACATCAACAGCTGGTCAACAGAGGGCGAAAGCGACGGCACCGACTTCAAGGTTCCTTTCTTCGAATATTACGCCGATGCCAATGCTGCTCTGGCAGAAAAGACGATGACCGCTACCATGACCGGCCTGGAGCCCGGCACATATAAGGTGTCGGCTTGGGTGCGCGTTGCAACCAAAGAGAATGCTGGCGAAGCCGATGGATATGGCGTCACCATGCAGCTGAACGACGGCCAGGCCGTCAATGTCTGTGGCGGCGACGTAAAGGTCGCTGGCGCTAACAACAACCAGCGCATACATGGTAACTTCGTAGCCATCGGCACTGTTGGAGAGGACGGCGTGCTCAAGATCAAGTTCAACGTGGCTGCCGACAACAACATTCACTGGCTGTCGTTCAAGAACGTGAAGTATGTGAAAAATACCTACAGTCCCGACTACTACCTCGTGGGTACGTTCAACAACTGGACCGCTTCTGACACCTACAAGCTCACGCTTAACGAGAATGCCGCCGAGGGCACTGTGGAGTATATGATAACGCTCGACATACCTGCCAACAGCGAGATGAAGGTGAACGACACCAATGGTGTCTGGTATCCTGCCACAGGTGACAACTTCAAAGTAGACAGCGAGGGCAACTACACCATCTACTTCCGTCCGAACGCCGACGGTGGTGACGACTGGTTCGGAGGCTACATCTATTGCAACTACAACGGCGAGCCCACCGGCATCAGCAACGTCAAGACAGCCGTGCTGAACGGAGCTCAGATCTATAACCTGAACGGCCAGCGTGTGACGAAAGCCCGCAAGGGTCTGAACATCATTGGTGGCAAGAAGGTTGTCGTCAAGTGAGCAGACTGAGAACCCGCTCTTTTCCCCGAGCGCGTATAGCTTTGAGCGTCAGCTCAAGCCTGTAACATAACAAAAGAATCCGGGCCGTGAACCTCTCGTGGGTGTCACGGCCCGGACTTTTCGTTTGTCGTGGCTATTTGTGTGTAGCTTTGTAGTAGGAGGCGACGTGGGGTACGTCGCAACAGTCTGCTTGATTGCGACGTGGGGCACGTCGCCTCCTACTTGTGCGCCGCAAAGTTACGTTTTTTCTTTCATTACGCAAAGTCTGGGGCGGAAAACTGATGGATAGTGCGCGGCGGGGCGTTTTTTTGGCGCATGTGTTTTGCGGTGTGAAAAATAATGCGTACCTTAGCGGCCGAAAAACATAACCTGATAGCTAACATACAATACAATCGCTATGGCAAAGACACCAGAGTTTAAGTATGCGCCCATGTTCCAGCTGGGCAAAGACACCACGCAGTATCGCCTGCTGACGAAAGAGGGCATCAGCGTGGGCGAGTTTGAAGGACACAAGATACTGAAGGTTGCGCCCGAGGCCCTGACGTTGCTGGCGCGTCAGGCTTTCCACGACTGCGAGTTCATGTTGCGCCGCGAGCACAACCTGCAGGTGGCAAAGATACTGGCCGACCCCGAGGCCTCGGACAACGACAAGTATGTGGCGCTGCAGTTCCTGCGCAATGCCGAGACAGCCGTCAAGGGCGTGCTGCCCTTCTGCCAGGACACCGGCACCGCCATCATACACGGCGAGAAGGGCCAGCAGGTGTGGACAGGCTTCGAAGACGAAGAGGCCCTCTCGCTCGGCGTCTATAAGGCTTACACCGAGGAGAACCTGCGCTACTCGCAGAACGCCCCACTCAATATGTACGACGAGGTGAACACCCGCTGCAACCTGCCGGCCCAGATAGACATCGAGGCCACCGAGGGCATGGAGTATCGCTTCGTCATGGTGGCCAAGGGTGGCGGCTCGGCCAACAAGACCTATTTCTACCCCATGACCAAGGCCACCATACAGAACGAGGGCACGCTGCTGCCCTTCCTTGTGGAGAAGATGAAGAGCCTTGGCACGGCTGCTTGCCCGCCATACCACATCGCCTTCGTCATCGGCGGCACCTCGGCAGAGAAGAACCTGCTGACGGTCAAGCTGGCCAGCATCAAGTACTACGACTCGCTGCCCACCACGGGCGACGAGACGGGACGTGCCTTCCGCGACCTCGACCTTGAGCAGAAACTGCTGCGCGAGGCGCAGAAGATAGGCCTTGGCGCGCAGTTTGGCGGCAAGTACCTGGCCCACGACATCCGTGTGGTGCGTCTGCCGCGCCACGGAGCGTCGTGTCCCATCGGCATGGGCGTGAGCTGCTCGGCCGACCGCAACATAAAGGCCGTCATCAACGAGCAGGGCGTGTGGATAGAGCAGATGGACGAGAATCCCGCTGAGCTCATCCCCGCCGAGTATGCCAGGGCCGGCGAGGGCCAGAAGCAGATAGTGATAGACCTGGACCGCGGCATTGACGCCGTGCGCCAGGAGCTGACGAAGTATCCCGTCTCTACCCGCGTCAACCTGAAGGGCACCATCATTGTGGCGCGCGACATAGCCCATGCCAAGCTGAAGGCACGCCTGGACGCAGGCGAGCCGATGCCCGCCTACTTCAAGGACCACCCCATCCTCTATGCCGGTCCGGCCAAGACCCCCGAGGGCTACCCCTGCGGCTCGATGGGCCCGACCACGGCCAACCGCATGGACCCGTATGTAGATGAGTTCCAGGACCACGGCGCCTCGCTCGTGATGATAGCCAAGGGCAACCGCTCGCAGCAGGTGACAGACGCCTGCCAGAAGCACGGCGGCTTCTACCTCGGCACCATAGGCGGTGTGGCGGCTGTGCTGTCGCAGTCGAGCATCAAGTCGATAGAGTGCGTGGAGTATCCCGAGCTGGGCATGGAGGCCATCTGGAAGATCAGGGTGGAGGATTTCCCCGCCTTCATCCTCGTCGATGACAAGGGCAACGACTTCTTCAAGCAGCTCAAGCCCTGGTGCCCCGGCTGCAAAGCATGAAGCAGGAGCAGCGAACAGCCTGATTATTCTGAGTGGTCAGAGTATTCTGATTACTCTGATTACTCTGAATACTCAGATTATTCAGATTACTCTGATTACTCTGAATACTCAGATTACTCTGAATACTCAGATTACTCCGAATACTCAGATTACTCCGATTACTCCGATTACTCAGAATACTCTGATTTCTCCGATTTCTCCGATTACACCGACAACGATGAAATTCTTTCAAAGCTATGTGTTCCGCGCCTTATGCGCCATTGTGATGGGCCTGCTGCTGATACGCTTCCCCGACAACACGATGGTGGGCATCACTATTGCCATCGGCGTGTTGTTTCTAATCTCGGGCGTGGGCAGTATCGCCACATATATTGTTGCTCGCAAAGAGGCCACCGACGTGGCTGTGTTCGACGCTCAGGGCCGGCAGATAGCCGGGCAGAAGCCCATGTTCCCCATAGTGGGCATCGGCAGCGTGCTGCTGGGGCTGATACTGGCCCTGATGCCCCGCGTGTTCATCTCGTGGCTGATGTACATCATTGGCGCCGTGGTGGTGATGGCCGCCGGCCTGCAGATAGTGTCGTTCATCAGTGCGCGGCGCATACCGACCGTGGCTTGGGCCTTCGTCGTATGTCCGGCGGTGCTGCTGCTGACCGGACTGTTCGTCATTCTCTATCCCATGCAGACGGCGCAGATGCCGCTGCTGATCCTGGGCTGGTGCCTGCTGCTCTACGGCGTGACGGAATATATCAACGAGACGAAATACTACCTCAACCGCCGCCACGCGCGGAAAGAGGCCGAGCAGGCCGCCGCTGAACAGGCAGCGGCCGAGGCCGCCACACCACTGGTTGCCGAATGACGCTGGCCGAACTGTCTCAGCGCTTTGCCCGGCTGCCGCAGGTGAAGCAGCTGGCTGAGACCATAGTGTCGCCCGATGGCGGCGACGTGGCGCTGCAGGGCCTGACAGGTTCTGCGGCAGCGATGGTTTTCGGCAGTGCAGACAGCCTGCTGACCGCCACCGACGGCGGTCGGCAGGCTGTGCTGCTGTTTATACTCCAGGATGCCGACGAGGCCGGTTACTTCTATCACGACCTGTCGCAGCTGCTCGGACAGCAGCGCGTGCTCTTCATGCCGGGCAGCTACCGGCGCGCCATCAAGTACGGACAGCGCGATGCCGCCAACGAGGTGCTGCGCACCGAGGTGCTGGCACGGCTGACGACAGAGCGCGCCGGAGCGCCGCTCTATGTCGTCACCTATCCTGAGGCCGTGGCCGAGCTGGTCGTCTCGAAGCGGCAGCTGGCCGACAGCACCATGCACCTGCAGAGGGGGCAGACGGCCGATGTGGATAGGCTGACAGACACGCTCAGGCAGTGGGGCTTCCGAGAGGTGGACTATGTGTACGAACCCGGGCAGTTTGCCACGCGCGGCAGCCTGCTCGACGTGTATAGCTTCAGCGCCGAACAGCCGTGCCGTATCGACTTCTTCGGCAACGAGGTTGACTCGCTCCGCTCGTTCGAGGTAGAGACGCAGCTCTCGAGCGAACAGCGCGACGCGGTGGACATTGTGCCCGAGATGGCCGGACGGCAAGACAAGGTGTCGCTGCTGACCTTCCTGCCCGACGGAGCGCTGGTGGTGGCGAAGAACTTCCGCTATGTGGCCGACGTCGTCGAGCGATGCTACCGCGAGGGCTTCTCGGCACAGGCCATCGAGGAGCGCCTGGCCGACGCACCCGAGGTGGACAGGGCAGAGATGGTGAAGGCCATGCGGGCCGAGAGCCAGCTCATCCAGCCCGGACAATGGAATCAGGACGTGGCCCGACTGCGACATATAGAGCTGACGGCGGCAGAGGCCATAAAGCCGCAGACACCGGGACGAAGCACGACGGCAATAGCCTTCTCGACAGCTCCGCAGCCACTGTTCCATAAGAATTTTGAGCTGCTGGCCAAGACGCTCGACGACTACCGTCTGCGCGGCTACGACATATACATACTGGCCGACAGCCGCAAGCAGCAGGAGCGACTCAAAGAGATACTCGAGAGTGACGAGCTGAAGCAGAAAGGAACGGGCGACATCGCCTTTCAGCCCATCGACAGCACGCTGCACGAGGGCTTCGTCTGCGACGATGCCCGGGCGTGCGCTTTCACCGACCATCAGATCTTCGACCGCTTCCACAAGTACAGCCTGCGCAGCGAGCACGCCCGCAGCGGCAAGGTGGCACTCACGCTGAAGGAGCTGCAGCAGTTTGAACCCGGCGACTACATCGTGCACATCGACCACGGCATAGGACGCTTCGGCGGACTGGTGCGCCTGCCGATACCGCAGGCCGGAGTGCGGCCGGCGGGTGGGGCAGGGCAGACCACAGCCTATCAGGAGATGATCAAGATTGTCTATCAGCGGGGCGACGCCATCTATGTCAGCATACACGCTCTGCACAAGGTGTCGAAATACAAGGGGCAGGAGGGTGGCCAGCCGCCGCGCCTGAGCACACTCGGCACCGGACAGTGGGAGCGCATGAAGGAGCGCACCAAGCAGCACATCAAGGACATTGCGCGCGACCTGATACGCCTGTATGCCAGCCGGCAGCGGCAGCGCGGCTTCGCATACAGTCCCGACGGCTACTTGCAGCAGGCGCTCGAAGCGTCGTTCCTCTATGAGGACACTCCCGACCAGATGAAGGCCACGCAAGACGTGAAAGCCGACATGGAGCGACCGCGGCCAATGGACCGGCTGGTGTGCGGCGACGTGGGCTTCGGCAAGACGGAGGTGGCCGTGCGAGCCGCTTTCAAGGCTGCCACCGACGGCAAGCAGACGGCCGTGCTTGTGCCGACAACGGTGCTGGCCTACCAGCACTACCGCACCTTCAGCAGCCGCCTGCGCGACATGCCCGTCAGGGTGGAGTATCTCTCAAGGGCGCGGGGCACCAGACAGACCAAGCAACTGCTGGCCGACCTGGCCGAGGGAAAGATAGACATACTGATAGGCACGCACAAGCTGATTGGTAAGACGGTGCGCTTCCACGACCTGGGACTACTCATCATCGACGAGGAACAGAAGTTCGGCGTGGCCGTCAAAGAGAAGCTGCGACAGATGAAGACCAACGTGGATACGCTCACCATGAGCGCCACACCCATACCGCGCACACTGCAGTTCTCGCTCGTCGGGGCGCGCGACCTGAGCGTCATGCAGACACCACCGCCAAACCGCTATCCCATACAGACGGAGATACACATCTTCTCGGCCGATATCATCGCCGAGGCCGTCAACTTCGAGCTGTCGCGCAACGGGCAGGTCTATTTCGTCAATAACCGTATCTCTGACCTGCCACACCTGAAGGAGCTCATAAATAAATATGTACCCGATGCGCGCGTGGCCATCGGCCACGGACAGATGCCGCCGGCCGAGCTGGAGCAGGTCATACTCGACTTTGCCAATCACGACTCCGACGTGCTGCTCTCGACCACCATCGTCGAGAACGGCATCGATATACCCAACGCCAACACCATCATCATCAACGGTGCGCATAACTTCGGACTGTCTGACCTGCACCAGATGCGCGGACGCGTGGGCCGCGGCAACCGCAAGGCCTTCTGCTACCTGCTGGCACCCCCGCTGTCGGCGCTGCCCGTGGACAGCCGCAGACGACTGGAGGCGCTGGAGAATTTCTCCGGACTGGGTTCGGGCATACACATCGCCATGCAAGACCTGGACATACGCGGCGCCGGCAACATGCTGGGGGCCGAGCAGAGTGGCTTCATCTCTGACCTGGGCTACGAGACGTATCAGAAGATACTGAACGAGGCTATGACCGAGCTCAGAAATGAGGTGAGCGACAAAGAAGGTCTGAAAACGAATGGTGAAAGGTCTGCCAGCCAGCAGAGCCAACACGGCAACGGACGTGCGTCACGGGCAGATGCTGAAGCAGAAGCGGCGGCATACCGCTCACCCTTCAGCCGGCAGACGGCCTTCGTGAGCGACTGCACCCTGGACAGCGACCTGGAGATGTATTTTCCTGACACCTATGTGCCCACCGACTCAGAGCGTATGCTGCTCTACCGCGAACTGGACAACATCGAGACCGACGACGCGCTGCTGGCATACCGCCAGCGGCTCGAGGACCGCTTCGGCCCCGTGCCGCCACAGGCAGAGGAGCTGATGCAGGTGGTCGTGCTGCGACGCTTGGGAAAGCATTTGGGCTGCGAGCAGGTCATGCTCAAGCAGCAGCGTATGTTCCTCTATTTCGTGAAGGCCGACAGCAGTCCGTTCTACCAGAGCGATACCTTCGGCAACATTCTCAGCTATGTGGCACGCAACGCCCGACGCTGCCAGCTGCGCGAGCAGAACGGACATCGTTCGATGTATGTCACCGACGTGCCTACCGTCGAGGCAGCCGTGAAAATAATGAAGGAAATGGCGAACGCGGAGAGCTAAAATAAAAAAGGGTCTCCGCTGAGACCCAACCTTTTGTTAACCTTAAATCTAATACTATGAAAAACACGGTGCAAAGGTATGGGGTTTTTGTGAAATAGCCAAACAAAATCATCTAAAATATTGTTCGGTTGACACCTTTTTGACTTAAATCAATCAAAATTATTCATCCTGTGTGCGTATGACTTATGTCAGTTTGGGCGCTGGCACAGGGCCTGCCACTACTGCGGCAGTGCCTTACACTGGGCAAGCGAAGGTTTTTGCCTACAGGCGAAAGGCTTTTCGCTTACAGGCGAAAGGCTTTTCGGCTACAAGCGCAAGGCTTTTCGGCTACAAGCAAAAACCCTGACGGGGCCTGTTTTGTACCCTGACGGGGCCTGTTTTGTACCTTGGCGGGGCCTATATTGTACCGCCGATACGACATTGCTTTACGACAGAGAATTGGCAGGCTGCCTTTTCCTGTTATTTTTTTAATGATTATCCGCAATTATCCGATAGCGCCCCGAAGGGGCAATGAGCTGTTAGCCCAGGGCCGCTCGACCTCTGGTCGCTTGCAAGGCAAGAACGCCCTGGGTAATAGACGGCGTAGCCCACGCCCTGTAAGGGCAAAAGAATTATTTGTGAGCAACGCTTTTGCCCTTTCAGGGCAATCGGGCTGGCACAGGGCCTGCCCCTACTTTGGGTGTCAGCAACCTTACGGCGCGAAAACATTCGTCACATCGTGCTTGTCTGAGCTGCGGCCAACGCGGAGCGAAAGAAAAATAATGGCTTAAAATTTGGTGGTCTCAAAGAAAAGGCGTACCTTTGCGTCTGAAATGTTCCTACATGGTGTGGGCAAGGGGCAGGCCGTGGTCATCAGTGACGACGGCGGTCTTTTGTTTTTCTACCTCAAGTAGAAGCGCTAACTGACTAAAACAACAAAAAAGTAAAGACAATGGGATACATGTCGCAAGAAGGCTATGACAAGATGATAGCCGAACTGCAGCGTCTGGAGGCCGTGGAACGGCCCAAGGCCAGCGCTGCCATCGCCGAGGCCCGCGACAAGGGCGACCTGAGCGAGAACTCTGAGTATGAAGCCGCCAAAGAGGCGCAGGCCCATCTGGAGGATAAGATCAACCAGATGAAGAAAGCCATACAGGAGGCAAAGATAGTCGATACGTCGCGACTATCGACCGATCAGGTGCAGATACTGACCAAGGTGGAGATGACAAACATGGCCAACAAGGCCCACATGACATACACCATCGTGTCGGAGAATGAGTCGAACCTGAGGGAGGGGAAGATAAGCATACAGACCCCCATTGCGCAGGGACTGCTGAACCATAAGGTGGGCGACATCGTGGAGGTGAAGATTCCGCGGGGCATAATCAAGCTGCGCGTGGACAAAATCTCGCGGGCCTGACCTTAGATAAAATTAAGAATTAAAAATTAAGAATTAAAAATTAAGAATTAAAAATTAAGAATTAAAAATTAAGAATTAAGAATTACTACGACAGCAGTTAATTCTTAATTCTTAATTTTTATTGTTTATTCAAGTTTCGCAAACTCCGAAAGGCACGCCCTGGGCTGGCCGCTCGTTGCCCTTTCAGGGCGTTTGTGCACGGTACATTCATGTTTGCGAAACTTGAATTGTTTAATGTTTAATGTTTAATGTTTAATGTTTAATGTTTAATGTGCTTTGTCACTTTGCCTTTTTTCCGAAGACAGAGAAATGCACATAGCGCTTGGGATTGAGCTTTAGGTCCTGCATCAGCGCGTCGGCATCTTTCATGGTGTTGTTCATGTTGTCGTAGAGCGACGTGTCGTGCAACAGCAGTCCCAGCGTGCCTTCGCGGCTGTTGATGGCAGCCGTCATCTGCTCCACATTGTTCAGCGTGCGCTGCACGCTGGCCATAGTGCCGCTGACGTCTATTGTGTTCAGGCGGGCTGTCAGCTGCTCGGTGTTGGCCAGCGTGCCGTCGGCGTGCTGCATGATGGCGGGCACCTGCCTGTTCAGCTCGCGGCTGAGCTGTGCCAGCTGTGTGGTGGTGGCGTTGAGCTGCTGTGTGGTGGCATCGACATTGTGCAGGGCGCTTCTGAGGGCCGGGTCGTTCATCAGGGTGTTTACAGCGGTCAGTATGCTGTCCAGCTTGGGCAACATCTGTTCTATCTGTGGCACCATGCCGGCGGCCTTGTCCATCAGGCCCGATGCCTGGCGGCCCATCAGCGTGTCGCCGGGGTGGAGCAGAGCCAGCGGGTTGGGACCCATGTGGAGCAGTATCTTCACGTTGCCCATCATGTCGGTCTCCACCTCGGCATAGCTGCCGGCGGGCACGTTCAGCTGCGGGTTAAGGCCGAAGGTGACGGGTATGCGCGTCATGTCGTTGAAGTCGTAGTGGACGTCGAGCACCGTTCCCACCTTGTAGCCGTTGCAATAGATGGGGTTGCCCTGCGACAGTCCGTTTACGTCGGTGAACACCACGGTGTAGGACGCACCTTTTTTCACCGACAGGCCTTTCAGAAACTGCAGGCCGAAGAAGAGCACCAGCAGTCCGACGACGGCGGTGAAGGCCACTTTTATTTCTTTGGTGAAGATGGACTTCATAGAAAATACTGTAATTTAAGAAATATTCTACGTTACTATACGGGTTTTCAGTCTCGTTTGGCTCTCCACAGGCGTATGGCTTTGTCCAGCTCCATTCGTTGTCCGTCCATGAAGGCCACGATGAAAGCCTGTGGGAATTGCTTTGCCAACTTGCGTCGCAGTCGCAACATCTCTTGGTAGTCGGTGCTCTCGCCGCAGGTGTATTTGTATGCCTTGCCCTCGCGGTAGCATTGTATGCCCTTCAGCCCTTTGAAGCTGGGGTGGTTCTCACGCAGCCTGCGGTCGCTCATTCTTATCTGCACCTTGAACACGGGTCGTGGGTCGGTTTGTCCTGTCGTGGCTGCAGGCTCCTGTCGCGGCTGTCCTTCTGTGTCGGCTTGCTCCTTGTCCACGGTGGCTGGGGCTGTGTCCGTATCGGCTATGGGCGCGGCTGGTGCCTTCGCGCCTGCTTGGCCGGGCTCGTCGGCCTCCGGCTTTGGGGTGCTGTCTTTGGGCAGGGCCACGGGCCGCTTCTCCTTATACTGTCTGAAGGCTTGATACAGTCCCTTGCCTATGGCTGTGATGTTGGCCTTGTCGTTGAGGATGCGCTCTTCTGCGGGCGTGGTGATATATCCCAGCTCTACCAGACAGGCGGGCATCGACGTCTCGCGCAGCACGAGGAAGGCATCTTGCTTGACGCCCTTGTCGGGCCGGCCGGCCGTGCTGCACACGCACTGCTGAATCATCTTGGCCAGGCGGACGCTCTCCTCCATGTTCTGGTCGTTGATGAACTCGAACATGATCTGGCTCTCGGGCGAGCGCGGGTCGTAGCCGGCATAGTGCTGCTGGTAGTCCTTCTCAAGCAGAATGACGTCGTTCTCCCTTTGAGCTGCGCTCAGCTTCTCGTCTGAGCGTCTGAGGCCCATGGTGTATGTCTCCAGTCCGCGCAGCTGCTTGCGGCCTGCTATGGCGTTGGTGTGTATGGAGATGAACACGTCGGCGTGGTTCTTGTTGGCTATCTCGGCGCGCCGTATGAGCGGCACGAACACGTCTGTCTTGCGCGTGTATATCACCTTCACGTCGGGGCAGTGCTGCTCAACCATCCTGCCGAAGACCAGCGCCACCTTCAGGTTGATGTCCTTCTCTTTCGAGAACGCGCCTTTGGCACCCGAGTCGTGGCCGCCGTGGCCGGCGTCGATGACCAGGGTATAGCTCTGGCGTGCCTGCATGGTGCCTGTCAGCCACGCCATCAGTAGCAGCGTTAGGGTGAGTCTAAGGATTTTGTGCATATTCGGCCGCGAAATTACATATTTTCTGCGTAACGACAAAAAAAGGGTGCAGAAATATCTTGACAAAGGTAAAATAAAAGTTGTGTTGCTGCGTTAACCATATATGAACACATAAAAAACCACTGGTTGCCTATGAACATTTTTACTCAAGAAGAAACCACACCCAGTGAGCGGGTCTTACAGCTCATACGTCAGATAGCTTATACCTATCGTGTCTGCAACGGTCAGGCATATTGCCTAAACTGACGGAAAAATCGAAAAAAGTAAACAACTCCTCCTCTCCCCAACCCCCCACCTCCCCAACTCCCCCCCTCCCCAACTTCCCCACTCCTCAACTCCCCAACTCCTCAACTCCTCAACTCCTCAACTCCCCAACTCCTCAACTCCATTCTGATCAAACCGCGTACCACCGATGCGTTGTTGCGGATGGGCGCTTGCGCCCAGGATGTTGTCCCTGTTTTATCTCTTCCTAAGAAGTTGTTCGGGTTGTTTGTGTTGTCTTAAAATAAAAGGCACACTGGCCCTGACGGGCCATCGGGCTGGCACGGGGCCTGCCCCTACACTGGCGGCATTGCCCATCCGCACTGGCGGCATTGCCCATCCGCACTGGCGGCATTGCCTGGCACTTGACACATTGACGGCCTACAAAAGATTTCGCGAGGTGTGCAAGGGAATCGGGATTTTTTAAGGTCAACTCCTGTGTCATTACTATTAATAATGTGTAAAAACCCATACCCGCTTGCGGTGGTCTCGGAAAATTTTTGTAATTTTGCAAATTCAAGGGTAAGAAATACAGAGATCATCTGGGGGTGATTTCAGTGTTACCTACTTAAGATACGCTTAAAACGATGACCAAGAAACAAGCGATACAACTGTTCGAGGAGCGCAAGGTGCGCACCGTGTGGGACGACGAGCAGGAGAAGTGGTACTTCTCTGTAGTGGATGTATGTGGGGTGCTGACTGATAGTAAAGGTGCACTGACAGCACGTAAGTATTGGAATAAACTGAAACAACGTCTGAAAGAGGAAGGAAATGAAACGGTGACAAATTGTCACCAGTTGAAACTTCGCGCTGCCGACGGCAAAATGCGTCTGACGGATGTGGCTGATACCGAGCAGCTTTTCCGTATCATTCAGTCTGTTCCTTCGCCCAAGGCCGAGCCCTTCAAGCAGTGGATGGCACTGGTGGCCAGACAGCGCCTTGACCAGATGCAAGACCCTGAACTGAGCATTGACCAAGCCATAGCCGACTACAGGCGCCTGGGGTATAGCGAGGCTTGGATCAACCAACGCATCA
>JAILBT010000052.1 GCA_024680755.1 Prevotella sp. | reverse complement strand
TGAACCAGCCGGCGGCGGTATCTCGCCACATAGAACACCAGCAGGAAAAGCCCGTCGCTCACCACATAGAGCAGCCTCAGCGGCAGCAGCGACAAAAGGTAGAGCAACGAGAAGAGCAGGCGATATAGCATGGGAAAGTTTTTGAGTTTTTGAGTTTTTGAGTTTTTGAGTTTGTGAGTTTTTGGGGTTGTGAGTTTTTGTGGTTGTGAGTTTTTGAGTTTTTGTGGTTGTGAGTTTTTGAGTTTTTGAGTTTTTGGGGTTGTGAGTTTTTGAGTTTTTGAGTTTTTGAGTCTTTGAGTCTTTGAGTTTTTGAGTTTTTGGGGTTGTGAGTTTTTGGGGTTGTGAGTTTTTGAGTTTATGAGTCTTTAGTTTTTGTGGTTGTGAGTTTTTGAGTTTTTGAGTCTTTAGTTTTTGGGTTTGTGAGTTCGGCGCGTCGCGCCGGGCGCAAAGTTACGAAGAAATCGGTGCTCTGCAAAGTTTTTCCTGCTAAATGGCGCGGCATTGGAAAAAAAACACTACTTTTGCAGCCATGAACCACGCTTCCCTCATAGAGCGTTGCCGCCTGTTGCTGCGGCACCCGTTCTTCAGCGACCGTCGCACGCTGTTGGCCTTGTGGGTGTTGTTGCCCGTGGTGGCGGCGCTGTCGAAGCTCCACTCGTGCAACAACTTCCTCATCTTCCGTGCCTCGTTCTGGCACGCCTGGCACGCTCTGCCCCTCTACGGGCCCTATCCCGCCGAGTATCACGATGTGTTTCTCTACGGCCCGCTCTTCCCCCTGCTTGTGGTCCCTTACGCCGTGGTGCCGCTGCTGCCGGGCCTGCTGATGTGGACGCTGTCGCTGTCGCTGCTGCTCTATGTGGCGGTCAGGCGCAGCGGTCTGTCGTGGGGCCAGCAGTTGCTGGTGCTGTGGTTCTGCGCCCACGAGCTGCTCACGGCCCTGTTCATGCAGCAGTTCAACGTGGCCATCGCCGCCATCGTGCTGCTCTCGTTCTGCCTGACGGAGCGCGGGCGCGACTTCTGGGCAGCCCTCTTCATCGTGCTCGGCACGGCCGTGAAGCTCTATGGCGTGGTGGGACTGGCCTTCCTGCCCTTCTCGCGACATAAGGGACGGCTGCTGCTCTCGCTCGCGTTTTGGGCTGTTATGGCCTTTGTCGTGCCCATGCTGTTGTGCGGGCCTGAGTATGTGGCCGACCAGTATGCGCTCTGGGCAGACAGCCTGACGGACAAGAACGCCCATAACGCCGACTCCATCGCACAGAACATTTCGCTGCTCGGCCTGGTGCACCGCACCACCGGCCTCCGTTTCTCCGACCTGTGGCTCATCGTGCCCGGTCTGGCGCTCTTTGCCATGCCCTACCTGCGTCGGGGGCAGTATCGCCACAGGGCCTTCCGGCAGACGCTCCTGGCCTCGGTGCTGATGTTCTGCGTGCTGTTCAGCACGGGCTCTGAGTCGAGCGGATACATCATCGCCCTGACGGGTGTGGCCCTGTGGTATGGAGTGGCTCCGTGGCAGCGCTCGCGGACAGACGTGGCCCTGATGGTGCTCGTGTTCGTGCTGTCGAGCATGTCGCCCAGCGACCTCTTCCCCGCCTATTTGCGACGCGAGTGGGTGCAGCCCTACGCGCTCAAGGCCCTGCCCGTGGCCCTGGTGTGGTTCAAGCTGTCGTATGAGCTGCTGACGCGCGACTATGCCGCGTCCGAACGCCCGAACAACCAGAAAGCCGAGAGACATGTTTGACCGCAGCTTCATCGTCTTCCTCCTTGTGGGCGTGGCCAACACGCTGTTCGGCACGGCCATCATGCTCGTGCTCTACAACGTGTTTGGCTGCAGCTACTGGCTGTCGTCGTTCTGCGACTATTTCTTTGCCTCCATACTGAGCTATTACCTCAACAAGCGCTTCACCTTCCACTATCCGCGCACCGACCTGCGCAGCGTTGTGCGCTTCGCGCTCAACATCGTGGTGTGCTACCTGCTGGCCTACGGTGCCGCCCTGCCCCTGACGCGCGCCGCCCTGGCGCAGCTGGACCTGAGCCGCAAGGTGGTCGAGAACGTGGCCATGCTCGTGGGCACGGTGCTCTTCATGCTCATCAACTATGCCGGCCAGAAATTCTTTGCCTTCAGAGCCGAGACTAAAGTATAATGTTTAATGTTTAACGTTTAATGTTTAACGTTTAATGTTTAACGTTTAATGTTTCACGTTTAATGTTTAACGTTTAATGTTTCACGTTTAATGTTTAATGTTTAATGTTTCACGTTTAATGTTAAGCGTTTAATGTAAGAAATGAAGAAGGTAACGATACTCATCCCCTGCTACAACGAGCAGGAGTCGCTCGGGGCTCTCTATGCGGCCCTTCGCCAGCTGATGGACAGCCGGCCTGACTATGCGTGGCAGCTGCTGATGGTCGATGACGGCAGCCGCGATGCCACGCTCGACATCGTCCGTCGGCTGCGCCAGGGCGACGCGCGCGTCAGCTATGTCAGCCTGTCGCGCAACTTCGGCAAGGAGAACGCCATGCTGGCCGGCTTCGACCATGCCGCCGGCGACTGCATGGTCATCATGGACGCCGACCTGCAACACCCGCCCACCGTCGTGCCCGACATGCTCAGCCTGTGGGAGCAGGGCTATCAGGACGTCTATGCCCGCCGCATCACCCGCGGCAAGGAGAGCTGGCTCAGGCGCCGCTTCACCATGCTCTACTATAGGCTGCTGCAACATGCGACACGCTACGACGTGCTGCCCAACGTGGGCGACTTCCGGCTGCTGGACCGCCGATGCATCGACGCGCTCAGACAGCTGCGCGAGACGCAACGCTACACCAAGGGCATGTACAGCTGGATAGGCTTCAGGAAGCACGAGGTGTGGTTCGAACAGCAGGACCGCTTTGCCGGCAGCTCGACGTTCAACTTCTCGCGTCTGCTCAACCTGGCCATCGACGGCATAACGTCGTTCACCACGGCACCGCTCCGACTGGCCACATATCTCGGACTCGTCGTGTCTGTCGTGGCCTTCCTATATATGTGCTACATACTCGTCACCACACTTATCTGGGGCGACCCCGTGGCCGGTTATCCCACGATGATGACCGTCATGCTCTTCCTCGGCGGCGTGCAGCTGCTGTCGCTCGGCATCATCGGCGAGTATCTGGGCCGTATCTTCTACGAGACCAAGTGTCGGCCCGTCTATCTCGTTGGCGAGGCCAGCGACGACTGTGACGAGAGGCCATAGTCGCGCGTCAGCATCTCGGCAGACAGCTTGAACCACACCAGGGCCACGGGCAGCGCCTTGAGCGCGTAGGGCTGTATCAGCCCGCGGTAGATGGCCTTGGGGAAGAGGTCGGCGCGATACTGCCAAATGTTTTGCACACTTTTGCTTGATTTTGCGCAAGAATAGGCCGCAGATTGTTAAATAGACACAAAAAAACGCGTTTTGTTTGCGCTAACAGTACTACCTTTGCACACCGAAAACGAAAATGTGCAAGCAGCACGTCGCCCCGACGCTTCTGCCGCAGGGCAGCAAAGACACAAATACAAAAATAACATAATCACACAGACATGAAAACCCTGACACACGCAAAGGCTTCCACGCTCTTTAACGTTCTTTTTCTTTCGCTCGTCGCTGTCGCGCCCGCTCAGGCCGGCGGCATACTGACCAACACCAACCAGAGCGTCGATTTCCTGCGCAATCCGGCACGCGACGCCGCCATCGGTCTTGACGGCGTCTATTCCAACCCCGCAGGCGTGGCCTTCATGCCCGAGGGCTTCCATCTGGCCTTCAACTGGCAGTATGCCCACCAGACGCGCACCATCACCTCTGTCAACCCGGCTTTCGCCCTGGGGCGCAAGAATGGCAATCAGAACTCTAAGGAGTTTCAGGGCGTGGCCGACGCACCCTTCCTGCCCTCCGTGCAGGCTGCATGGAACAAGGGCAACTGGAGCGTGCAGTTCAACCTGTCCGTGCCCGGCGGCGGCGGCAAGTGTGAGTATGCCGACGGACTCGGCTCGTTCGAGAGCGTCGTGGGTGGCATTGCCCAGAAATTCATGGCGCTCGACCAGACCGCACTGATGCTCAACGGTCTCACAGCGCAGTTTGCTCCCATCTACGCCTCGCCCATCGGAAGCATGGCCGGTCTGCAAAAGCCCGCCGACGTGCCCACACACGGCGTGGCAGGCTACGACATGAACGGATACATGCAGGGACGGCAGTACTACTTCGGCTTCCAGCTCGGAACGGCATATAAGGTCCTGGACAATCTCTCTGTCTATGGCGGACTGCGACTGCTCTACGGCACGGCCACCTATCGCGCCAAGATCAGCAACATCATGGTCAGGACGGGCGTGGGCTATGTCGATTTCGAGGATTTCCTGCCCAGCGTGCCTGTGCAGGCCCAGCAGGCCATAGCCACCGCCGAGAGCCATCTGGCGCTCATCAATGCCTACGAGCAGGCCGGACAGCCCATGACGGCCGAGCTGACAGCCGCCAAAGGCGGGCTGCAGCAGGGCGTCGAACAGCTGAAGGCCAGCAGCGAAGAGATGGCCAAGCTGGCCAAATACACCCAGGGCGTCAACCTGCTCTGCAACCAGAGCTCCATCGGCGTGGCACCGGTCGTCGGCGTGGACTACCGCCTGAACGACCAGTTCAACTTCGCCGTCAAGTATGAGTTTAAGACCCAGATACGCATGAAGAACGAATCGACCGTCAACGAGGCCAGCGAGATAGCTGCCGTGAACAAATACCGCGACGGCGAGAAGGTGAACGAAGACCAGCCCGCCCTGCTCACCGTCGGCGCACAGTGGACCCCCGTGAAGCCCGTGCGGCTCAACGTCGGCGCTCACATGTACTTTGACAAGGATGCCAACTGGTATAACAACAGCCAGAGCCTGCTCAAGCACAACTCTTACGAGGTGCTGGCCGGTGCCGAGTGGGACGTGGCCGACCGCTTCACCGTCTCGGCCGGCGGACAGCTGACGCGCTACGGACTGACCGACGAGTATATGAACGACATGTCGTTTGTGGTCAACTCATACAGCTTCGGCTTCGGCGGCAGCTACCGCCCCAGCGACAAGGTGAAGGTTTCGGCTGCATACTTCCAGACCAACTACGGCCACTACGACCGTGTGCAGCCGTCTGGCCTCAGCGACTCGTTCACCCGCACCAACCGCGTGCTCGGCCTCGGCGTGGAGCTCACGCTCTGAGAGCGCCGCCGACAAGCAAAGAGCTGCAACAAGGACAAAAACAGAAACAAGGAAAAAAAACAGAAACAAGGAAAGCCCTCCTCTCTTCAGGGCCTCGGTCCGGTACGCTGCGCCAATGGCGCAGTCCCCCCCAAAAAAAACCGGCGGAAACCAATCAAGACATTGGTTTCCGCCGGTTTTTACATGGGTCTGGTCTTGCTCCCACCCTGTCATCTGGCCAGCCACAGCTCGGGGTTCATGCGCTCTGTGCGGTGGCGCAGCTGAAACTGCAGTATGTTGTCCTGGCCCACGGTGCCGAGCACTTGTCGGGCAGAGACTCTCTGGCCGCGTGCCACGCTGACGCTGCGCAGGTTGCAATAGACGGAGATGTATTCGCCGTGGCGCACCATGACGCCCCACTGGCCTGCATAGCTGAACACATAGCTCACCTCGCCGTCGAAGACCGAGCGGGCCTGGCAGCCCTGTCGCCCCTGAATGTTGATGCCCTTGTTGTCCAGACGCACGCCACGCAGCCCCTCGACGTTATACTGTCCGTAGTGGCTCACGATGCGGTAGCTGCCCGTGACGGGCATGGGCAGTCGTCCGCGGTTCTGCGTGAAGCTGCCCGTGAGCCGGCGGTCGGCATCTTGCTCGTGGTAGCTGGGCTCCGGCCTGGCGGGTGTCGCGGCTATGGCGGGCGTGGACGGCTCGGCTGCCGATTTGGCTCTGCGCCTTTTGCTTCTTGACCTCTGCTCCAGTCCCACACTCTCGTCGTAGGCTTGCTTGGCGCTGCGCTTGGCCTGTTCGCGCTCTGCCTGCCGCCGTTGCTGCTCCTCGCGGCGCCGGCGTTCGGCGGCCTCTGCCTCGCGCTTGCGGCGCAGGGCTTCCTGGCGCGCTATCTCCTCTTGTATCAGCCGGTCAATGCGCTGGTTGAGCTCTTCGTCCTGCTGCTGCTGCTGGGCTATGACGTTCTGCAGGGTGCGCTGCTGCTTCTGCAGCGTGGCCACCACGCGCTGCTGCTCGTCTTGCCTGAGCTGCAGCTGGCGGTGCTCTTGCTCGTCGAGCGCCAGCAGGCGCTGCTGGCGCTGGCGCGACTGTCGCATCAGGCTGCGCTTCTGCTCTATCTGCTCCTGCTTGCTGCGCACGGCCTCGCCCTGTGCGCGCTGGAAAGCGGCATACTCGCGCGAGAAACGCAGCCGGCGGTACATCTGCGTCACGTTGCCGGCCGAGAAGATGAACATCATCTTGCTCTGGTCCGAGCGGTTGCTGCGCATGTATCGCAGCGACTTGATGTATCGCTGCTTGCGCAGCTCAAGCTGGCGGCTCAGCGTGTCTATCTGGCGGTCTGTCAGGGCAATGTCGTTCTCCAGCGTGTGCAGGTCGCGCCGCAGGGTGTCTATGGCCTGCCGCTTGTCGCTGATGTCGTGGTTCAGAGCCTGCAGGTCGGTCAGCTTGCGGCGCACGTCTTGCTCGTTGGCCTTCAGCTTCCGCCGGCCGGCCTCCATCTGCTGGCGCAGCTGCCGCTGTCGCTGCTGCAGCCCCTTGATGCTCTCTGGCTGCTGAGGCTGGTCGGCGGCAGGCTTTGCGGACTGCCGCTTCTTGCTCTGCTTCTTGCCTGACTGCCGCTTGCTGCCCTTTTGCTTCTGTTGCACGCCGCTGCGGGCAGACGACCGCGACCGCTGCTGTGCGGGCGTGGCCGCCGCCAGACATAGCGACAGGAGCAGAAGCAGAAGCTTGTATCGGGTCATAGGCTTATCCAAGGGCCAGGAAGCGTCTGAGCATGTCGTCAACGGACACCTGCCGGTACTTGTCGCTCACCTTGGTGCGTGTCTCCCAGCCGCTCTTGTTCTTCAGGTAGCTCAGGTTCATGGTGAGGTTGACGCTGATG
The DNA here is from genome assembly GCA_024680755.1 of Prevotella sp. GTDB lineage: Bacteria > Bacteroidota > Bacteroidia > Bacteroidales > Bacteroidaceae > Prevotella. Next base: position 21,768 of record JAILBT010000052.1, on the reverse strand, counting down.
TCCTGGCTTGTCACGGTGACATAGTGGCGTGAGGGGAAGGCCACCTTGTTCAGTATGGCATAGTCCTGATAGTCCCACGAGAGCTGTGTGTTGCCGGCTGTCAGGCTGCGGAACACTATGTTGGCCATCTTTATCTGGTTGGTTGCCACGTCGGTGAGCCATGTGTAGAGCATGTGGTTCTGCTCATAGCTGACCACGCACTCGCTGCCCGACAGCTCGGTGGTGAAGCTCTTCATGTCCGAGGCCGACGGGTGGTTCTTGCCCGGCATGAAGAAGGTGGCGCGGAAGAGGGCCTGCAGGGTGTAGAAGTTGATACCCTGGTTGCGCAGGAAGTCCACCTCGGCGTATGTGGCCTTCAGAAACTGCTTGTTGATACGGTCGATGAGCAGCACATAGTCGGGCGTGAACTCCATGCGTGCTGCCTCCACCATGCCGAAGGCCATGAGCTGCAGCTGTATCACGTCGTCGTGCTTCATGCGCAGGTTGCCCGTGAGGGTTATCTCCTGCACGCCTTTCTCGAGGCTGAATTTCACCTTCGACACCACATATTCGTTCTGTGTGTCTTTCTTGTTGACCTTTCCCAGCAGCGTGGTGTCTGCCGTCACCTCGCCGGGCTGAGCGACGGGGGCCTTAGCTGTTTTCTTGAAGAGGCTGCAGCTGCCAAGCAGCAGCGGCATGGCCACGAGGATTATCTTTATCAGTGTTTTCATGGGATTTTATGGGTTTTGTGGGGGGTATTGTGGGTGGTGTGGGTATTGTGGGTGTGGTGGGTGGCTATTCAGTCTTTTTCCATTTTTTGTATTTCTTTAGTTTCTTCTCGAGTGTCTTTTCTTCCTCCCACCATTTGTCTTTTTCCTCTCGTGTGGCTTCGGTGCTCAGGTGGTGGTGGTCCTTTGCCTGCTGCCACATCTTCATGGCCTGTGGCTTGTCGTCCAGCTTTAGCAGTATGTCGCCGGCATGGTCGTAGAGCACCCAGTTGTCCGTCGAGTCGCACTGCATGGCCTGTTCCACATATATTCGGGCCTCGGCATAGCGCTGCTGGCGGTAGAGTATCCAGGCGTAGGTGTCAAGCGCGTTGTGGTTTTTCGGCTCGGCCTTGATGGCCCGTTGTGCCATGTCGGCCGCTCGGTCTATCTGCCTGTTGTCTAAGGCCAGGAAGTAGGCATAGTTGTTCAGGCAGCCCGCGTTGTCGGGCTTGTAGTGCAGACACGAGTCGTAGGCGGCGTATGCCTCCCGCTTTCGTCCCTCCTGGTGCAGCAGGTCGCCCATGATGGCATAGAAGTCGCTGGCCAGGTCGGGGCTGGTCTTGTCGTTTATGACCGAGATGCCGTTCTTCAGTGCGTCGAGTGCCAGTGTGCTGTTGTGCTGTGTGTTGTAGGCTATGGCCTGATAGTAGTAGAAAGCCATCTCCTCCGGATTATACTGTCGTGCCTGCTGGCAGTAGCTGATGACGGAGTCGGCCTGTTGGTCGTCCCATGCCATCTGCACCAGCTTGAAGCGTGCTGCAGCCAGGTCGGGTTGCAGCTGCAGCGCGCGTCGGTACATGTCGGCAATGTTCTGCCGCGGCATCTTCAGCTCGTCCATGAAGGCGGCGCACAGCAGTGCCTGTCGCGGGTCGGCGTCAGGCTGTGCCAGCAGTGTGGCGAACAGTGCCAGCACGCGGCTGCTGTCGCTGTGCTGTTCGAGGGTCATGCCTGCCTCTTGCTGCATCAGCTTCAGCCGTTGGTCGTCTGCCAGGGTGCTGTTCAGCAGCAGGCGGCGTGTCATGCTGTCGGCCAGCAGCGTGTCGCCCTGCTGACCGTACCATGAGCGCAGCGAGAGCAGCGCGTTGGCGTTCTGGCCGTCGTGGGCCAGTATGTCGTGGTAGATGTCGAGAGCCTTCTGCGTGCTGTCGTTCATCATCAGTATGTCAGCATAGAATCCCCTGTAGTTCAGGTCGGCCGGGTGTGCGTCGGCCAGGCTGCGCATCTCGGCAATGGCCTCTTCGTGCCGGCCCAGGTGTGTGAGCAGCTCGCTCTTCTGGTATGCCAGCTGCTCGTTCTTGCCGTCGATGTCCTCCATGCGTTGCAGGGCCGAGAGCGCCCCCTCGTTGTTGTCGCGGTAGCGGTAGATGTTGTACAGCATGCGCAGCTTGTCCATCTGCCCCGGGTGGGCTTTGAGCATGCGCTCTATCAGCGTTGCGGCTTCGTCATATTTCTCTGTTGCCAGATAGGCTTGCGCCAGGGTCGCGGTGTAGGTGTCGTTGTCGGGCTCGAGTGCGGCGGCTCGCTCGTAACACGCCACGGTGCTGTCGCGCTTGCCCTGGTCGGCATAATATTGCGCCAGGAAGAAATAGCTCTCTGAGCGTGTCGAGTCGAGCGCCACGCACTGCTTGAGCAGCTCTACGGGCTCGGCCGTCTGCCCCTGTTGGCGTGCCTGCATGGCGCGCATGAACAGCACGTCGTAAGGGCGGTCGTTCATGGCCGACGGCAGCAGCGTGCTGTCCTGCTGCAGCTCCTGGGCCGCGCCGGTGGCGCTGGCAAGGCTGAGGGCGGTCAGTGCTATGTGTAGGATTTTCATTCTTTTGTGGGCGTCGTGGGTGGGCTTTATGGGTGGGGTGGGTGTTGTGGGTGGGGTGGGTAGGGTGTAGGTTTTCCTCAGTTCTTGCCGCTGTGGCCGAAGCCGCCCGCTCCGCGCTCGGTGGTGTCGAGGGCCTGCACGGGCTCTATGGCTGGCTGCTCGTGGCGGGCAATGACCATCTGCGCTATGCGGTCGCCGTCGCTGACAGTATATGGCTGGGCCGACAGGTTGACCAGTATCACGCCCAGCTCGCCGCGGTAGTCGGCATCGATGGTGCCCGGCGTGTTGAGCACCGTTATGCCATGCTTGAGGGCCAGTCCGCTGCGTGGCCTGACCTGTGCCTCATATCCTGGCGGCAGCGCTATGCTCAGACCCGTGCCCACCAGCCGGCGCTCCAGTGGGGCCAGTGTCAGCGGGCCGTCGGGCAGCCATGCCCTGAGGTCCATGCCTGCGCTTAGGGGTGTGGCATACTGCGGCATGGGGTGCGGGCTGCGGTTCAATATCTTTATTGTCATGGTGTGGTGTTACTGCTGTTATGGAAGCCTTTGTGTTGGGACGCAATATGTCGCGTCCATGCTTTTCTGCTTCTATATAACTAATGGTTATTTCATCGCTTTGCACTGGTACGCGGGTGTCTCACCCGCGGCTGCCGCAGGTGAGACACCTGCGTACCGGTAGTTGGCTGCAAAATTACAGCAATCTGCGCTGACTGCAAAAATTATTAATCTTTTTTAGAGTAGTATAGATTGTTACAGATGGCATAGAGTGTTATAGGCGGTGTCAGCGCTTCAGCGTTCAGCCCCTGTTGTGCAGCTCTTCGCGGTAGATGGCAGCCACCTGTGCTGCCACCGAGCCGCCCTCGAAGCGCCGCACATAGCGTCGGCTCCGCTCTATGCGCCCCATGCGCTCGGGTGCGCCTGGCAGCATGCGCCCTATGGCTGCGGCCAGGGCCGGTGCGTCGTCGGGAGCCACATAGAGGCTGTCGGGTCCGCCGGCCTCTTCGAGACACGAGCCCGTGCAGGCCACCACGGGCAGTCCGCTCTGTATGGCCTCTATGACGGGTATGCCGAAGCCCTCGTAGCGCGAGGGATAGACAAAGACCTGTGCCAGCTGGTAGAGGGCCTGCAGGTCTGTGTCGCTCACGCCGTGCAGCATGTGCAGACGTTCGGCCACGCCCATGCGCCGTGCTGCCTCGGCTACCTTCTTGGCGTATGGTGTCGCCTTGCCCACGGCCACCATGTGCAGCCGTTCAGGCAGCAGCGGCAGTGCGCTGACTGCCAGCAGCAGGTTCTTGCGTTCCTCTATGCTGCCCACCGAGAGCAGGAAGCACTGCGGCAGCTGCAGTCGCCCGGCGGTGGCCCTGAGGCGGTCAGGCGGCAGGGCCTCGGCGTAGCGCGGGTGGCATGTCTGGTATATCAGGTCTATGCGGTCGGGGCTGATGCCTCCCAGCGTGGCCACGTCGCGACGTGTGCACTCGCTGATGGCTATTATGCGGTGGGCCTGGCGCAGTGTCTGCCGGAATTTCCACTCATACATCCAGCGGTCCCAGGGGTGGTAATACTCAGGGTGGCGCATGAAGATGAGGTCGTGTATGGTCACTATGCCTCTGACACCGCTGTCGCGCAGGCCCAGTGGGAGCTCGCCCGACAGTCCGTGGTAGAGTTGCACGCCGTCGGCCTGCAACTGTCTGACCACGCCGGCGCTGCGCCACCATGCCTTATACAAGCCTGCCGGCAGCAGCCGGGCCGCTGTGTTCGCTGCCGGGGGGTAGCAGAGGCACACGCCGGATGCCGTGCTCACCTGCCGCCGCAGCTGATCGCGGCCGGCATCGGGCGCGTAGAGGCGCAGCTGGAGGTGATCGTCGCCGAGTGCTGCCAGGTCGTTCACCAGTGAGCGTGCGTAGTTGCCCAGTCCGGTGGTATTGCGCACTATGCGTTTCGCGTCGAAACCTATTATCATTGTGGCTGCAAAAGTAGTGATAATTATTCTCTCACGCAAGTATTTTGGTTGAAAACAGCCAGAGCTTGTGGATGGTCTGATTACTTGGATTGTTCTGATTATTCTGATTATTCTGATTACTCTGATTATTCAGATTACTCTGATTATTCAGATTACTCCGATTATCAAAAAAAGGCTGCGTCCTTACCTGGACGCAGCCATTCTGTTGTCTTATGTGTTGTCAGCGCTTCATCGGGCGTTATGCCCGCCTTGGCTGTTTAGAGCTTCGGTCCGGCGGCGACCAGAGCCTTGCCGGCCTCGTTGCCCTCGTATTTCTTGAAGTTCTTAATGAAGCGGGCAGCCAGGTCCTTGGCCTTCTCGTCCCACTCGGCGCGGTTCTGATAGGTGTCGCGCGGATCCAGGATACCCCATGCCACGCCCTCGAGCTGTGTGGGCACCTCAAAGTCGAAGTAAGGAATCTTCTTCGTGGGAGCCTTCAGGATAGCGCCGCCCAGGATAGCGTCGATGATGCCGCGTGTGTCGCGGATAGAGATACGCTTGCCGGTGCCGTTCCAGCCGGTGTTGACCAGGTAAGCCTTGGCACCGCTCTTCTCCATCTTCTTCACCAGCTCCTCGGCATACTTGGTGGGGTGCAGCTCGAGGAAAGCCTGTCCGAAGCAGGCCGAGAAGGTGGGCGTGGGCTCAGTGATGCCGCGCTCTGTACCGGCCAGCTTTGCTGTGAAGCCCGAGAGGAAATAGTACTTTGTCTGCTCGGGTGTCAGTATGCTCACGGGAGGCAGCACGCCGAAGGCGTCGGCCGAGAGGAAGATGACGTTCTGTGCGTCGGGGCCGGCGCTCTTGCCGTTCACCTTCTGGGCTATCTTCTCAATGTGGTTGATGGGGTACGAGACGCGGGTGTTCTCCGTCACCGACTTGTCGGCGAAGTCAATCTTGCCCTCGCCATCGACGGTCACGTTCTCCAGCAGGGCATCGCGGCGAATGGCGTTATAGATGTCGGGCTCCGACTCCTTGTCCAGGTTGATCACCTTGGCATAGCAGCCGCCCTCGAGGTTGAACACGCCCTCGTCGTCCCAGCCGTGCTCGTCGTCGCCGATGAGCAGACGCTTCGGGTCGGTAGAGAGGGTTGTCTTGCCGGTGCCGCTCAGACCGAAGAAGATGGCGGTGTTCTTGCCCTCCATGTCGGTGTTGGCCGAGCAGTGCATAGAGGCTATGCCCTGCAGGGGCAGGTAGTAGTTCTGCATGGAGAACATGCCCTTCTTCATCTCGCCGCCATACCAGGTGTTGATGATGACCTGCTCGCGCGACGTGGTGTTGAAGGCCACGCAGGTCTCTGAGTTGAGGCCCAGGGCCTTGTAGTCGTCCACCTTGGCTTTCGAGGCGTTGTAGATGACAAAGTTGGGCTTGAAGTTCTTCAGCTCCTCCTCGGTGGGCTGGATGAACATGTTCTTCACGAAGTGTGCCTGCCATGCCACCTCGACAATGAAGCGCACGGCCAGACGCGTGGCCTCGTTGGCACCGCAGAAAGCATCGACCACATAGAGCTCCTTGCCCGAGAGCTCCTTGATGGCAATCTCCTTCACCTTGGCCCACAACTCCTCAGACATGGGGTGGTTGTCGTTCTTGTATTCGTCGGTGGTCCACCACACCTTGTCCTTCGACTGCGCGTCGCAGACGATATACTTGTCCTTGGGCGAACGGCCGGTGTAGATGCCGGTCATCACGTTGACGGCGTTGAGCTCGGTGTTCACGCCCTTGTCATAGCCGGTCAGTCCGGCCTTGGTCTCCTCCTCAAAGAGGTACTCATACGACGGGTTGTGTGCAATCACCTTCGATCCGGTGATGCCATACTGTGTCAAATCAAGTGTTGCCATTTTTTATTATATGTTTTATAGATGTGTTAATCAAAATTCGCGTGCAAAGTTATGAGTTTTTTTTCAACCATGCAAATGCGTGGGCCGTCATTTTGTAAATATTACACCTCTCGAGCGTTAAAAAAACAAAACACTTGTCGTCGGTCAGTTTTTTGCAAAGCATGTGTTGCAAATATTTAGTTGGTTAGTTTTGGTGTTCTTTAGTTGGTCAGTTTTTGGTGTTCTTTAGTTGGTCAGTTTTTGGTGTTATTTAGTTGGTTAGTTTTTGGTGTTTCGGGATTTCTTCATACCTTTGCGGCAGATAAAGAGCAAAACACCTAAAGCATAAGACATGACAAACACAAAGCTATTCTTACTGTCGCTGATGGCTGTACCCGCAGCGGCTCTTGGCGGCATCGTGAAGTCGCCCGACGGCAATGTATGCCTGACATTCTCTGTCGATGGGCACGGCAGGCCCACATACCAGCTGGACTACAAGCAGCGCGCCGTGGTGCTGCCCTCGCACCTCGGCCTTGAGCTGGCGCGCGACAAGCACGCCTCGGCCGGGCTGAAAGAGACCGACCTGATGGACGGCTTCAGCGTGAAGCACGAGCAGACCAGCAGCTTCGACGAGACATGGGAGCCCGTGTGGGGCGAGACGCGCACCATACGCAACCACTATAACGAGCTGGCGGCCACGCTGCTGCAGCAGCACACGGGGCGCGAGATTGTGATACGCTTCCGCGTCTATGACGACGGCATAGGCCTGCGCTACGAGTTTCCGCAGCAGCAGCGGCTGAACTATTTCCTCATACGCGAGGAGCGCACCGAGTTTGTCATGGCCGGCGACCACACCGCGTGGTGGCTGCCGGGCGACTATGACACTCAGGAGCAGGAGACACAGCAGAGCCGCCTGTCGGAGATAGCCGAGCGCTTTGACAAGGCCGTCAACTGGACTAACTCGTCGGTGGCCGTGTTCTCGAAGACGGGCGTGCAGACGGCCCTGCAGATGAAGAGCGACGACGGCCTGTATATCAATATCCACGAGGCGGCCTGCCTCGACTATGCCACCATGCACCTCGAGCTGGTGGACCGGCACGCCTGCTCAGAGGCTGAGGGAGGCTGCCGCAAAGAGCAGGCCTCAGAGCCCGAGATGCCCCACTTCAGCTGCGGCCGGCAGGAGCAGCTCTACGGCAAGAACGCTTTCTACAGCTCGCTCTACTACGGCAAGAGCATAGCCCGCGCCGGCAGCGAGCACAGCTGTGCAGGCAAGGGCCCCGAGGGGTCGTTCACCTTCGTCTCGCACCTGACACCCGACGCCACCGGACTGAAAGGCTGCATGCAGACGCCCTGCCACACGCCCTGGCGCACGGTGATGGTCAGCGACGACGCACGCGACATGCTGTCGAGCAACCTCATACTCAACCTGAACGAGCCTTGCGCCCTGGACGACGTGTCATGGATACACCCCACGAAATACTGCGGCGTCTGGTGGGAGATGATCGTGGGTAAGTCTAACTGGCACTACACCGACGACTATCCTTCCATCTACCTCGACAAGATAGACTGGCAGAAGGTGAAGCCTCACGGCCGCCATGCGGCCAACACCGAGAAGGTGAAACGCTACATCGACTTTGCGGCCAAGAACGGCCTGCAGGAGGTGCTGGTCGAAGGCTGGAACGTGGGCTGGGAAGACTGGGCCAACCAGTGGAAGCGTGACGTGTTCGACTTTGTTACGCCTTATCCCGACTTCGACATCAAACAGCTTAACGACTATGCCCACCAGAAGGGCGTGCGCCTGATGATGCACCACGAGACCAGCAGCAGCACGCAGAACTATGAGCGCCACCTGGAGCAGGCTCTGCAGCTGATGAACCACTATGGCTACGACGCTGTCAAGACGGGCTATGTGGGCGACATCATCCCCCGTGGCGACCACCACTACTCGCAGTCGATGAACAACCACTACCTGCACGTCATCAAGGAGGCCGCCAAGCACCACGTCATGGTGAACAGCCACGAGGCCACACGTCCCACGGGCCTTTGCCGCACCTATCCCAACCTGGTCGGCGGCGAGAGCGCACGCGGCACCGAGTATGAGGCTTTCGGCGGCTCGCGCCCCGACCACACATGCATACTGCCGTTCACGCGGCTGCAGGGCGGCCCGATGGACTACACGCCAGGCATCTTCGAGACACGGCTCTCTACATGGAGCGACAACACGTCGTGGGCGCGTATCACCATCTGCGGCTCGCTGGCACTCTATCTGACCATGTATTCGCCGCTGCAGATGGCGGCCGACCTGCCTGAGCACTACGAGCGCTACGACGACGCTTTCCAGTTCATACGCGACGTGGCCTGCGACTGGGACGAGAGCCTGTATCTCGAGGCCGAGCCTGCCGACTATATCACCGTGGCGCGCAAGGCTAAGGGCACTGACAACTGGTTTGTCGGGGGCAAGTGCGACGAGCAGGGCCATCAGTGTACACTGACGCTCGACTTCCTCGACCCGGGCCGCAAGTATGAGGCCACCATCTATCAGGACGCCAAGGATGCACACTATGAACATAACCCCAAGGCATACGTCATCACGAAGAAGACCGTCAAGCGCGGACAGAAGCTGAAGCTGACCGAAGCTCCCGGCGGCGGCTTCGCCATCTCGCTGATGGCAACTGATAAGATTAAACATTAAAGATTAAAGATTAAAGATTAAAGATTAAAGATTAAAGATTAAAGATTAAACATTAAACATTAAACATTATAACGACGGCAGATACTTCCAGAATTCTAATTCGTGCCGTTTACTATCTGTCTAACTGTCTATTTGTCTAATTGTCTAACTGTCTATTTGTCTAACTGTCTATATGTCTAACTGTCTATTTGTCTAATTGTCTAACTGTCTAACTGTCTATCTGTCTAACTGTCTAATCATCAAAAATGGCTAACTGTCTATCTGTCGATACGCAGACGCTTGATTTCATTCTGCGTATATTTATCGCTGCGCTCCTTGGCGGTCTGATAGGTCTGGAGCGCGAGTACCGGGCTAAGGAGGCCGGCTTTCGCACGCATTTCCTGGTGGCCCTGGGTTCGGCCCTGTTTATGATAGTGTCGGCCTACGGCTTCGAGGGTGCCCTTTCTACTGCCGAGCACCGCTGGGACGTGTCGCGTGTGGCGGCTCAGGTTGTCTCGGGCATCGGTTTTATCGGTGCGGGCACCATCATCTTCCACAAGAGTGAGAACGTGGTGCGCGGCCTGACCACGGCCGCCGGCGTGTGGGTCACGGCGGCCATCGGCCTGGCCTGCGGCGGCGGCATGTATGTGCTGTCGGCCGCGGCTACGCTGCTCGTGCTGGCCGGCCTGGAGGCTTTCAACTATTTCCTGCACAAGTTCGACAGGAAGCGGCCCGAGAGCGCATAGTTGACAAGAAGCGTCCCGAGAACGCATAAACATTTTAATTCCGTACAGGGCCTATGTACGTTTCGTACACGGGCCCTGTACGTTTCGTATACAGGCCCTGTACGTTTCGTACAGAGGCCTTGTATGAAATGGATACTTCATTATTTACACACCAACTTTCGCTCGATGTGTTTATTCTTCGTCCCACACGCCACGGTGGCTGCGGGCCTCCGGGTCGATGGTGCCGTCTTCGTCCACTCCTCCGTATCCTATGCCGGTGTCAGAATAGACGGCTGAGGCGCAGAGCATCCCGTCCTCACCGACTGCATCGCAACTGGTTGCAGGTGCAACGTACTCTTTCTTTGTATATTTCATGGCTTTCATTGCTGTTGCTCCTTTTCTGTTCATTTCACTATTACTTTCCTACCGCCCTTTATGTAGAGGCCCTTCTTCCATTGACCATTCTTGCCCTGCAAGCGTCCTTCGGCCGAGCGGTCCATTGACCATTGACCATTCACGCGGCGGCCCTGCAGGTCATAGACACCAGTTCCAGTCTTCCATTTTCCATCTTCAATCTCACGGACGTCGCTCGCCTCGTCGTCAGCCACGTTCAACTGAATGTTTGCTGCCGAGATGGTGGTGTAGTCCGCTCCGGCTGTGGCCAGGTCGAAGTAGGCGCGGAAGGCTTTCATCACGGTGTTGCCCGTAGAGAACCAGAACTTGTTGCCGCTCAGGAAGAGGCCGAAGTCGGGCACCACGGTCTCTGCCACGTAGGTGCCGATGAAGCTGTTGTACGTCGTCTTCTTGTTACGCCCCGAGCCGGTGGTCTCCTCGTCGCAATCCACGGCGGGCTCCTCCTCGGGACTGATGTCCACGCCGTCCGCCGTGAACTCCGTCACGTCGCTGCCCACTTTAATTATATAAGGGTGGTTGGCCTCAATGGCTGCCACGCTGCTGAAGTTGACGCAGATGTTGTCGTCGCCGTCCACCTCGCACCCCGTGAAGTCGGCCAGCTGCACGTCCTCGCCGAACGCCGCCTTCACCTGCGCCTCCGTCATGGCGAAGGGCAGGCAGATACTGCTCCAGTTGCCCGCGCCGATGGTGCGCAGTACGCGGACGTTCACCCCGTCGGCAGCCTCCGGCAGGGTGGTGGCGTTCTCGTCCAGCACGACGCTGTGGCGTTCCACCACGCTCAGTGTGCAGGTGGCATCAGCCACGGGCACACGTCCGTCGCCGATGAGTGTCACGTTGGTCACGGTCACGGTATAGTCGCCAGTGGGCACGTCGGCACCGACGCTCAGTTCCACCGTACCCAGTGGCGCCAGCCCGGCGTCGGGTATGTTGGTGTCGCTGTACGACAGCACGCCGCAGCGTGCCAGCAGGCTGATGCCCACGCCACCAACGTCACCGATGGTGAAGGCTCCGTCCCAACCGGCGGTCGTGGTGGTGGCACCCCCGGTGGTGGTGAAGCCGTCGGCGGTGAACACGATGTCAAACTCCATGCCGCTGTAGCTGCCGCCCGCAACGTCAAGCAGCAGCGGCAGACTGACGGTCTCGCCTGGCACAGCCTCTATGTCGCCTGCGGCCAGCGTCTGTGCGGCGGCTCCACCGCACAGAGCGGTGAGAGCCGATAGCAGAATGATTTGCTTCTTCATCATACTGTAATGTGTTGTTTTGTTTAATCTTTTTCAGTTGTCTTTTCCCACGAATATGCGCACCACCTTCTGTGCGTCGCTCAGGTTGACGCTACCGTCGCGGTTGACGTCGGCAGCCGACTGGACGAAGCCCTCGGGCGTGCGGCCCACATAGCTGCGCACTATCCACTGCGCGTCGGTCAGGTTGACTGCCCCGTCGCCGTTCACGTCGCCAGTGGCTCCTAAAAGAGATACTGCATATTCGCACTGTGCTTCTTTTTGCTCGATATTACCGGCAGAGTCCTTAGCCACAACGTAGAAGCCATAAGTCAAGTCTTGCTCCAGCTTCACAGACATCGTTGAGTCTTCAGGGACGCTGTATCCTATGCGCTGCCACGCCCCATTAGCCTCTGTCTGCATATAGAGATTGTATCTCCATGCTCCAGACAAATTGTCTTCTATGGCAACTTGTATATTGACCACATCGTCCACTATTTCTACTTTCTTGATATTACTAGCTGGAGGCGTGCCGTCTATAATGTTAGTCCAGATTGGCGTAGCAATGGGGTCTTCTTGGTCAAACGTGATAGTGGCATAGTTGTTAATGACATCACCGTCTTGCAAGTTAGACTTAAGCTTGATGTCAAAAGACAATTCACCTTGGCCGTTTCCGTCTGTGTTTACGGGTAGCGCACCTCTTGTTGCATCAAGAATTGGCTCCATGGTCAGCGGGTCAAGTGATTCAATCTTCCACGTGGCAGTACCTTCTTGCTCGTTATAGTCCAGACTGACTTGGGCAATAACATCCCAAGTGGGGCGTAAGTCCATAGTCTTGGCAAATTGTTTCTCTCCGTCCAACTGCATAATCTTGTTACCAATCTTGACACTGGTAGCAGCAAAAGAGGAGAGGTCGAATTTAGTTGCGTCCAAGGTGTCAGTGACTACAATAGTATGTGCTGCAGCAGTCGCAATCTCCGGGTCATTCTCAAACTCAATGGTATAATATACGTCTGTTGTTTCTTGCTTCACATACTTGCTGCCCGATTCTGCCATGTAGCCAAAAATGTCATTGGGGTCGCCGGGGTTCATGATGAACACTTCTTGACCGTCAGGAGTAGGATTCGGATTTTGTGTGTTTTGCTGTTTATATTCCCACAGTCGTAGGAAATGATGGCTGGCAGTGTTTGGGTCATCGAATATCTGCGTTGGTGTTTGCACCGGGTGCAAATTGGCAATGGTTTCGTATAGCGGGTCACTGGGGTCAATGTTGTATTGTTTCAGTCTTGCCATGTCAGAATAATGGTCAGCCCCATTGGAAATGTTACCCATAATCCGTCCTGTGGTTGCAGCATTCTCAGCAACAGTCTGTGCAATATTGGCGACTCTAATCAAGCGCTCAATCCGTCTTTTTACTTTCGTTGGCGTAGCCTCTTGATTTAATCCCTCTGCAAAATTCAAATAGTCCATGATTGATGGAATGTTTGTCGGTTCTGTACTCTCTTGGCTGATAGCTTTATTTAGTGACTCACCTGCCCACGCATAGACTTTGAACCTATAGTGATCGGGAGCAGTGAAACCAAGTGTAAGCTCCTTAGTTTCTTTAGGACCCAGATAATTCAAAAACAGGTTCATAACATTAGCACTGATGTCCATTCCCAAAAAGTTGTCGGTCTTAATGAGGACAGAGTATCCGTTCTCATACGCAGCCTCACTGATGGCAATGTAGAAATTTTGGAAGTCTACCTTTTCTATTTCATCTGCATTGTCATAGGCTATGTTCAGTGGAATAAATGATAGGCCTACATTCCCCGTATTTGTTACTTTAATCGTAACAGAATAAGGTCGTGCGGCAATTTTGCTCAAAACGATGTCAACTTTAGCATCGCCTAACTCTGGAGTTGCAAAGTTTACCGCATTATTGATGGAAAGGCTACCTGTTTCATCACCATCTTTGAAATCAAGCAGTAAGTTGTAGTTTCCTATTTCTTCTGTGCCATCTATAGTAAAGCGTAGTAATGCTTCTGATCTTGACTTGACAATTATTTCTGACGGAGTAATAGCAGACGTCCCCATGCGCAATGCTGCAGCGACAAGTTTGTCAAAACCGTTTCCGTCGAGTTCCATTTCCACAATACTCTCAGCTACACCTATTTCTTTGGGAGTATATTTCAGCAGTGCATACTTGTCTATATGCTGATAGACAACACTCAGCGAATTACCTGTCATAGTTGTCACATCATGCAAAGCCACATAGTATGTGCCGTCTTCTGGAGCGTATGCACCATCAAAATTGAGAGCATCCGCCCCTGACGCACTATATAGCTCCTTTCCTGATGGTGAGAACAGCTGGATGGTGGCTGCGTAATCCAACTTGAATGTCAGGCTGTCCCCACGCTGGGCTTCCACATAATACCACTTGATAGTGTTATCTGCAGGTCGTGCCGTGGTCTTTTGAATACCAGATTCCAGCAATTCAAAGTCTGATACCGCCTGTTTCACCTTCTCGTCTACAAACTTCTTGCAGACATCTGTGACTCTCGACCGGTTGTCGTAGAAGCGTATCCGTATGTCGTTCTTTGCATAGATGACGGGTTGTCCGTCTTCTACGCGGAACTCAAAGCTACTGCTACGAATGGGATGAGTTGTTACAGGCAACAGAGCCTGCAAAGTGTACGGGTCCAGACATTCTGGCATCTCTACACTGCCTAATACAGGATTCTCGTCGTTCACCCAGTATTCGTATTTCCTGATGCCTGACTTACCCGTTGGTATTTTCATAAATACCGAGCTGTAGGTAGATAGGGCCACGTTCTGTTTAGTGTAGAGCGTGACGTATGCCATGTGCAAGCCGTCAGGCAAATCTGATACATCTATATCCCATACGGCAGCACCGCCTGTTGTGGCCATGTCAGTCTCTTTATACACTTTCTTGTTAATAGTAAGTGTTGCATGCAGATTTTGGCCAATACTGATTTCCGGCAGTTTGGCAAACATGCGTGATACCACAGGTGACTGCACAGAGCCTGTAGCCTGCAGGTAAAGATAATGGAGGCCATTGTCCAGCGAGTTTACGTCCAGCATCAGTGCTTCACTCTGATAGGGTATGGTCTGCACATGCTCTACGTCGTTGTCGAACCAATAGCGATAACCTGTTATGCTGGCCGAAGCTGTGGCGTATGTTTTGTAAAACACGTTGCTTACCACAGGCGTAGTCTGCCCGTTGGCATCTTTTGCCATGCTGTGGAGAGTATGCAGACCCCCCCGTAGGGAAGTTACGTCAACAGAGTAAACGCCTGTGCCACCAGTGATACTCTGTGCGCTGGAGTAGTCGCCGTCAAACCAGTAGCGGTATTCGCCGTCTGTCTGTCCTCGGGCAATATAGTGTATGCCGATGAACAGCAAAAGAATAATATATTTGCGCATAGCGTTGATTTTTTTATTCTACAGTTGTTACCTCAATATCCACACTCAGTTTTCCGTCAACCGTCGATTTGGGAGCAACGTCGCACTTTGTAATGCGGGGGTAGCTGGGTGTCGGGTCGAATGGCATCAAGCCACCATAGATACCTACCTCTTTGCCGTCATCGCCAAGGTAGGCGGCTTTGGCTTCATCAGTCAACTCGAAAGTCTCGTTTTCCCAGTCTTCCTCACTACCGCTATCTTTGTATCGATAAGTTTTGAATAAGGATGATACTGCGGTGTTTGTATTATTAGTCTGAGCAACATCCTTGAAATAACTTGCAGAATATCCATAAGAATTGGTTGTAGAACTAAATGTAGTACTTCCAACACAATTTTCTGCAGTACATGATGCAAGTAAATACCCGCCCCATAATATACAATTATAGAACGACGCGTTTTCATTTGCACCAGCTCCACCTACAATGCAATTTCTAAAAATACCATTGGCCCAAGATACATAGCGTCTTATAAAACAATTGATTGCGCTAAAACTGAGGGCTGAACCATTTGGCCTCAGCTCTCTTATTTTGCATTGTATAAATTGGACATCCTGAAGTTTTAAGTTGTAAAATGACCTTATAAGACATTTTGTAAATGTCGCATTTTTCAGAAAACTATAATTTGTTGCGACACCTCCTACCACTTCATTCTTAAACTGAACTCCTTCTACAGTCAATGCCCGTGTTTCTTCTTCAGGAATATTTATTGTTACATTGCCGACTACATAGCTTGGCAAAATGTTGTTTTCCGTGTCTGTTTGCATGCCGGCACCGCGGAGGTTGATGGCCTTTGTGATAGTGATGCCTTGGAAATTACCACTCGACAGTGTAATAATGTCGCCACTGACTGCTGCATCGTGGGCACTCTGTAGGCCGTTGTATCCGTAAAAGGTCGTAATTACTCCATCGTGTGTCAGGGTTGCCACTTGCGATTGTCCGTACACAGTCGTAGCTGCCACTATGGCGGCTACAAGCGAAAGAAACATTTTCTTCATAATTGTTGTTGTTTGTTGGTTAATAAAAAGAATAAGTTGATTGTGTTTGGCGATAGGTACAAAAGAAATAGGTGCAGGTTCTTTGTTGTGCATCTGAGGCATCGCCAAACGCCTACGTCCATACAACAAGGAAGCCTGCACCTATAGTGCAAGCATTCACTCATTGCTTTGATGGACGTTTCTTCAATTTGGCGATTTTCAGATGCCATCGGCAAGAGTAAACACTCTATCTCAATATGTCTTTCTCAGTTCAGTTCTTTCTACGTCATAGTTTTATAATATTGGGTTATATATTTCTGCGAAATACAGCAAATAAAAAATGTCTCAGAATACGGCAGCTATGCCATGCTTGTGCTTCTTGCGGTAGCTGGGATTAGGAATTAGAAACTGCTGCTTCTCCTCATCAGATAAAGAAACTATGCTGATCCCCCTCTGTGCTGCATAAGACCTAATGGCACGGATGTCAACAAGAAATGGCATCGTGGTCTCGTCCACAGGCTCATAGTCCTGTGACAAATAATCCTTATATTTCTTCTCCTGAATAAGCATAGGTATATGTTTTTATAATATCTTGCATTTCATCTTCAAATATACAGAACTGATATTCATTACCATCAGGCCATCTCTTCTTTAAGTACGCCCAGCTCAAGTTTTCGACGCAGTCGTTCTTCTGTCTGGCTGTGACGTTTCTGAAAGACTTGCACTGCAGCAAGTAACTCTTCATTAGTGCGTGGTGTGAATCCCATGTTTATACTTAGTTTTATTACTCTAATAGCTATGTGTGGGTCACTGATGTACGGCTGCAAAAGTAGAAAGAAAAATCCGAACCGCCAAGCGGTTCGGATAATATTTTCAGGAAGCTTCAATAATACTGCAATTCTGCAATTGTAATTATGAAACAGTCCATATAGTTTGACCATTACATATAAGCTCTGATTGCTCTTTAGGCACGGAAAAACATCAATGGCTATCTCACCACGTGCTTGCGGCCTCCGTAGATATACACGCCGCGGCGGAGGGGTGTTCCATTGACCATTGACCGTGTGCCTTGGGCTGCGGTGCCGAGGCGACGGCCCTGTACGTCATATACATCGCCGCGGCTCTTGCCAGCCAGTATGTCGTCAATGCCTGTTGAGCCTACGGTCAGTGTGCCATTTACGTAAGTTATCTCGTAGTTCTGTGCCTCGGCGCCCGACACCACTATTTCGTATGTTCCGGCGGGGCTGTCCTTGGTGGCCTCGCAGCTGACGGTGGGCAGTTGTGTCAGCACGTCGGCGGTCTCGCGGTTGCGGAATCCCTTGTACGTCACTTCAAACTCGGGGTTCTCCTCTCCCTCCATGCGCTCGTAGGAGTTGGCGGTTATGGTCAGTGCAGCTGGTGTTATGCTCAGCACGCCATCCTCGCAGCGCAGGTGTGGTGAGGTGATGGTGCCGGCGCTGACCGCGATGGGATATTGTCCCACGGGCGTGGTGGCGTCGGTGGCCAGGGGCTGCGACAGCTCGGGCTCGCCGTTGATGGGTGCTCCGCTCACGGTATAGGTCATGCGGGCCAGTGTGCGGCCGTAGAGGCGGCTCACGCTGTCGGCGCTGACCACGGGCACGCCCGTATAGGCACTGATGGGGTGGGCGGCCCACTCTGCGTCGGCGGCATACTGTGGCAGCATGCCCTCGGGCACGAAGCACTGCACCTTGGCCGACATCAAGCTGCTGCCCGCACCGCTGACCACGGCCCCCGGGTTGAGCATCACGGCATATTTCATGTTGCGGCAGAACTGGAAGGCATAGTCGCCTATCCTGGTCACTGCGGCGGGGATGTATATCGAGCTCAGGGCCGTGCACGAGGTGAAGGCTTTCTCCGGTATCTCTGTCAGCGCGGTGAAGTAGCGCAGCTCCTCCAGGCTGGTCATCTTGCTCTGGTTCTGGAATACGCCGGCCAGCGTAGTAACGCTGGCAGCCTCTTCAAAGGTCAGCTCGCCGTCGCCGTCGGTGTCCCATGCGGCGAGGCAGAGCTGTCGTGCCGTGGCGTCGCCGAAGTTGATGAAGTGGAGCTTCTCGCGCAGCGACATCACAGCCGCGGCTATCTGCTCGGGCGTGGCTGCCGGGTCGTCGTAGGTGGTCTGTTCGTCGGTGGCGTCAATGCCTCTGTCGGCTGCCATCGTCAGCAGCTCCCTGAGCTGTGCTATGTGGCCGTTGACGGTCTTGGCGGCCTGCATGTCGGCCTCGCTGACGAAGCCCCACAAGCACTGCTGCGGCAGCGAGCTGCGCTCGATGTCCCAGTAGGCACCGTTGGTGGGGCTGGCCACGTCGCTGGCGTGGTTGCTCTGTGTGCCGAGGTAGTGGCCTTCGACGTATGCCGAGTCGTTCTGCGGCACCTGCAGGGTGAAGAGGCTGTCGCCCGCCATCTCCAGGTGCCAGTAGGCTTTGGCCGACAGGTTGCCGTCGGTGAAGCAGGCTTTTACGCCCGTGCCCACCTTGTTGTCGTTGTCGGTGCGGAAGAGCACGCTGCCGTTGGTGTCGGTGGTCTGGCTCGACGTGAGGTAGTAGCAGCCTTCGGGCATGGCCGTGGTGCGTCGCAGCTGGTAGGCCATGCCCTGGCGTGCCACCACGGCCTGCGAGCCCCATGCTTCGCCGCGGTTCAGGTATCGGCGTGTTGCCACATTATATATATAGCCGGTGGTTCCTGTCACGGGTGCTGACAGGCGCGGGCTGACCGGCGTGCGCATCTCCTTGATGGTGCCAAACAGCTTCCACACCGGTGCCGAGGCATAGAGCTCGCGGCTGCCGAAGGGCACATACAGCACACACTGGCTGAGCGGTACGCCGAGGAACACGTTGTTGCCCAGGGCCACCGACGACGGGTCGGGGTTGTACATGCGCACCGTGCGCAGCGCCGTGCAGCCGTCGAAGTTGTTGTCGCCTATCAGCGTGACGTAGGCCGGCAGGCTTATCTCGGTCAGCTTCTTGCAGTTGCGGAACACGCGGTAGTACATCGTCTCTATCGTCTCCGGCAGGGTGATGCTCTCTAAGCTGGTGCAGCCCTCGAAGCTGTTGCCGTAGAGGGTGGTCAGCGAGGTGAAGTGCTGCAGCTCGTCGAGTGTCTTGACGGCGGTGCCGTAGAACAGCGTTCCGATGTCATCTACCATCGAGGCTTCTGTCAGGCTTATCTCGCCGTCGCTGTCGATGTCGAAGTGAGAGGTGAAGATGTCGCGTGCCGTGTCGTCGGCAAAGTTTACGAGCGAGAGCAGCTTGCGCAGCTGCTGCTGTGCCTGCAGCACCTGTTCGAGCGTGCTCTCCATGTTGTCATAGACGGCCTGCTGCGCTGTGGCGTCTATCTTGCGTGTGGCAGCCAGCTGTAGCAGGTTGCCCAGCGTGGTGGCCTGCCGGTAGAGCTCGTATGCGTCGGCATCGTATTCGACCAGTCGCCACTGGCAGTTCTTCTGCCACTGGGCATAGTCCACGTCGAAATAGACGCCGTAGGTGGGCTGTGCGGCATTGCTGGCGTGTGTGGGCTGCACGCCCCAGTATTGTCCCTCGGTGTAGCTGGCATCGTTCTGCGGCACCTGTATGGTATAGACCGTCTGCCCCTCGGCCACGGGCTGTATGTTCCATCGGGCTGTGGTGGTGAGCGACGCGCCATCGACGAAGGCGGCCTTCACGCCCTGTCCCACGTTGTTGTCGGCCGTGGTGCGGAAGAGGTAGCGTCCGCTCTTGCCTGTGTCTTCCGACGTGAGGTGGAAGATGCCCTCGGGCATGTTGCTGCTGTGGTTCACCACGAAGCGCATGGGCTCGCTGCCCACCACGGCCTGTGTGCCCCAGGCCTCGCCCTTGGTCAGGAAGCGTCCCGTGCCCACGTTGTAGAAGAAGTATTTCTTTCCGGCCTCTATCTCTGCAAACTGTCCGCGTGTCAGGTTGCGCAGCTCGCGTATGTTGCCGAAGTGCTGCCACTGCTCGTTCTGTTGCAGCCACTGTCGTGTGCCCTGCTGGCAGACCAGCGTTGCCTGGCTCAGGTCTGTTCCGGCAAAGATGTCGCTACCCAGGGCGATGTCGTCGGGCTGTATGGTGTTCAGGGTGAATGTCTTCAGCGCCGCCATGCCGCTGAAGGCGTTGTCGGCTATCTCTGTCACGCCGATGGGCAGGTTTATGGCGGCCACGCGTGTGCAGTTTTTCATCAGTCGCGGTGCTATGGCCGTCAGAGCTGTCGGCAGCTGTAGTGCGGTCAGCTGTGAGCAGTCGGCGAAGGCCTCCTCGCCGATGTCCGTCACGCCCTCGGGCAGCACCAGCGTGTGCAGCCGTGTGCAGCCGCTGAAGCTGGCGCGGCCTATAGTCTTCAGTCCCTTGGGCAGCTTCAGTGTCGTGAGCTGTGTGCAGCTCTCGAAGGCGTTGTCGTCGATGTCGGTCAGTCCGGTGAAGTAGTACAGCTCGTTGAATGTCTTGATGTTCTGGCAGCTGAAGGTGCGTCCCAGCTGCTTGACGTCGGCCGCCTCGCCGTAGGTCAGCGTGCCGTCGCCGTCGGTGTCGAAGGCTGCCACGGCCAGTGCGCGCACGGTGGCATCGCTGAAGGTCATGGCCTTTGTGGCATAGTTGACGGGCTCTATGCCCACCACGGCGTCGCGGTAGCTGTTGTATCCGTCGTCCGAGCCTCCTATGCCCTGCGAGCCGGGTGTGAGGTTGGTCAGCAGGTAGTAGCCGTTGCTCTGTCCGCCCCAGCCCCAGTTGATGTGGTAGCGTCGGTTGCCGTCATATCCGTCGCATACGAAGGCGTGTCCCGCCGTGGCGTTGGCACCGCTCAGATAGACGGCTCGTCCGGCCGCCATCTCGTTGTAGATGGTCTGGTCCCACTCGCTGTCGCTGTAGTCAGAGGCGCTGATATACCTGACGCTCTGCCCGTAGCCGAAATAGCGTGTCAGGGCCGTTGCCACCTCCGACGACTGTGCTCCCGAGGCGCTGTTGGTGTAGTCCATGTGCACCGCCACGCCGCAGTAGTGCATCAGCTGTGCCACGGCCAGGCGCTCGATGGCCGTTGCGCCCGAGCCGTAGGAAGGCAGCATGTTGTCCCAGTCGAGCGGTGCTCCTGCCGGTATGCCGTTCACATGCAGGTGTCCGTAGGTGGGGTGTTCGGTCCATGTGTCGTATGCGGGCATGGCGGCCTGCGTCTCGCTGACCGACTTGTCGCGGTTGTAGTAGAGTATCTGTGCCATGGCCGTTGCCACGCAGCCCGTCACCGAGCGTCCGAGCGAGAAATACATCGGGCACTCGTCGTTGTATGGCGCGCCCTGGTTCCATGTGCAGTCCATGAGCTGTTCCACGGCGGGGTGTGTGCTCACGGCGTCGCGCATGATGATGCCTTGCCTTGCGCCGGCGTCGTTGCCGCCCTTGCCCAGGCGCTCTATCTGTGCTGCGCAGCCGTCGAGCCATTCCTGCATGGCTGTGGGCAGCTGGCCGTAGTTGAAGCTGCCCGTGTCGCAGTAGCCCAGCACCTCTTCTGTCTGGTCGTCGCCCGAGATGATAATGTAGCCGCCGTCGGTGCCGCGGTTGAACACATGGTATGCCGGCTGCTGTCTGTCTTTCTGCCCGGGTGCCAGTCGTGGGCCGGCAACGGCCGTCAGGGGCCGGCTGTCGTTCAGCCAGGCCATGTGCGAGCGGGCTTTCTGCATGGCGGCCTCGCGGCTCACCGGTGCTGCCACGGCTGCAACGCTGAGGCAGAGACCCAGCAGCAGTGTGGATAAAGTCTGTTTCATGTTTAGGTTAGGTTTTGCGATTCTCTTTAATGTATAATCTTTAATGTATAATCTTTAATGTATAATCTTTAATGTATAATCTTTAATGTATAATGTTTCATTATTTCTCCGGCATTGATTCTACTGGTTTGATCCTCTTGTGTCGAGCCGCTGGTGCCTCTCCGGCGATGACTCCCA
>JAILBT010000007.1 GCA_024680755.1 Prevotella sp. | reverse complement strand
CAATTAGACAGAGAAACAATTAGACAGAGAGACAATTAGACAATTAGACAATTAGACAGAGAAACAATTAGACAGAGAGACAATTAGACAATTAGACAATTAGACAATTAGACAGAGAAACAATTAGACAGAGAGACAATTAGACAATTAGACAATTAGACAGAGAGACAGAGAGACAATTAGACAATTAGACAATTAGACAGAGAGACAATTAGACAATTAGACAATTAGACAGAGAGACAATTAGACAATTAGACAATTAGACAGAGAAACAATTAGACAGAGAGACAATTAGACAATTAGACAATTAGACAGAGAGACAATTAGACAGAGAGACAATTAGACAATTAGACAACTCAAGTTTCCACCCTCTAAAAAC
Source organism: Prevotella sp. (assembly GCA_024680755.1). Classification (GTDB taxonomy): domain Bacteria; phylum Bacteroidota; class Bacteroidia; order Bacteroidales; family Bacteroidaceae; genus Prevotella. Next base: position 36,530 of record JAILBT010000007.1, on the reverse strand, counting down.
TTTTAAGAACAACGAATTAAGACTAATTTCACGAATTACACAAATGAACACAAGCGCTGCGAATTAAGCAGAAACTCAAAAACTCAGAAACTAAAAAACTAAAAAACTTGAAGTGAGAAGCGTATTGCCTGTAGCCGAAAACCCTTGGCAATTATTTACTGTGGTAAGCTTTGACGATAACTGACCAGTTACAAACATTGAAATCAATGGCAAAATTGCGTTAAAAGATTTTGCCGTCTGTAGGAAAAACACTACCTTTGCGCCCAAATAAAAAAGCCGAAAACGCGTTAAAAGGCAAGGAAAACGGCTCTACGCCCTTCTGAGCAAAGACCGACGCCTTCAAAGTGACAAACTAATTTCTTAATGGAACAGACTATCGACAACGACAGAATTCTGAAAATCAACATTGAGGAGGAGATGAAATCCTCTTACATCGACTACTCAATGTCAGTTATCGTGGCCCGCGCCCTGCCCGACGTGCGCGACGGCTTCAAGCCCGTTCACCGCCGCATACTCTACGGCATGGCCGGCATAGGCAACACCAGCGATCAGCCCTACAAGAAATGCGCACGCGTCGTGGGCGAGGTTCTGGGCAAGTACCACCCCCACGGCGACTCGAGTGTCTATGGCGCTCTGGTGCGCATGGCGCAAGAGTGGAACATGCGCTACACCCTGGTTGACGGACAGGGAAACTTTGGCTCAATCGATGGCGACTCACCGGCCGCCATGCGTTACACCGAGTGCCGACTGTCAAAGATGGGCGAGCATATCATGGACGACCTGGACAAGGACACCGTCGATATGACCAACAACTTCGACGACTCGCTCAAAGAGCCTACCATCATGCCGACCAAGATACCCAACCTGCTGGTCAACGGCGGAAACGGCATCGCCGTGGGCATGGCCACAAACATACCCACGCACAACCTGGGCGAGGTCATCGACGGCTGCTGCGCATACATCGACAATCCCGACATCGACACCGATGGCCTGATGCAATACATCAAGGCGCCCGACTTCCCCACCGGAGCATACATCTACGGCATACAGGGTGTGCGCGACGCATACGAGACCGGCCGCGGCAAGATAGTGATGCGCGCCAAGGCCGAGATAGAGACAGGCGAGACTCACGACAAGATCGTGGTGACGGAGATACCCTACGGCGTGAACAAAGCCGAGCTGGTGTCATACATAGCCGACCTGGCCAACGAACACAAGATAGAGGGCATAAGCTACGTCAACGACGAGAGCGGCCGTCAGGGTATGCGCATCGTGGTGGACATCAAGCGAGAAGCCAACGCCAAGGTCGTACTGAACAAGCTGTTCAAGATGACGGCACTGCAGAGCAACTTCTCTGTCAACTGCATCGCACTGGTGCACGGCAGGCCCAAGCTGCTGTCGCTGAAGGAGTGCGTCCACCATTTCGTGGAGCACCGCCACGACGTGACCATACGCCGCACAAAGTTTGACCTGAAGAAAGCGCAAGACCGCGCACACATACTGCTGGCGCTCATCACAGCCTGCGACAACATCGACGAGGTGGTGCACCTCATACGCGCCAGCGAAACGCCGAAAGCGGCCTGCGACAGCCTGATGAAACGCTTCGACTTCGACGAGGTACAGGCAAAGGCCATCGTCGATATGCGTCTGAGCCAGCTCACAGGACTGCGCATGGACCAACTGCACCAGGAATACGACGACCTGATGAAGCTCATCGAACACCTGCAGGCCATACTCGACGATCCCGAGCTGTGCAAGCAGGTGATGAAGCAGGAGCTGCAGGAGGTCAAGGAGAAATATGGCGACGAACGCCGCACGGAGATAAAGATGACCAGCGAGGAATTCAATGCCGAGGACTTCTACCCCGACGACCCCGTGGTCATAACCATCTCGCACCTGGGATACATCAAGCGCACACCGCTGGCCGACTTCCGCGAGCAGGGACGCGGCGGCGTGGGAGCACGCGGAGCACGCCACCGCGACAACGACTTCACCGAGTATATCTATCCCGCCACCATGCACAACATGCTGCTCTTCTTCACACAGAAGGGACGCTGCTACTGGCTAAAATGCTACGAGGTGCCCGAAGGCGACAAGAACTCGAAGGGACGGGCCGTGCAGAACCTGCTCAATCTGGAGCCCGACGATGCCATCAACGCCGTGCTGCGCATAAAGAAGTTCGACGACGAGGAATTCCTCAAGTCGCACTTCGTGGTGTTCGCCACAAAGAACGGCACCGTGAAGAAGACATGCCTCTACGACTACCGTAACGTGCGCGCCAAGGGTGTCAATGCCATCAACATACGCGAGGGCGACAGCGTGGTGGGAGTGCGACTGACAAACGGTCACAACGAGCTGCTGCTGGCCAACCGCAACGGACGGGCCGTGCGCTTCGACGAGCAACTCGTGCGCGACATGGGACGAACCAGCACCGGCGTGCGGGGTATGAAGCTCGACGGAGGCGACGACGAGCTGGTGGGCATGGTCTGCGTCAACGACCCGCAGAACGAAACCATCATGGTCGTGTCAGAAAACGGCTACGGCAAACGCTCTGACGTGGACGAATACCGTAAGACGGCACGCGGAGGCAAAGGCGTGAAAACCATTGCCATCACCGAGCGCACGGGACGACTCGTGGCCATCAAGGTAGTCACCGACGACAACGACCTGATGATTATCAACAAGAGCGGCATCGCCCTGCGCCTGCCGCTGAAAGACATACGCGTCACGGGACGGGCCACGCAGGGTGTGCGGCTCATCAACCTGAGCAAGAAGAACGATGTCATTGCCAGTGTCTGCAAGGTGCAGCACGAGGAACAGGAGGAGGAAGAAGAAGAACTTGTCAACGACGAGAACACCGACCCCACAGCCCCCACCGACATCACCACCCCCACCGACCCCACACCCACCGAGCCCACTGACCCCACCGAGCCCACTGACCCCACTGACCCCACAAACGACCAGAACTAACGGTAACCAAAAAACTAATAGACATGAAAAAAGCAATGTTTTTCGTCCTGATGGCAGCAGCTGCCACCACGACGTTTGCACAGGACGACATCGTCAAGCAAGCAAAGAAAGATTTCGGAAAGGGAAACTTCGACGCAGCCCTGCAAGCCCTGAAACCGGCACTCGACAACGCTGCCACCGAGGACAAGGCTGCGGCCTGGAACCTGGTAAACGACATCTACTACAAGCAGTTTGAAGATGCACAGAACGAAGGCATGCAGGCACAAATTACAAAGAAAGCTGTCAACATCGACACGCTGAAGATGTACGACTGCCTCAGCGAGGGTCTCAAGGCCGCCATGCAGGCCAACGTGTACGACCACCAGCCCAACGCCAAGGGCAAGGTCAAGGTGCGCTTCCAGGACAACAACCTGAGCCGCTATCAGAACACACGACTAACGCTGATCAACGCCGGACAGTGGGCTTACAACAAGAAGAACATGGCCAATGCCCTGAAATACTGGGGGGCATACGTCGATTGCGCCAGCGACCCCCTCTTTGCCAACGAAGACAAGAACCCCGACAAGAACTTGTACTACAAGTACCTGTCAGAGATAGCCTACTATGCCGGACTCGTGGCCTACCAGTCGAAGGATTTTGTCAGCGCAGAGAAATATGCGGCCATAGCCGCACAGGACCCCGCAAAAGCCAAGGATGCCAACGAGATACTGCTCTTCTCAAAGAAAGACAACAGCAAGACCCACGCCGACTCGGTGGCCTACCGCGACATGGTGATAAAGCTGCACAAGGAGAACCCCGACGAAGAACGCTTCTACAACCTGCTGATGGACTACTACTCACGCCCCGGACGAACCGAGGAGATGAAGGCATGGGTGAGCGAGGAGCTGGCTGCCAATCCCGACAACAAGATGAACTGGGCACTGAAGGGTGAGCTGGACATGAACGCACGCCAATGGGACGACGCCGTGGCCAGCTATCAGAAAGCCATCGACATGGACCCGTCGTTCGTGCAGTGCGTGTTCAATGCCGGAGTATGCCTCAACTCGAAAGCCATCGACCTGAAGGACCAGCTGGCGGACAAAGCTACAGGCAAGCTGACTAAAGCCAACGCCGACAAGGTGAAAGCCATACTCGCACAGGCAAAGGAATACCTGGAGCGTGCCAAGCAGCTCGACCCCGACCGCGAGAAGGTCAACTGGGCATACCCCCTCTACCAGATCTACTACTCACTGGGCGACCAGGCCAACGCAGCCGAGATGGAGAAGCTCGTCAGCGCACAGTAGGCTGAGACAACACATTATATAAAACGTAATAACACTCACTCGGGACAAGACTGCGCCCCGATAACACCAACACTCATGAAGAAAGCCATAACGCTCATTCTTCTGATACTGACATTCACAACGTGCCTGAGAGCTCAGAAAAAAGAACTCTCTCAGGCACGTTCTTATATCAAAAGTGGCAAAGAGCTGAACAAGGCAGAACAGCTTATGACCGACCTGCTGAAGCAGCCCGACAACCGACAGAACCTGAAGGTGCACGCCACGCTGTACGATGCGGTGCAGGCACAGTATGACGAGGCCAACAAGAGGTTCTACCTCAAGCAGCAACAAGACACCGCCACATTCTTTAAGCTCGTGCGACGACTCTATACCGTGGCCGAGACAATGGACAGCGTTGACGCGCTGCCAGACACGAAGGGACGAGTGCGCCCACAGTACCGCAAGACACACGCAGAGACGCTGTCACGCCTGATGCCCAACCTATACTCGGGCGGTGCCTATTTCATCAGGAAACAGCAGTGGCAGCAGTCGTTTGATTTCTACGAGACATACCTCGACTGCTTCAACCAGCCACTGTTCGCCGATGTGCTGACAACGGCAGCAGCCGACGACAAGCAACAACACGCCCGGCAGCTGGCAGCCTACTGGGCACTCTACAGCGCATACCTTATGCACGACCCCGTGCGCACACTGCGCCACCGCGACCTGGCACTGCTCGAACAGTCGAAGCGCGCCAACACGCTGCAGTATGTAGCCGAGGCATGGCACGAACTGAAAGACGACTCGTCGTATGTGGCCACGCTGACAACGGGGTTCAACGAGTTTCCGCGCAACACATATTTCTTCCCCCGACTGATAGACAACTACTCGGCCAAGCGAATGTATGCCGAGGCACTCGACATCACCGACAAGGCTCTTGAGAGCTGCGACACCTGCCAGCTCTTCCTCTACGCCAAAGCCAGCCTGCTGCTCAACCTGGGACGCAACGACGAAGCCATCGACTATGCCAAGCGCGTTGACGGCGATGTGCTTCACGAGGCCAACTACACAGCAGCCGTGGCCATGATGAACAAGGCCAGCCGGCTGAACGAACTGAGCGACAAGAAGCAGATAACGGCACTGTGCAGCGAAGCTAAGCCATACATGGAGGCTTATCGGAAACAGGAACCCGATGCCAAAGACAAATGGGCACCTGTGCTCTATCGCATCTACCTCAACCTGAACATGGGCAAGGAATTTGACGAAATAGACCAGCTGCTGAAGAGGCAGTAGAGCATTGAATGATATCAGAGTAATCAGAAATAATCTGAGTAATCTGAGTAATCAGAATAATCTGAGTAATCAGAATAATCTGAGTAATCAGAATAATCAGAATAATCAGAATAATCAGAATAATCCGAGCAATCCGAATATATCAGAAATAAACACAATAACAACCACACAAAAAGCATGAAAAAGTACAATTTCAATGCCGGCCCTTCCATGCTGCCGCGCGAGGTGATTGAGAACACTGCCAAGCAGTGCCTCGATTTCAACGGTTCTGGTCTCTCGCTGATGGAGATCTCCCACCGTGCCAAGGACTTCCAGCCCGTCGTCGATGAGGCCGTAGCCCTCGTCAAGGAGCTACTGCAGGTGCCCGAGGGCTATTCTGTCATCTTCCTCGGCGGAGGTGCCAGCCTGGAGTTCTGCATGATACCCTACAACTTCCTCATCAAGAAGGCAGCCTACCTCAACACGGGCGTATGGGCAAAGAAAGCCATGAAGGAAGCTAAGCTGTTTGGCGATGTGGTGGAAGTGGCTTCATCGGCCGACGCAAACTACACCTTCATACCGAAAGGCTGGACGGTGCCCGCCGATGCCGACTACCTGCACATCACTACCAACAATACCATCTACGGCACAGAGATACGCAAAGACCTTGACGTGCCCGTGCGCCTGATAGCCGACATGTCGTCAGACATCTTCTCGCGTCCCATCGACGTGGCCAAATACGACGCTATCTATGCCGGCGCGCAGAAAAACCTGGCCATGGCCGGCGTGACCATCGTCATCGTGAAAGACGATGCCCTGGGCAAGGCTCCGCGCCAGATACCCACCATGCTCGACTATCGCACCCACGTCGAAAAGGGCTCGATGTTCAACACACCGCCCGTGGTGCCTATCTACTCTGCCCTGGAGACGCTCCGCTGGATAAAGAAGAGCGGCGGCGTGGAGGCTATGGACCGTCTGGCCCAACAGCGCGCAGAGATTGTCTATGGAGAAATAGACCGCAACAAGTGTTTCGTCGGCACTGCCAATGAAGAAGACCGCTCGCTGATGAACATCTGCTTCGTCATGGCTCCCGAATACAAGGAGCTGGAGAAGGAGTTCCTCGACTTCGCCACATCGAAGGGCATGGTGGGCGTGAAGGGCCACCGCTCGGTGGGTGGCTTCCGCGCCTCGTGCTACAACGCACAGACCGTCGAGGGCTGCCAGGCACTCGTGGACTGCATGAAGGAGTTTGAAAGCAGTCATTAACTCGCCACAACGCCCAAGGACGAACACGTCACATTTACACATTAATATTATTATGAAAGTATTAATAGCAACCGAGAAGCCTTTTGCAGCCGCTGCCGTAGAGGGCATACGCAAGGAGATAGAGGGAGCCGGCAACGAGCTGGCACTGCTGGAGAAATATACCGAAAAGGCCCAGCTGTTAGATGCCGTGAAGGATGCCGACGCCCTGATAATTCGCTCAGACAAGGTTGACGCCGAGGTGCTCGATGCAGCCAAGCAGCTGAAGATAGTGGTGCGGGCTGGTGCCGGCTACGACAACATCGACCTGGCTGCCGCCACAGCTCACAACGTGGTGGCAGAGAACACACCCGGACAGAACGCCAACGCCGTGGCCGAGCTCGTGTTCGGACTGCTGGTGATGGCGGTGCGCGGCTTCTACAACGGCAAGAGCGGCACAGAGCTCTTGGGCAAGAAGCTGGGCATTCTGGCTTTTGGCAATGTGGGCCGCAACGTGGCGCGCATAGCTAAGGGCTTCGGCATGGATGTCTATGCCTACGATGCCTTCTGCCCCGCAGAAGTGATAGAGCAGGCCGGCGTGAAAGCCGTAGCCAACCAAGACGCACTGTTCGAACAGTGCGACGTGGTCAGCCTGCACATACCCGCCACGCCGCAGACCAAGCAGAGCATCAACGCTGCCCTGGTGGGCAAGATGAAGAAAGGCGGCATACTGGTGAACACCGCCCGCAAGGAGGTTATCTGCGAACCTGAGCTGCTGCAGCTGATGCAGGAGCGTCAGGACCTGAAGTTCGTGACAGACATCATGCCAGACCTGGATGCCGACTTCAAGCAGCTGGAGGGCCGCTATTTCTCCACTCCTAAGAAGATGGGGGCACAAACCGCCGAGGCAAACATCAACGCAGGCATCGCTGCCGCCCGACAGATCAACGCCTTCTTCAAGGACGGCGACACGCGTTTCCAGGTGAACAAATAGCTTTTAAAGCCATAAACGACAGCAAGACGGGGGCATGCGCATACATGCCACCGTCTTGCTTCTTTTATGCTATAAGGGCCGGAGAACTTAGTGCCGGTAAGGACAAATTGTGAAAACAAATGTTACAAAAGGAAACTTATTAATACAAAAATGTTAAAACAATAACATTTTTCGTCCAAAAACTTGCTGAATAAAAGAAACAAGAGTATCTTTGCAACACCAAAACAAAGCAGCGAGCGAGCTGCATGTTCATTTGCGACAACAGAAGGAATACAGATTTTGATTTGTTTTAGTAGATTAGTTTTTAAGTAGTTTGTTTTTAGGAAAGCGGAAGTCGTGAGACCTTCGCTTTTTTTTGCGTTAATGATTCAAGTTTCGCAAACTCCGAAAGGCACGCCCTGAAAGGGCAACGAGCGGTCTCTGTTCTGCCGCTTGGCTCGTCCAAGAACTTACGAAACCTGAATTGCATTAAGGATTGATTGCCCAGGAATACCCAGGAAATTCTATGAACACCTAAAATTACCCAGGAAATCACAGGACTGTCTTAGCAAGTTTTTGCGGAAAACGTTTGGCCGTGTCAGCAGAAAAGTGTAATTTTGCAGCTGGATTGTAGCTATGCGATACGAGGCGTAAGAAGCACGAAATGACGAACAATACCAACCACCGATAAGAACCAACCAAATCATATTCAATCAAACTATGCAACAACTTTTCTCGTTGGCCCTCATAGGCCTGCTGGCGGCAGCACCTGTCTCTGCTGCCAAGAAAAAGGCCAAGGCGCCCGACAACAAGCCCGTGTTCACCACCATCAAGGCCAACCACATCACCAGCATTAAGGACCAAAACCGTTCAGGCACCTGCTGGGCCTACTCCACCCTTGCTTTCTTCGAGAGTGAAATACTGAAGGCCACCGGCAAGACCTACGACCTGTGCGAGATGTTCGTGGCCAACAACGACTATATGGACCGCGCCATTCTGACCGTGCGCATGCACGGCGACAGCCAGTTCTCGCAGGGCGGCAGCGCCGGCGACGTGCTGACCATCATCAAGAAGAACGGCATCTGCCCCGAGGATGCCATGCCTCTGCCCGGTACACCGCAAGGCGACTCGCTGGCCAACTTCAACGAGTTCTTCTCCGTCATGGAGCCATACGTGGCTGCAGTGTCGAAAAGCTCGGCCAAGAAAATCAGCAGACAGTGGCAGAAAGGTCTGCAGGGCATCATCGATGCCTATCTGGGCCAGAAGCCCGAGCGCTTCACCTACGAGGGCAAGCAATACACCCCGAAAGAGTTTGCAGGCAGCCTGGGCATCGACTGGAACGACTATGTCAGCATAACCAGCTACACCCATCATCCCTTCTATACACAGTTTGCCGTCGAGGTGCAGGACAACTGGCGCTGGGATCCGTCGTGGAACGTGCCTATGGACGAGATGATGCGCATCATCGACAATGCCATCGAGCAGGGCTACACCATTGCATGGGGCGGCGACGTGAGCGAGGAAGGCTTCACCCGCAAGGGGCTCGGCATAGCCTACGACGTGAAGAAGGCCCAGGCCCTGACCGGCAGCGACGCTGCCCGCTGGCTGAAGCTGAAGGCCGACGAGAAGAAAGACAAGCTCGACTCGCTGGGTGTCAACGCACCCGAGATAGTGGCCACGCAAGAACTCCGGCAGGAGCGCTACGACAACTGGGAGCTGACCGACGACCACGGCATGCAAATCTTCGGCGTGGCCAAGGACCAGAACGGCAAGGAATACTACATGGTGAAAAACTCGTGGGGCGAGTACGGCGACTATAAGGGTGTGTGGTACATGACCAAGACATACGTTGCTGCCAACACCATGGACTTCCTGGTCAACAAGAAGGCCATACCCGCCGACATCAGGAAAAAGCTGGGACTGTGACAGAGAAACACATCGTGCTGGAGGACATCGACCCCGTAGTGTTCAGCGGGGTCGGTGGCCGGCACATACAGATGCTCAAGGCGCTCTACCCCAAGCTGCGCATAGTGGCACGGGGCAACGTGCTGAAGGTGCTGGGCGACGAAGAGCTGATGGCAGCCTTTGAGGATGCCGTGGAGCGGCTGCGCCACCATGTGCTCACGTTCAACTCGCTCGACGAGGCCACGCTGTTAGACATAGTGGGCGGACACCGCCAGAGCGACGACGTGCCAAGCGACGTGGTGGTCTATTCGATGAGCGGGCGCCCCATAAAGGCGCGCTCAGAGAACCAGCAGCGGCTGATAGACAGCTACCATCAGAACGACATGCTCTTTGCCGTCGGACCGGCAGGAACAGGCAAGACATATCTCTCCATAGCCCTGGCCGTGAAAGCCCTGAAGCAGAAGCAGGCCAAGAAGATCATACTCTCGCGCCCCGCTGTAGAGGCCGGCGAGAAGCTCGGCTTCCTGCCAGGCGACATGAAGGATAAGATAGACCCTTACCTGCAGCCACTCTACGACGCCCTGGAAGACATGCTGCCCCAGCAGAAACTGCAGGACATGATGGAGAAGCACGTCATACAGATAGCTCCGCTGGCCTTCATGCGCGGCCGGACGCTGTCAGATGCCGTGGTCATACTGGACGAAGCGCAGAACACCACGCCGCAGCAGATACGCATGTTTCTGACGCGCATGGGCTGGAACACGAAGATGATCATAACCGGCGACACATCACAGATAGACCTGCCGCGGCCGCAGAAAAGCGGACTGGTTGAGGCACTGCGCATCTTGAAGGATGTCGAGGGCATCGGTGTGGTGGAGCTCACACGGAAAGACATTGTCAGACACAAGCTCGTGACCAGGATTGTCAACGCTTTCGAGGCATACGACAAGATGGCTGCCGACTAAAAACGCTCTGGAAAACCTTGAAAGACCTGGGAAAGCCTGGATAAATATAGGAAAGCCCAGAAAATCACGAACAACAAAACCGCAGAAATAATCAAACCCTAAAAATCAGGAAGAACAAATGGCCAAAGCACTCACACAGACAGATTTCTGCTTCGACGGACAGCAGAGCGTTTACCACGGCAAGGTGCGCGATGTTTACAACATTGACAACGACCTGATGGTCATGGTTGCGACCGACCGTATCTCTGCCTTCGACGTGGTTCTGCCCAAGGGCATACCATTCAAAGGGCAGGTGCTTAATCAGATAGCAGCCAAGTTTCTGGATGCCACGCGCGACATCTGCCCCAACTGGAAACTGGCCACACCCGACCCCCAGGTTACGGTGGGCCTGAGGTGCGAGGGCTTCCGCGTGGAGATGATCATACGCAGCATACTGACCGGCTCGGCATGGCGCGAATATAAGAAAGGCTGCCGCGAGCTGTGCGGCGTGCGCCTGCCCGACGGCATGAAGGAGAACGAGCGCTTCCCCGAGCCAATCATCACCCCCACCACCAAGGCCGACGAAGGCCACGACATGAACATCTCGCGCGAGGAGATAATAGCCCAGGGACTGGTGTCGGCCGCTGACTATGCCGTGATGGAGGACTACACACGCCGGCTGTTCCAGCGCGGTCAGGAGATAGCCGCCCGGCGCGGTCTCATACTGGTTGACACCAAGTACGAGTTTGGCAAGCGCGACGGCCAGGTCTATCTTATCGACGAGATACACACGCCCGACTCCAGCCGCTATTTCTATGCCGACGGCTACGAGGAGCGCCTGGAAAAGGGTGAGCCGCAGCGACAGCTCTCAAAAGAGTTTGTACGTCAGTGGCTGATAGAGCGCGGCTTTATGAACGAGCCCGGACAGCAGCTGCCCGAGATTAGCGACGAGTATGCCGAGAGCGTGAGCGAACGCTACATCGAGCTGTATGAGCACATCACCGGCGAGAGCTTTGACCGCACCACCGAGACGGGCAACATTGCCGGGCGCATAGAGCAGAACATCACCGCATGGCTTCGTACGAACAGGAAAAGATAACGCCCTACGGCGACGGCGAGAAGTCGGCCCAGGTGGAACAGATGTTCGACAACATAGCCCCCACCTACGACAAGCTGAACCACCGTCTCTCGCTGAACATCGACCGCGGCTGGCGCCGCAAGGCTCTACTTGCCTTGCAGCCCCACCACCCGCGTCGCCTGCTCGACATTGCCACCGGCACAGGCGACTTTGCCATCATGGCTGCACAGATGTTGTGTCCCGCCCGTCTCGTGGGAGCCGACATCAGCGAGGGCATGATGGACATAGGCCGACAGAAGGTGCGGCAGCTGCGACTGGACGACGTCATAAGCTTTGAACGGCAAGACTGTCTCAACCTGACATACCCCGACAACAGCTTCGATGCCGTGACGGCAGCCTTCGGCATACGCAACTTCCAGGACCTGGACCGTGGGCTGCGCGAGATGTGCCGCGTGCTGACACCCGGCGGCCACCTGTGCATAGTGGAGCTGACGCGCCCCGTCAGCTTCCCCATGCGTCAGCTCTTCACCATCTACAGCCACACCGTGCTGCCCATCTACGGCCGTCTCGTGTCGCACGAAGCCAATGCCTATCACTATCTGACGCGGACCATCGAGGCCTTCCCGCAGGGCGAGGCTATGACGGGCATACTGGCGCGAGCCGGCTTCAGCAAGGCCTCGTTCCGCCGCCTCACCTTTGGTATATGCACCATGTATCTCGCCACGAAGTGACATCGCCGCCAGCGCCCAACCATCAATCCCCAATTCCTTAATTCGCCACGGTATGAAACAACTACGCATAGCCATTCTCCTTACCACGCTGCTGACGGCGACAAGCGCCGTTGCCCAGGACAAGACAAAGCGTTTCGACCTGGCCGTCACGGCCGGTGTTCCCGGCCTGGGCATAGACATGGGCTGGCAAGCCACCGACTGGATGCGCCTGCGCGCCGGCTTTGCCTGGATGCCCCACTGGACCCACGACATGAATTTCTCGCTTCAGGTGGGAGATGCTGTTGAAAGAACCAAATGGCAGATGGCAGATGCCGGCGACCCGCTGTGGATGTACAAGAAAACGCTACAGCGCACAGACCATTTCGGCCGCATGGCCGGATATATGTACGACATCACCGGCATCGACGTGGACAACACGGTGCTCATGCACGGCCAGCCCACCTACTGGAACGTCAAGCTTCTGGCCGACATCTATCCGCTCAGGAACAAGCACTGGCGACTGACGTGCGGTCTCTTCATCGGCAACAACAAGATAGCCAGAGCCTTCAATGCCACCGAGGAGATGCCTGCGCTGATGGCCGTAGATATCTACAACCGCATGTACGACAAGGCGGTGGCCGGTCTGCCCATCGTGACCGTGGGCCAGACCAGCGTATATAGCTCTGAGCTGTCCAACATGCTGAAGAGCTACGGACGCATGGGAATTCATGTGGGCAACTACACCCACGATATCTACGACGAGCAAGGCACACTGCTACACAGCCAGGGCGACCCGTATATGATGGTGCCAGACCAGAACAGCATGGCCAAGGCCAACGTGCTGGTCAACAGCGTCAAGCCATACATAGGTCTGGGCTACGACGGTAGCCTGACAAAAGACGGACGCTGGACCATAGGCATCGATGCCGGCATAATGCTCTGGGGCGGGACACCCAAGATACAGACACACGACGGAACAGACCTCGCAACCGACGTGGAAGATATCGGCGGCAAGGTGGAAGACTATGTCAAGCTGATAAAAGGCTTCAAGGTGCTGCCGTCAGTGGAACTGCGATTATCAAGGAAAATCTTTTAGAGAACTCCCCATCTCCTCAACTCCCCATCTTCTCAACTTCCCATCTCTTCCCCGACTATGGACAAATACGGACTTATCGGATATCCCCTTCGCCACTCGTTCTCTATCAGCTATTTCAACCAGAAGTTCAGCGACGAGAAGATAATGGCTAAGTACGAGAACTACGAGATCAGCGAAATCGACCAGCTGACCGAGGTGCTGGCCAGCAATCCTGAGTTGCGCGGCCTGAACGTCACCATCCCCTACAAGGAGAAGGTCATACCCTACCTTGACGACCTCTCGCCCGAGGCTCGCGCCATCGGTGCGGTCAACGTCATCAAGGTGGTGCACCAGGGCAAGAAGACGTTGCTCAAAGGCTACAACAGCGATGTCATCGGCTTCACACGCAGCATAGAGCCCATGCTGCAGCCCCGCTGGCACAAGAAGGCCCTGATTCTTGGCACCGGCGGTGCTGCCAAGGCGGTCAAGTACGGTCTGAAGAGCCTGGGGCTGGAGGCTGTCTATGTGAGCCGCTACGAGAAAGATGGCGGCATCTGCTATTCAAGCATCACGCCCGACATCGTAGAAGAGTACAACGTCATCGTCAACTGCACCCCACTGGGCATGTATCCCAACACCGAGACATGTCCCCCGCTGCCCTACGAGGCACTGGACCATCGCAATATACTCTACGACCTGATATACAATCCCGACGAGACGCTCTTCATGCGCAAAGGTGCCAGACAGGGTGCCGCCACCAAGAACGGACTGGAGATGCTGTTGCTACAGGCCTTTGCCTCGTGGGAATACTGGAACGACATACAATGACATCCGACAATATTTTTGCACAACTGATAGCCCGGCAGCTTCAGATAGGCGAGCCACAGGTGGCCGCCACGCTGCAGCTGATAGACGAGGGCTGCACCATACCCTTCATTGCCCGCTACCGCAAGGAGCGCACCGGCCAGCTCGACGAGGTGCAGGTCAGTGCCATCAGCCAGCACTATGCGCGTCTGCAGGAGCTTTCGCGTCGCAAGGATACCATCGTGGGCACCATCGAGGCCCAGGGCAAGCTGACCGACGAGCTGCGTCAGCGCATAGCCGACAGCTGGAACGCCACCGAGCTGGAAGACATCTACCTGCCCTATAAGCCGCGCCGCCGCACCCGTGCCCAGGTGGCACGCGAGCACGGACTGGAGCCCCTGGCCACATTGTTGCTGTTGCAGCGCGAGGCGCAACCCGAGCGTGCCGCCCTGCCATTTGTCGTGGGCGACGTGGCCGACGTCGAGGCAGCCCTGCGCGGGGCACAAGACATCATAGCCGAGACGGTGAGCGAAGACGAGCGCTCGCGCCAGACGGTCCGCGCCGCTTTCCGCCGCGACGCCGTCATCACATCGCATGTGGTGAAGGCCAAGGCCGACACCGACGAGGCACAGAAATACAGCGACTACTTCGACTGGCAGGAGCCCCTGCGCCGCTGCTCCGGCAACCGTCTGCTGGCCATGCGCCGTGGCGAGGCCGAGGGTGTGCTGCGCATCAGCATCTCTCCCGACGACGACCCTGCCATCGAACGCCTACACCGACAGTGGGTGCGCAGCACGGGGGCCTGCGGCCGTCTGGTGGCCGAGGCCGTGACCGATGCCTACAAGCGCCTGCTCAAGCCGGCCATAGAGACCGAGTTTGCCGCCGCCTCTAAGCAGCGGGCCGACGAAGAGGCCATCGCCATCTTTGCCGAGAACCTGCGTCAGCTGCTGCTGGCCGCTCCGCTCGGCCAGAAGCGCGTCATGGGCATCGACCCCGGCTTCCGCACCGGCTGCAAGGTGGTGTGCCTCGACGCACAGGGACAGCTCGTGCACCATGAAGCCATCTTCCCACACCCGCCCGTCAACCGGCTCATGCAGGCCACACTCCACCTGCAGCAGATGGTGGACCGCTACAGGATACAGGCCATAGCCATAGGCAACGGCACCGCCTCGCGCGAGACTCGCACCTTCGTCGAAGACGCTCTGAAAACCATGCCTGACACCGAGACAGGCGAGCGTCCGGAACGACCCGCGCTGTTCGTGGTCAGCGAAGACGGAGCCTCTATCTATTCAGCCTCGAAGGTGGCGCGCGATGAGTTTCCCGACGAAGACGTCACCGTGCGCGGTGCCGTCTCCATAGCCCGACGGCTGATGGACCCCCTGGCCGAGCTGGTGAAGATTGACCCCAAGAGCATCGGCGTGGGGCAGTATCAGCACGACGTCGATCAGGCTGCGCTCAAGCAGAGCCTCGACATGACCGTCGAGAGCTGCGTCAACATGGTGGGAGTGAACGTCAACACGGCCTCGCCCCATCTGCTGCAGTATGTCAGCGGACTGGGGCCGTCGCTCGCCCACAACATCGTAGATTATCGCAGCGAGCACGGTCCCTTTCAGAGCCGCGCCCAGCTGAAGAAGGTGCCGCGTCTCGGCCCCGCCGCTTTCCAGCAGTGTGCCGGCTTCCTGCGTATCCCGGGGGCAAAGAACCCGCTCGACAACTCGGCCGTTCACCCCGAGAGCTATGCCGTGGTGGAGCAGATGGCCAAGGACCAGGGCTGCACCGTGGACGAGCTGATAGCCCGGCGCGACAAGCGCCAGGCCGTCAGCCTGCAGCGCTACGTCAGCGACAGCGTGGGCATCCCCACCCTGACCGACATCATGAAAGAGCTGGAGAAGCCCGGCCGAGACCCACGCCAGCAGATAGAGGAGTTTCGCTTCGACGACCGCGTGAAAGACATCGCCGACCTGGAGCCGGGCATGGAGCTGCCAGGCATTGTGACCAACATCACGGCCTTCGGAGCCTTTGTTGACATAGGCGTCCATCAGGACGGGCTGGTACACATATCGCAGCTGGCCGACCGCTATGTCAAGAACCCCGCCGACGTGGTGCGGCTGCACCAGCACGTCAGGGTGCGTGTGGTAGAGGTTGACCAGCGCCGCAGGCGCATTGCCCTGAGTATGAAGGGACTGAACTGACAGACCCATACGGCAATTGGCGGGCATGAAGGACATGAAGAGCCTTAACCGGACAACAAGCAGTCTGAAAGAAACGAATCCTCCTGATACGAAGATGATACAGCAGCTGTACCGCAGCTGGAGCGGCCATGAGCCGGCCTCCATAGAAAAACTTCCTGGTGCCGGCAGCAACCGGCAGTATTGGCGCCTGACCGATGCCGCCGGCAGCAGTGTGATAGCCTGCCTTGGCACCAGCCGCGAAGAGAACCACGCCTTCGTCTATCTGTCACGCCATTTCCGGCAACGACAGCTGCCCATGCCGCGGCTGCTGGCCGTGAGCGACGACGAGATGGCCTACCTGCAGGAGGACCTTGGCCGCCGCTCGCTGTTCGATGCCCTGCAGCAGGGCCGCGACAGCGGTGGCCGCTACTCCGAGGCTGAGGTGGCGCTGCTCACTGCCACCATACGTCAGCTGCCACGCGTGCAGGTTGCCGGCGCCGTGGGACTCGACTGGCAGCAGTGCTACCCCACGGCCGTCATGGACGCAGAGAGCGTGATGATGGACCTCAACTATTTCAAGTACTGCTTCCTGAAGCCCTCGGGCACCGACTTCAACGAACACCGCCTGCAGGCCGACTTTGTCCGTCTGTGCCGCGACCTGTGCCGTACCGACGAGATGCAGGGCTTTCTCTACCGCGACTTCCAGGCGCGCAACGTCATGCTGACCGACAGCGGCGAGCCGCGTTTCATCGACTACCAGGGCGGGCGCCGCGGTCCCGTCTATTACGACGTGGCCTCCTTCCTCTGGCAGGCCTCGGCGCGCTATCCCGACGCGCTGCGCCGTCAGCTCGTCGATGTGTACTACGACGCGTTGCGCCACACCGTGGCACAGGTGGCAGCCACCCTCGCTGCCGGCGACAGTAGCTGCGGTCCGCAGGGGCTGCCCGCCTGTCCGCCACGCAGCGAGTTCGACGGCCGCCTCAGCCTGTTCGTGCTCTTCCGCACGCCGCAGGTGCTGGGTGCCTACGGCTTCCGCGGCTATTTTGAGCGCAAGCAGCACTTCATCGACAGCATACCGCCCGCACTCGACAATCTGCGGCAGCTGCTGCACTCGGGCGTGGTGGCCCCATACCCCGTGTTGCACGCGGTGCTGCAGTCGCTGTGCGTCTCATCGTCGCCGACAGGCAAGACGCTCGTGGTGCGCGTGTTCAGTTTCTCATACAAGCGCGGCCTGCCCACTGACGACAGCGGCAATGGCGGCGGCTATGTGTTCGACTGCCGCTCCACCCACAATCCCGGCCGCTATGCCGAATACAAGGAGCTGACCGGTCTGGACCAGCCCGTCATACACTTCCTTGAAGCCGACGGCGAGATAACCACCTTTCTCGAGAGCGTCTATCGGCTGGCCGACCACCATGTGGAGCGCTATCTTGAGCGCGGCTTCCAGCACCTGATGTTCAGCTTCGGCTGCACCGGCGGCCAGCATCGTTCCGTCTATTGTGCACAGCACCTGGCCGAACACCTGCACCGCAATTACGGCATACGCATTGAGCTGTGCCACCGCGAGCAGGGTATATGCCAGACCATGCCTGCCCAGGGATAACAGCCTGGCACGCGCCACCACAGCTAACACACAGAACAGCAACAAACCCTACACCATTGGATAACGAAAAATATCCCCTTCAGCCCGTGCTCGACGAGCAGCAGCTGGCGCTCATGCAGCGCCTCATCGCCGGCAGCGACGAGATACTGATAGTGTGCCACCAGAACCCTGACGGCGATGCCATAGGCTCGTCGTTGGGCATGGCTCGACTTCTGGCCGCTTTGGGCAAGACTGCCCAGGTGGTCGTGCCCGACATGTACCCCGACTACCTGATGTGGCTGCCCGGCACGCAAGACATTACGCGCTACGACAAGCACCGCGAGGGCTGCGACTTCATACTGCAACACACGGCGCAACTCATCTTCTGTCTCGACTTCAACACCACGTCGCGTACGGGCGACATGCAACAGGCCCTCGACCAGTCGCCGGCCACGAAGATACTCATCGACCACCATCTGGCTCCTACCATTGCGAGCACCGTCACGCTGTCGCGCCCCACGGCCACCAGCACCTGCGAGCTGGTGTTCCGACTGGCCTGGCAGATGGGACTCTTCCCGCAGCTGGACAACAGCTTTGCCGCATGTATCTATTGCGGCATGATGACCGACACGGGGGCCTTCACCTACAACAGCTCTTCGCCCGATGTCTTCTTCATCATCAGCCAGCTGCTGACCAAGGGTATCGACAAAGACCGTATCTACCGCAACGTCTATCACACCTACAGCGAGCAGCGGCTGCGTCTCACGGGCTATGTGCTGCTGAAGAAGATGGAGGTCATGCATCAGCAACATGCAGCTTTCTACAGTCTGTCGCGACAAGACCTGCTGCGCTTCCGCTTCGTAAAGGGCGATGCCGAGGGGCTGGTCAACATGCCGTTGCAGATGAGGGGTATCAAGCTGAGCATCTCCCTGCGCGAAGACACCGAGAAAGAGCAGCTCGTCTGGGTGAGTCTGCGTTCGGTTGACAATTTCCCCTGCAACAAGATGGCAGAGCAGTATTTTGCCGGCGGCGGTCACCTTAATGCCTCTGGCGGCCGTCTGCATTGCAGTCTCGACGAGGCCATAGACATCACCCGTCGCGCCATCGTCGAGTTTACCGGCCAGTTCTTTAATCGCCCGCAACAGCCACAATAGAAGATATTTGTTGTATATTTGCAGCGAACTGTTATGTTGTGCACAACATAATGTGAGTTATTTTGTCTTCAATTTGTGTTACTTTTGTTACGCGTTACTTTGTACCTCGGACTAGAAACCGCACGGTCTGAGGCGGACAAAGGCGATTCAATGAAACATCTGACAAACTTATTCTCCTGCACATAATTTCGTCATCCCAGATGTTTTTTCCCTCACGGCACGATGGCCGTGAGGAAAGTGGCATTCCCAAAGATATAAAGCACGTTCTCGCAAGCCGGCACGAGGATGGTCTCACCCTGGCGTATGGCGATGCCGTTGATGTTGGCCTCGCCCCATAGACAGACCACAATGACGAAGGAGTCGCAGTGGAAGTCAATCTGCTGGGCCACCTGCACGACTATGCGGTTGACGGCGAAGTACGGACAGTGAATCAGTTGCGAGTTGGGCTTAGTGGAGTCGTAGCTGGTGCGGTAGGCCGGCCACACCCGATAGTCGATGGCATCCTTGGCCTGCTCGATGTGCAGTTCACGAGGATTGCCGTGCGCGTCCTTGCGCCCGAAGTCATAGACGCGGTAGGTGATGTCGCTCGTTTGCTGTATCTCGGCCAGGAAGTTGCCCGCGCCAATGGCATGCAGCCGTCCGGCCGGCAGGAAGAAGAGGTCGCCCTCGTGGGCCTCGTGGGTGGCAATGACGTCCTGCATGGGCGACCGCCCGTCGTGCGGCTCTGCCGTGGCCAGCCGCTCGTAGTCGTCGGGGGTGATGCTCCGCGAGAGTCCGGCATATATCTTCGCCCCCACATCGCTCTTGATGATGTACCACATCTCGGTCTTCCCTGCACACCCGTGGCGCTCCTGGGCCAGCCGGTCGTCGGGGTGCACCTGCACGGAGAGATCCTGCCGTGAGTCGATGAACTTCACCAGCAGCGGGAACTGGTTGCCGAACTTCTTGTATATCTTCTGGCCCATCAGCAGTCCCTTGTACTTGTCGATGAGCTGGACAAGCGTCAGCCCCTCATCGACATCGTCAACCAGGCCACGGTTCACGGCCACACTCTCATGGCCGGGCACGCCGCTGATCTCCCAGCTCTCGCCCACGTTGGGCTGCGCGTTGAAAATGCCCTTGAAGGGCGCTATCTGATAACCGCCCCAAAGCGTTGTCTTCAGATATGGCTGAAATTTATAGGGTTTCATCTCTTGCTAAATATTAAAAGGTGCAACGCGCTCCTGCACAGGAGCACGTTGCACGGCAGAATAAACACTTAATACTAACTAAAACTATAATGAAAAAAACAACTACTCTTCTTCGTCATCATCCCAAATGTTGTTAGAATTTCTTGACAACGAGGTCATTATTTCTTCATTGAAATCGTCATTTTCGACTTTCACTTCAAACATACTTCCCGCAAGGATATCCATGACGGTACAGTCAGTCAATGATTCTGTCAATGGCTTTATATAGACCTTTTTCATACTACATTTTTATTTTATGATGAATTTTTTGCCATCGCTTATATAAATGCCTTTTGTTGTACTCTTCACCCTCTGTCCACTCAGTGTGTAGATCGATGCAGAACAATTCAGGGCATTGGTATAAAGGCGTACGGATGTTGTCCCACCGTCGCCGAAACAGAGTGTGATGCCGCGCGAGGCACTTTCCGCCGTGCGTATGTCGCTATCGGTGCAGAGGTAGGCACGGTGAGCTGCCAGCTTATAGGTACCGTCGAGATGATAGAACCCTATGTCGGAGCCATTCTTGGCAAAGATGTAGAGATACTTTCCAGCCTCTTCGCTTCGTGGCAGGTCGGCGGCATAGTCGCTCGTAGCCTTCAGATAGTTAGTGCCTGAAGGATAGGTCGCATCACTCTCTTCAATTACGGGGATGTCGTAACTGCCCTGTGCACCTCGTAGCACGTAACCCTGATGCCCCCAAGTTGTCTTATTGTCCACAGGAGTCAGCGTTACGCTGCCATCACCGATTTCTGATGCGTAGTAAGGCGTGATGTCTGCTTCGGCAAAGCTCAGGTGCTTCGAGCTGCTGAAGGTGGCAATGCCATCCTCACCGATGGTAGCCGGTACTGCATCGTAGCGGCCTTCCTTTTTCACCAGTTCAACTTTCGTGACATTGATATTCTTTCCTTGCACGATGATGCCCGTGAGTTGAATGTCTTCCAGAACCGATGCATTGGCTACGGTGTACTCGAAAGTCTGTGTCTCAGCACTATTTTCCACTTCCGCGAAAGCCTCTTCACTGAATTTCGCCCACCCGTTAGCCGGATTGCTCAGTTGTATCTGTGCGCCGTCGTCCGTGGTGGTAAAGGTGATGCGCAGCACATCGGTCTTGAAGGTCTGCGACAGACTGCCCCGATTGTCGTAGCTGAGATTGACATGAGCCGACCAGTCTCCTGTGTCCTGGCTGCCCGTCCAGACCACTTCAGCATCTTCATCGGTGGCAGGAGCCTGATTGTCAACGTATGTATAGATCCCCGACACCTTCAGGTACTGGGCTGTTACATCGACAGTCTTCGTCTGTAGCGCCTTCACCTGTTCTGCTGTCAGCACGCTGAGTAGTGTCTTGGCCTCTGAGACGCCAGCCGAGAGTATGTTTTCATAGTCACCCCGGATGGCCACCTGATGCCATGATTCTCCGTCGTTGATGGCCGTTACGTCGATGCCCAGCACATCACCTGCCGAAAGTCCGGCAAAGAGGTCGTTCGAGAGTGCATCGCTCTGGGTCCATCCGGTGTTGTCATCGACAGAGCCTTCCCAAAGGGCCTTCTTGTAGAGCAGTTCCACCTGCGTCAAAGTATAGTTCTCGCCGGTGACTATCAGACCACCCCCGGCCACCGTCTGGGCCTGAGCCTCAGTCAGCACAAAATAGTGGCATCCGTCTGCGCAGTCGTACTCGTCGGCAAATCCACTCCACGATACATCCTGCAGCGTTACGCGACCACTGCCGCCGGCATCACTGATGGTAACGGCAATCACGTCGCCTGCACTGGCCTTTGCCAGCACAGGATAGTCACCCACGGGCAGTTGCTTTGCATTCCAGCTACCCACTGCATGCTCTCCGCTGAACACTACCTCTGCTCTTGCGCTGAAGACGACAGCCAATAAAAGCAGATTCACGAGGACAGCCTTTTTTATGCGGTTGAAGAAAATAGTCTTACTCATGTCTTTTTCTGATTTTAATCGTTAATTACACATATACTATCTGGCAACATCACTCTTCGTCATAATCCCAGAATCTACCTCCTCTACGTGCAGCTGCGTCTCCTGCAAAGGACTACGTTGCACGGCAGAATAAACACTTAATACTAACTAAAACTATAATGAAAAAAACAACTACTCTTCTTCATCGTCCCAGAAGCTGTTTTGGTCACGCGAGCCGAAGGTGACGTTGTCCAACTCCGAGTCGCTGATGCTGACGTCGGTCTTCAGGTTGCCACTGGCTGCAATGAATTGCATGGTTTCTATCTTCTGTACGTAAATAGATGGCTTGGTGTATGCTTTCATAATTTCTGTCTCCCTTGTTTATTTGTTGATGAATACTTTCTTTCCATTGACAATGTAGAGGCCCTTCTGGGGCTGCGCAACCTTGCGTCCCTGAAGGTCGAAGAGGCTGTTGGCCCTCGGCTCGCCATTCTTGATGGCGTCCTCGATGCCCGATGTTTCGTCTACGAGGATGACGGCCAAGCGGCTGTCAGCTGAGGGAATGCTTCCTTCGAAATAGGCGCTGAAGGCATTGAGTTTAGAGCCTGCTCCACCTTTGTAGAAGCCCCAGCCGTCGGTATTGTCTTTCCATGCCACGCCATAATTGCCCTGCATGTTCATTCCAGGAGTGTAGTTGCCTTTGAAGGTCAGGCCGTTGCTCTCGTCTGAGTTGTTGAGCGTGGCGTTGATGGTGACATCGCTCACGCTGATAGAAGTCTTGTCCTTGTCTGCTTCGCCAAACTCCATGAAATAGGGCTTGCCTGCCTCAATGTGTTCGCGCTCAACAAAGACCAAGCCGTTGTTGTATTCCTTAAACTCGTATGCCTTTGCCGTTGAGCCAAAAGTCTCTGTAACACTTGCTATGTCGAAGGGCACGCAGAGTGTGGCATTCCAGTCGTAGCTGCGTTTCAGTTCTACGTCCACTGTTCCAGATATGCCGGTCAGACTGACATTGCTGTTTATGGAACTGAGTACATAGATGTAGTCGTGGGTTACGAGATTGATGCTGCTCACGACGACGCCCTTGCCGACAAACTGGGCCCAACTGGTTGAAGCGATGGCCGCAATGTTGGCGTCGGTCAATGTGTATTCGGCTGTAGACTTGTCTTTCAGGTCGCTGCCTCCTATTCCCAAGCCATCGCCTTGAAGGAATGCCTGACAATAGTCGCGACCGGTAGCAGTATAGGTGGAACTGATGTTGAAAACAATTTTGTCTCCCGCTTTTGCTGTGCGGAGTGTCTCAAGGCTGATGCCAAGAGCGGCGACATCCCATTCTCCCGTGTCGTAAGGGAGTTTGCTTTCGTCGCTCACTGCCGAGGTGGTGTTTGCCTGGCCGTAGAACACTTTCTTTACTTTGATGAAATGTCCTTGGATCATCAATCGGTTTGACTTGATGCCGTCAATCTGCTCCTGCGTAGGAGTGAACTCAATGGTGGTGGTTCCGCTTTCGACACTGCCAGATGCCAATTGAGGACGACTGTCGCCATCGTCTACAACCAACGTATATTGGTAGTAGCTTTCTTTTGCATCGCTGGCTGTTTCGTCGTCGCTTTCAAATACAATGGACAATTTGTCGCCAGAAGCCAGGTTGCCGAATGAAGAGCCTTCAATCGTCAGGTAACTGTTCCAATCCCATTTCCCGATGGTGTGTTCGCCAAGAAACACTACACGCTCTTTGTTTGTGTCCGCTGTCGCATTGATGGACAGAGCGGCAAAAACCGCAAGTAATAAAGTAAATCTCTTCATACTTTTAATAATTTTTGAAACAATTTTAATAATTTTTGAAACAATGTTGTTGTTTTTCAAGTGCAAAGGTAGGCGATAATAATTATACCGGCTGCCACAATCTTGCCAGAGACTGACACATTGCGCTCAAACGCAGAAAAAAGGGGGAGTTCTTTTTCAGAACTCCCTCTCTATGATTTCCAGGCACATGCGACCGTTGTGGTACGGACATTTCCAGAAGCCGGCCTTGTCGTCGTCGCGGTTCACGGAGCCGTCGGGCCGTCGGCTCCAGTACCACTCGCCATGTTCACGGTCCACAAGGTTGTGCTGTATGTAGTCATAACAGCGGAGCGCCTTGTCAAGGGCAGCACGGTCGGAGAAATGCTGGAAGAGATTCAGGAATCCCACTACAGCCTCGGCCTGCACCCACCACTGCTGGTCGTCGTCGATATGCCCCGTGTCTAAGTTGGCCTCATGCTGCATCGAGCCGTCGGGCTGCAGCCCCTTCTCCGAGGCCCGTGCCACCATCTTGACCACCGGCTCCATCTCGGCCAGCACGTCCTGGTCTCCCATCACGATGGCAGCCTCGTGCATCAGCCACGAGCACTCGATGTCGTGACCATAGCTCTCCAGGTGCCCCCCGCCGCGCGTCCAGTCGTTCTCGAAGAAGAGGTCCAGATGGTGTGTCTCCCTATTGAGGATGCAGTTCAGGAAGATGCGGATGATGTTTCTTAGCGACAGTCTCAGCCGTTCCGATGGCCATACGCGCAGCAGGTTGGTGTATGGCTCCATGATGTGCAGGTGGGTGTTCTGCGACTTGGGATAGTTGGCATCGTGCGGGGAGAGGCGCATGTCGCCGATGGGCTGCCAGCTGCGCGTCGTCGCTTCGATGTATCCGCCCCATTCATGGTCGATGGCGTGCTGCTCAATACACTCATAAAGGCTGACGGCCGCGGCCAGTGCTTCCGGGCAGCCCGTGGAGCGGGCATATTCCGACAGGCCATAGATAGCGAAGCCTATGGCATAGAACTGTTTTCGGGTGTCCTTGGGGCGCCCCATATAATCCACGCTCCAAAAGACCCCACCGTAGGTCTGGTCCATAAAGTGCTGCATGAAATAGTCTTTCGCGCGGGTGGCCATGTTAAGATATTCCTGTTTGCCCAACACTCGATAGGCCGCAGAGAACGTCCACAGGATGCGGGCATTCAGTATGGCCCCCTTGTCGGCTTCAGGGTGCAGCCTGTTGTTGCCGTCAATGCGCCCGTAGAAGCCCCCGTGCTCATAGTCCTGCATCTTTTCGAGCCAGAAGCGCAGGATGTTGTCTTCCAGCAGCTGGCGGGCAGAAGTCTTGAGGGCAGCGATGGTGTCGCTGCATACGGAACAATTATTCATAGTCGTCTATTTCTTGATGGGATATTGGTGCAGCAGAAACAACATGATGAGCGCGATGGCGGCGGGGAAGAGCGAGAAGAGCGACCAAATCATCCGGCACACGGCATCCATATCGGTGATGGTGATGACGGTGTCGCCGGCGGTGCTGGTGCCCGACACGAATCCGGCCATGCCCAGCAGCAGGGCCACGAGCGAGCCACTGATGGCCGTGCCGAACTTCTGTGCCATCGTGCCGCTGGAGAAGATGAGCCCCGTGGATGACGTACCGTTCTTCCGGGTGGCATAGTCGGCCACGTCGGCATACATCGACCACAGCAGCGGCGAGAACAGGCCCACGCCTATGGAGGTGATGACCACCACGGCCACCATCAGCCAGATATAGGCCGCGTCCATTGGGATGAAGAAGAAACCTACCGAGGCCACGCCTGCTATGATGACAGCCACGCGGAAAGCCCTGCGCTTGCTGCCCAACCAGCGGGTGAACGCTGGCGACACCCCTCCGAAGACCATACAGGTCAGCTCGCCAAAGGTCATGAATACAGTGTAGTTGATGATGAGTCCGCTCACGGTCACGTCGCCCTTCAGGCAGTATTCAAACAGATAGCCCGCCACGGCATAGCGGAAGCCGTTGAAGAAGTTCATGCCGATGCCGATGAGCGTGAGGTTGATCCACGGACGGTTGCGGAACAGGTCGGCAAAGGGCTTCAGCGAGAAGTTTTCTGCCCGCACGGGCTTCATCCGCTCCCGCGTGAGCAGGCCGCAGGCCAGGGTGCCCGCAGTGGCCAGCAGTCCGAAGAAGGCACCAAGCACGGCATACTGGTGCTGCGGCGTACCGCCCACCATCTTCTGCAGATAAGGGAACGACAACAGCGTGACGAAGCCCATGGCGTAGGCCCCCACCATGCGGAACGACGAGAACTGGTTCTTCTCGTTGTCGTCGTCGGTCATCACGCCCAGCATCGAGCCGTAGGGCACGTTGACCGCCGTGTAGGCCACCATCATCAGCAGATAGAGCGTGTAGGCCCAGATGCGCTTGCCCACTGGCCCGAAGTCGGGCGTATAGAGCAGCAGGGCGAAGATGAGTCCCAGCGGCACGGCACCGAAGAGCAGCCAGGGGCGGTAGGTGCCCCAGCGGGACTGTGTGCGGTCGGCCAGCGAGCCCATGAGCGGGTCGGTCACCACGTCGAACATGCGGGCGATGAGCATCAGCGTGGCCGTGTCGGCAATGGTCAGCCCGAACACGTTGGTGAAGAACAGCGGGAAGGCTATCGACATCACTTTCCACGTGATGCCACCGGCGGCGGCATCGCCCAGGGCATAGCCTATCTTCTCACTTAGTTTGACCATGATTCTTAGCTATAAGACGTTTGATGGTTTCCACGCTGGCACTCGTTGTCAGCCCGTCTTCAGGCGTGTGCATACAGTAGTCGATGAGGCGCTCCACCGACGAGACGGCCACATGCAGGCGCGTGTCGGCTACGGCGTAGTAGATGAGCACGCGCCCGTCGGCATCCCTTATCCAGCCGTTGGAGAAGGCCACGTTCATCACGTCGCCCACATACTCCTGCCCTTCAGGTGCCAGGAAGTAGCCGCCGGGCTGTGCAATGACCTTCGTGGGGGCGTCGAGCGCCGTCATATACATATACAGCACGTAGCGCAATCCGTCGGCCGTGTTGCGCACGCCATGGGCCAGGTGCAGCCAGCCTTTCTCGGTCTTGATAGGCGCAGGGCCCTCGCCGTTCTTTACCTCCATGATGGTGTGATAGTGGCGGGGGTTGATGATGATCTCTTCTTCAATTTCGGCATGGGTGATGTCTTCGCAGAGTCCCCATCCAATGCCTCCGCCGCTGCCCGTGTCGATGAATCCGTCTTGCGGACGAGTGTAGAAGGCATACTTGCCATTCACAAACTCGGGGTGCAGCACCACGTTGCGCTGCTGGCTTTTCGACTTCAGGTCGTGCAGGCGTTCCCATGTCTTGAGGTCTTTCGTTCGGGCGATGGCCGCCGATGCCGTTGCTGCCGAGAGGTCGTCGGGGCGCAGCTCGTCCTTGCGCTCGGCGCAGAACACCCCGTAAATCCAGCCGTCCTCATGCTGCGTGAGGCGCATGTCGTAAACGTTGGTGGCCGATACCAACGTGTCGGGCATGGTGACAGGCTCCGGCCAGAACCGGAAGTTGTCTATGCCGTTAGGACTTTCGGCCACGGCAAAGAAGCTCTTGCGGTCGGCACCCTCCACACGGCACACCAGCAGGTAGCGCCCATCGAGCTTGATGGCACCGGCATTGAGCACGGCGTTCATCATCAGGCGCTGCATCAGGTAGGGATTGTCTTTCTCGCAGAAGTCGTAGCGCCACTCCAGCGGTGTATGTTCTGCCGTCAGGATGGGATAGTGATACTTCTCATAGATGCCGTTTCCGTCCTCCAGCGGTTCGTTCTTGCGCGACAGCAGTTGCTCGTGCTTTTGTCGCAGCATTTTGGCTCTTTGCTCAAAGTCTTTCATTTCGTAATGTCTTTTAGCATCAATATGTTTCGGTTCTTTATCATCTCGTTGAAATAGAGGGCATTCTTGCTGCCCGGCACAGGTCCGTAGAACTCTTTCCTGGCATTGCGCCACACGAGGAAGTAGCACAGCGGATATTTCTCTATCTGTGGCTTGAGCACTCGTGTCCACCATGTGGGGTCGGGCATGTTCTGCAGCCCGCACTCCGTCAGGGCGAGCAGCCGTCTGTGTTTTTCAGCAAAAGCAGTGAGCAGCGTCAGGTCAGCATCTATCTGACTGACAAACTCCTGCTCCGTGCCCCACTGGTAGGCATCAAGCCCCAGAAGGTCCACACGTTCGTCGCCGGGATAGGAAGCAAAGGCTTCCTCCGTCACTCCCAGATTGGGACTCCAGCTCCACACGATGTTCTCCATCCCTTCGCTGAGCAGGTAGTCCTGCAGCATGCACCACAGGGAGCGATACTGCTGTGGGGTGCATTGCTTCGCCCCCCACCAGAACCAGGCTCCGTTGTTCTCATGCCACGGACGGAAGATGAAAGCCACGGGGCGGTCGTTGGCCGTGCGCAGCGATTTCAGGAAGTTGCGCACGTTCTTCATCCACATCAGGAACTTGCGGTGCTGCGTTCCGCCGGGCAAGATGCTTTCCACCACCGTGGTGTCGGTGCAGTCCCAGGCCGTGCCGCCCGTGAGCGGGTTGCGCGGATGCCACGACAGGGTGACGATGCCGCCCCGCTCCACATGGGCCATCAGTTCCTCGCGTATGCGGGTAAAGGGCACCGAGTCGAGGTTCTTCTCGTCGCCCATCTCTATGCCGCCCAGGTCGAAGCCCATCACGGCGGGATAGTCGCCGCAGCTCTCCAGCACGTCACTGCGGCCTCGCTCCCATTCCCACGACGTGCCGTAGAAAGGGTCGTCCTGATGACCGAACATCATGCCGCGCAGTTGCAGGGCGGCAAGACGGCGGATGAGCGCTTCGCGCTGCTGAGCCTCAGCGTGTTGTGTCAGCAGCATGGCAAATGTGACAAACAGCAGTATTCTTTTCATCTTTCATATTCTATTTGAAACACTCTTGAGGCATAGTCTTCCCACAGCGGCACCTCAATGCCCACTTCCATCAAGAATCGGCCTGTAAACTGCTTGCCGCTGAGCGGGCAGGGTTCTTTCCACACGCGCACGTTCTTTTCTGTTATGGTATAGGTCTTGTTGGGGTTCAAACCGGCAAGGCGTATGCGGGGCAGAGGCTGGTTGTAGTAGTTGTCGGTTTTATACACAAACAATGCTCCCTGCTGCTGGGCATCGTCAACATACATCAGCGAGGCTACGCCTTTTCTGTTATAGGGGTTCACCAAGCGGTAGAGATTGCCCGTTTGCACCACATCGCGCAGTTCTTTATAGTCTTTGAAACAGGTAGTGCACTGCTGGCGCTCCTCGTCGGTCATGTCCTTGGGTTGCAGCTCAATACCCAGTCGGCCGCTCATGGCTACGTCGCAGCGGAACTTAATGGGGATAACGCGACCGCCTGTGTTCCAGTAGGGACAGTGGTTGATGTGTGCAGCCATGGCGTTGGCGGGGAAGAACAGGCTGGTGCCCCACTGGATATAGACACGCTGCAGCGCATCGGTATTGTCAGAGGTCCAGAACTCATCGAAGTAAGGCAGCAGACCGTAGTTGGCACGTCCGCCCCCGGAGGCGCAGTCCTGGATGACCACGTTGGGATATTTTTCGCGAATACGCTGTAACACTTTCAGCAGGCCGAGGTGATAGTCAACATAAAGGTTCGACTGCTTTTCCATAGGCAGATAGAGCGACCCCACATTTTGTATTGAGGCGTTGGCATCCCATTTGATGTAGGCAATCTCTGGGTACTGTGTCAGCAAGTCGTCAACAATCTTAAAGGCGAAGTCCTGCACTTCGGGGTTTGTCATGTCGAGCACCAGTTGTGTGCCGCCGCGTCCTAACTTCAGTTCGCGGCCCTTGGTCTGCAATACCCATTCGGGGTGCTTTTCAAAGAGTTCACTCTTGGTGTTAACGGCTTCGGGTTCAATCCAAATGCCGAACTTGATGTTCTTCTGTCGTGCGGCATCAACAAGTGCCTTTATGCCGCCAGGCAGTTTCTTCTTGTCCACCACCCAGTCGCCCAGGGTCGAAGAGTCATTGTTGCGCTGATACTTGTTGCCGAACCAGCCGTCGTCCATAACGAACAGCTCGCCACCGAACTTACTGATGTCGTCCATCATTTGCAACATGCGCTCTTCGTTGATGTCGAAGTAGAGACCCTCCCACGAGTTCAGCAGAATGTCGCCGGTGTTCATGCCGCGATGTAACATTCCGCAGGTGCGTGCCCAGCGGTGGAAGATGCGGCTCACACCGCCTATGCCCTGTTCTGAGTAGGCAAGAGCCAGATGGGGCGTGGCAAACGACTGTTTGGGGTCTAGCACATACTCGCTGCTCTGCGGGTCGATGCCGGCATAGAAATGGTGCTGCTTGTTGAGCAGGGTGTTGAAGCGCAGTTCGTAGTTGCCGCTCCAGCAGAGTGCCGCCCCAATGGTTCGGCCATTGGTTTCAGAAGGTTTCCCGTCGAGCGAAATCATCACTTCGGGCGCATCGAGATGAGCATTGCGGGCACCGTCGGTGTTGCGTATAACCTTGCAGCCCGGTGTGAGCGGTTCTTCCACCACGTTGGCCTCGGCAGCCCAGTCGCCATGCATGTGGGTCAGCCATACGTCACCCTGGCGCAGCGTCAGGTGGCCGCTGTCGAATCGTTTCAGCGTGATGGCCCGTTTTTCGCCGTTGGTAATTTCTGTCCAGGTCTCAATAACGTCAATCTGCTTATATGCCTTGTAGAACAGACGCACGCTCACTGGCTGCAGCTTGTCACTAAGCAGAAAGGTGTGTACAACGGCATTGCCATTGTCTGCACAACTGTATTCGTCGACCTTCAGCTCCATGTTAAGGTCGCCGTTGGCGTGCTGCACCTGCAAGGCGGGCAACTGAACCATATCTACCGTGCCGAAAGCCGGCAATGCGGGAAAGTCGAAATCGTCGCCAGCCGTTTGCAGCTCGCTGAACGTTGCGGCCTTTGCTCCATAGTAGGCCATACGCAAGTCTTGTCCGTCTTTGGCATGAAGAATCATTTGTGTCTGTGGTGTTTCAACAGACACATGGCCTTCCCATGCTGCCACCGGCATTGCCGGGAAAGCCAAAGCTACTAATAGAATATTCTTTCGCATTGCTTTTTTGTTTATAGTTTACAATTCGTATGCAAAAGTATAAAAAAGGTCGGAGAATGACTGATACTTTTTTGTCATACTCCGACACTTTGGTTGTTAATTGCTATCTTTACTTAATTACACACTTCTTACCGTTTCTAACGTAGATGCCTTTCAATGATACGCCCTTCACCTCCATGCCTTGCAGATTGTATGTTTTTTTGTCGGCAACTGCCTGCGAAACACGATGGTCGTTGATGGTGGTGGGATTCTCCTTGGTTACAGTAATCTTTGTTAGCGTATAGGCCTGACCACGCAAAATCAGTCCACGCTCACTAATTTCTGTTGCTGTGATCTCGTCGGTCACGGTATAGCTGATAATGCCGTCGGCCACGGTTGTCTCAAGGTCGGTCCACTCCCAGCCATCGCCCTTCTTGTAGGTAACAACATACTGCGGCTCTTCGTAGGTGGTTGTGGTGTAGAACTTGATAATGTCGTTTTTCTTCAACCCATCGAAAGTGCCTTCTGTGGTTTCAAACTGAATGCCAGGTGCCACTTCGGTATTCCAGGAAATGGGCTGATTGCCTTCCCACACGATTTGCTCACCTTCTACGGGTTCGGGTTCAGAGTCATTTGTAATGAGTGTTATCTTCGTGATAACGCTGTTCTCGCCTTGATAGATATAGATGTTCTTGCCTGTCATGGCGGTTAGGTCGTCTTGGGTAAGGGTAAAATCCTTGTATGTTTCGCCAGCATTCACCCACGGCCACTGATTGTCGATAGAAGGAATGGCTGTTTCCGACCAGTCGGGCTCGCCCTTAAAGCAAATCTTAAAGTTTCCACCGCTCTCGGGAACGGTGATATACACGCGGAGCACATCGCCAGCCTCGAAGGTAGCTATCGTTGTACTTGAAATTTCAATGCCATCTACATAGGTATCTTCCCAAATGACATTTTCTGCAGCTTTCACTCCTGTGAAAGTCAGTGCAGCCACTAAAAGCATAAAGATTTTTTTCATATTACATGAAATTTAAAGGGTTAATTAATAAAAGGGTTAATAATCATTTCTTCACAATGCGCAGGTTGGCCAGTCGGAAGTCGGCATCGTAGTCGGCATGGGGTTGGAAGATGATGCGCAGCGTTTGCCACTTGCCAGGTTCAGAGATGCCTTTGGTGGCCATTGGTGCAAGGGGCAAGCTTACGGTTTGCCACTGTCCGCGGGTGTTGATGCCAAGACCATTGGCAGGATTCCATGCAAAGGAGTCGCCCCAGTTGAAACAGAACTGAAGACCAGTCTGTTCGGTGAGCGGGAAGTTGGCGTTGGTCAGCACTTCCATTTTCAGCACATAGTCGTCGGGATTGTCAACCACCACGTCAATCATGTTGCACGATAGGTCTAAGGTGTTCCATGCCCACGCACCGTAATGGCCTGTGAAGTGCATGTTCTTCTGGTTGAGCCAGGCAGAGGCACCAATGCCGTCGTCGCCCTCAATAGCCATTTGCAAGGTTCCGTCTTTGCTCATGCTTACACCACTGAAGTCGCCGAAGAGCAAATGTTGGGAGGGACGGAAAGTAAGGTCTGCTTCGTGCGAAACACCATTGGTTTGCCAACTGAAATGGATGTTGGTGTTCTCTGGCGTTCCTTCCGGTATAAGGAATTTCATCGATTCGGCGGTAACAGACCCCACGCCCAGCGTTTGTGAGCCAATCTTGACAGCCGACACTCCCCCTTCAAAGTCGTAGAGGTCGAAGTTCTTGCCATACACCGTTGCAGAGTCGCCGGCATTGGTGAATTCGCAGGCCAGACCGCTGATAATCAGGTCGGGGAAGGGAACGAGGAAGTCGTAGTTGCATGTGCCTTGCGGCGTGCTGTACTCTATCTTGTTCACCTGCTCGGTAGAGAGTTTCGAAGGAATCTGCACGATGGCTTGTGTTGCCATGGTGTAGATGTTCTTCATGTCGCAAGCCACAGTGTTGAACGATACAGCCTGCACTTGGTTCAGGTTCTCTCCCACCAGCACCACTGTCTGCCCCAGCGTTCCTTGCGTGATGGGTGTGGTAAATGCAGTGTCGGCCACGTCATAAACGGCCGTGATAACGGGGGCACCGCTGTTGTCCTGTTGTTCGGCAGGGGTATAGCCGTCGTTGTAGGTCACGATGTCGTCGCAACTTGTGAAAGAGAAGAACGACGAAAGACATAACAACAAAAGAATATATTTATTATTCATAATTCGACTTTTTTACCTTTTTACTTTTTTAGTTTTACACAGGGTTTAGTTCCATCCGGGGTTGTTTTCGGTGATGGCCTTGTTGGTGTTCAGTTCCGGCTGTGGGATGGGGAAGAGCAGGTTGCGCTCTTGGCGTGTTTTCAGCACCCCCGCATCATCGCTGCCGCCAATAGCATTCATGGCTTGCAGGTATATGCCCCAGCGGATGAGGTCCCAACGGCGGTCGGCTTCGCAGGCAAACTCTTTGGCACGTTCCTCCATAATGGCCGAGCGCAGTTTCACCTTGCTGTCAATGGCAGCTGCACCGGTGGCCGATGCTACCGTAGCATTGGAGCGCACCCGCACCATGTTCAGGTAGTCGATGGCTTCGCTGCTGTTGCCAAGTTCGTTCTGGGCTTCAGCATAAATGAGAAGCACGTCGGCATAGCGCAGGAAGGGGAAGTTGGCATCGGCATTGTTGATGGCGTTGTTGGTAACATCCATATATTTTGTGGTGAAGGCCAGGCACTGCGCATCCTGTGAATAGTAGTACGAAACGCCGTCGGCATAGATGCCCGTGGGTTCGCCAACATAGTTGCCTGAGAGGTCGTAGCCCGTGGCGGCGATGGTGTACTCGTTGTTCTGAGGGTAGTAAAAACCGCTGTTGCTTTCGCGCTGTGTTTTGGCACGCCAGCGGTGCTTAACACCTTTCACAATACGCAGATCCTGCGAGTCGAAGAGGTCATACCAGTGGCGCGTGCAGCCTACCCATCCGCCTTCCTGAATGAAGTCGCTTCCCTGCTCGGTCATATAGCCTTCGTATTGCGAGTGAACAGACACCTTGTAGGTGGCATCGCCACTTACCGTGCAGAGCGAGAACATGAATTCGGAGGCATTGCAGTTGGCCTTCTTCCATAGTTGGTCGTAGGTCAGCAACTCATAGCTGCCATACTCACCATCGATAACCTTCTTGGCCCAGTCGGCGGCTTTCTGATAGAGGTTTGCGACATTCATTTCTTCGTAGCCGATAACGACATTCTTCTGCATGGTGACGGAACGCAACGGAGCGTAAGCGCGGTCATCGCCCGTTCCATCGTAGGCAGGCCCGGTGCGTACGATAATCTCCGTTCCGGCTGGCATGGCGGCAGAGGCTTGTGTGGCATAAACCTTGGCCAACAAACCGGCTGCTGCACCGGCAGAGGCATGGCCTGCCTGATAAAGCCTGTCGGTGTTCTTGTACAGGAGCTGGGAGGCTTCTTCCAGGTTCTTGGTGATATAGGCATAGACAACGTCTATAGACTGCCGGGGCTGGTCGTAGTCCGTGGTTTCCTCTTCGGGCTGTATGGGAATGGGACCGTAAGCTCTCACCAAAAGGAAATAGGCAAAGCCGCGCAGGAACTTCATCTCTCCAATGGCATTGTTCTTGGCTTCGGTCGAAAGGTTCTGCATGGCGTTGATGTGTCGTTCGGCATTGTTGGCGCGGGCAATGAGTCCGTAGCACCCTTTCCACAGTGCGTCGGTAACGTCGCTCTCACCCTGGAAGTTGCCGGCACCGAAGGTTCCGAAAAGCCAGTCGGGACCACTGATATAGTCGGCATCGAACTCCAGCACTCTGGGGAAGTAGCCCCAGCAGAACATGTCGTAGATGAGTTTCGAATAGGTGCCTGTAACCCAGTTGGCAGCAGCTTCTTCCGAATCGCCCACACGCTCGTCGGTGATGAGTCCGTCGGGGTTCTCTTCAATCCAACTGGAGCATGCACTCAGGCCGAGTGTGAGCATCAGGGCAAAGGCAAATTGGCAAAACACGGATGGTGAGGCTTTGCGTTTTGTTATATATTTGCTGTTCATATTCTTTATCTTTTAATGGTTTAGACTCTTGGCTGGATGCTTAAAAAAGGAAGTTCACTCCGAAGGCAAACGAGCGTGGGCTGGGGTAGGAGTAGCTATCTACTCCCGGGCAAGCAGCATTGAGCCCACCTGCATTCACATCGGGGTCGAACCAAGAATAGTTGGTGATGGTGAACACGTTGCTTGCCGTGAACGAGAACGCTATTTTCTCGATGCCTTTCATTGGTTTGCGCCAGTCGTAGGACAGTGTGATGTATTTCATCTTCAGGTAAGAGCCGTTTTCAACATAGCGGTCGCTCACCAGCCATGTGCGGGTGTAGCCTGCCGTGGCCTTCGGCCATTCGGCCGTGGCAGCCGTTTCGGGTGTCCATCGCGAATTGTAGGCGCTGATGGGAATGTTGCCGATGTTCGACATGGTAACATCGGTGAGGTTATAGTTGAAGATGTCGTTGCCATACGACCCCTGCAGCATGAAGCTCAGCGAGACGTTTTTGTAGCTGAAGTTGTGAGTTGTGGAGTAGGTGAACTTGGGATTGGTGTTGCCAATGATGTCGCGGTCGTCGCTGGTTATCACTCCGTCGCCGTTCAGGTCTCTATATTTGATTTCGCCCACATAGCGCTTGGCTTCACTGTCGGAAAGGCCTGCCCATGCTTTGTTTGAGCGAACCTCTGAGATGTTGTCGTAGTATCCGTCTTCAACATATCCGAACAGTGTTCCTATGGGGTAGCCATTACGTTGCAGGAACACCTGGTCGGCCTTCGACCAGAGTGCCGTTGCGTATTGGTCGCCGTCGAGTCCGCCAATGCGGTTGCGGTTGAAAGCGATGTTGGCGGTGAAGTTCCACTTGAAGGGAGTTTTCTGCAAGGCATCGAACTGGAGCGAGAACTCCAGACCTTCGTTGGTAACGTTGCCGCTGTTAACCAGTTGCTGTGAGAAACCGCTGCTTGACGGTATGGTTACGTTCTGCAGCAGGTCGCGTGTTTTCTTGTAGTAATAGTCAACGGTGAACTGCAGTCGGTTGTCGAACCATCCGAAGTCGATGCCTACATTCACTTGCGATGTGGTTTCCCACTTCAGGTCGGGGTTTTGCGGGCCTCGCCAGTCAATCATAGAGAATCCGCTCGAGAGTGTTCCGTTGTAGGGATAGTTGGCAGCCTGCAGCACGGCCAGTGTGCGGTAGGCACCGATGCCCTGGTTACCCGTTTCGCCGTAAGAGAGTCGGAACTTCAGGTTCGAGAAGATGTTCAGGTCTTGAATGAACTGCTCGTCGCTGGCACGCCATGCAAGGGCACCGCTCA
>JAILBT010000025.1 GCA_024680755.1 Prevotella sp. | reverse complement strand
TTGCGGAGAGAGAGGGATTCGAACCCCCGGTGCCTCTCAGCACGACGGTTTTCAAGACCGTTGTAATCGACCACTCTACCATCTCTCCAGTGCTCGAAAGCGGATGCAAAGGTATAAAATAATGCGTAATTTACAATGCTTAATGCGTAATTATTTCCAAAGTTAAGTTATTTTAACCTTATATTTGGTAAAACTACGACAAAACTGACGACAACTCTACACGAAAAGTCGTACCTTCGCAGCAAATTATATGTATAGCTGGATGATTTACCCAAACAACTTTGAACAAAAGATTGGATTCAAAGAGACATTTCATATACAGTGTTACATAACTTCTGCCGGCAACAGTCAGCCGTCCATCCGTCGTGACCGTGCGGCAGCAGAAGCCTATAAAACGTTGTGCAAAAGTAGCATTTTTGAAACAAGCTTCGCCTTTCGCTCTTGGCGGCAGGAAAATAGCCCAAGCGCAAGGCGAAGCTTGAACAGAGCATACACGGTCGTTCAGAAGATCTTGTAGGCTAAACGCACCTCAAGGTTAGGCCATGCTTTCAGCCACGACAGGGCTCCGGTTATACCAGAGTTCTTTCCCGACGATTTTATCTCCGTCTCGTCGTTGAGCACAAACTTGGGTGTTCCCCAGAACAGCAGTCCGGCATCGACGGCCAGGCTGAGGCGATGTTTCTTAGCGAGCTGCTGTCCGAAGCCTATGCCGATGTACGGTTTAACGGCATTGGTTTTCATGCGCACATCGATGTTGCCGTTTTTGTCGGCAGTGAACACATAGTCGCCAAACTTCAGTCCGATGGGAGGATAGTCGGTCAGAAAGAGCCGGTTGTAGTCTTCCACCTTCTGATTAGCTTCATAGAGGAAGCCGAGAGCTCCTTCGTTGGTGTTGCGGAAATCGATAAAATGTTTGCTGCCGAAGAACAGTCCGGCAGAGAAATAGAACGGCACATTGGTGAAGGGGTGCACCTCGCCCAGCAGGTAGAAATTCCAGAAATTTGGTTTTAGCGCCAGCTCCACCTTGTCTTCCATCTGTGCCATTCTGACGGCATCGTCTTCCACCATCTGCATCTCCGTGATTTCGGTGGCGGTGTTGATAGCCTTGAACTTGATGTCGCCCAAGCTCCATCCGGAGATGCCCGCCCTGACGGTCACTAACTTGTGCACCGGCATGGCCACGTCGATGCCCGGACCGGTCAGTCCGGTAGAGATACCCACAGAGAGGTGGTTAAACAACCCGTCTTCGGCACGCAGCTTACTGTTCTGCTGGGCACTGACACCTGTTGTCGCGAAGACTACGGCAAGAAGAATGGTTAGTCTTTTGAAATTATGTTTCATATCTGTTGCCTTGGGTTATTGTTTGAAGTAAGACTTGTTCGACTTGATAAGCAGGTTGGTGAGCGACTGGCTCAGCGGGTGGAAGCCATACAGGTAGTCGCTGGTGTAGGGTGTGCCTCCGTTGATGACACAGTGCACATAGTCATGGCACGACATGTCAATGGGCATGATGCCCACGGTGCCCTCGTGAGCCAGCAGGTCGTCGATGACCAGCGGGTGCAGCATGGCGGCATTGGTGATATATCCGCGCGGCGACACCTCGGTATAGGCCGACGTGTGGTTCACGATCCAGATATTGTCGTCGGTGGCATTGGCCACGCGTGCGGTATGCATCATGTCGATGGTGGTCTGCTTCTTGTTCTTCATGCGGATGTCTGAGTCGGTCTTGTAGTAGTCTTGCACATAGAACGTGGCTTTCAGCGTCGTGTCGTTCAGGCTGTAGATGGCGCAGCCGCGCTGAGCCTCGGGGTTGAGCGTTTCCTCGATGTCGGGGTCTTCGCCCGACCACTCGCAATAGACGGCGGGATATTGGAAGGCCGCATACAGCGGCCGCAGGTCGAAGCGGCTCATCAGCAGTATCTTGCCACGCATCTCGCCCACGGTGATGTCCGGTCGCCAGTTGCCGACAAACAGGCCGTCATACTTAGCCTTGCTCAGTACCTTATTAAGCAGCACAGTCCAGTTGCTCTGGTTCTCGAGGCCATTGTCAGCCTGCATCTTGACGATGAAGAACTCCGTGGGGTGGGCTTTCAGATACTGCTGCAGCTGGTCGAGTGCCTGCTCGAAGGTCACGTCAATCTCGCTGATACCGTGTGCCAGGCGCAGTATCTGCTTCTCAGAGGCAACGGTGGCCAAAGTGTCGATGCTCACCACGGGACGCAGGTCGAAGAAGCGTATGCCGCAGGCCATCTGCTCTTCGAGCGAGGCCAACTGGCTGATGGCCGTGACGTTGAAGATATATTTCAGCACGGGCTGATAGAAGCCCATGCCGGTCATGGTGTCGTGGGTGCCGGGTATGCTCAGCTTGCACACCTTTGTGCCGTCCTGAACCATGCCCAGCCAGTCGGTGATGGGTGTAGGCAGGTCGTAGGGATGGGCGATGCTGTCTTGATAGCCCTCGGAGAGGATAAACGGCGAGTCGAGCGAAGTACCCTCGGTGTAGGCTTTCTCGAGGTCGTCGCTCTCGCAACTGTTCAGTGCTGCCATCGCTGCTATGGCCATGACGGCATGGGTTAGCTTGATGTTCATAAGTTTTTCTTTTCGATGTTTGTTAACGTTATTTGTTTTCTTGTACAGAAAGGTCAGCCGGCGGGAGCTCTCATCACTCTGCGCCACCACCGAGGGCAATATACAGGGCCACGACAGCCTCGGCGGCGTTGTACATGTTCATGGCCTGGCTGAGCTGTGCGTTGAGCAAAGCCTCTTGTGCCGTCAGCACCTCGATGTATGTAGCCTTGCCATTGTCCATCAGCTCGTGGGTGCCGGCGTATGCCTGCTGGAGCACCTCCACCTGTCGTTTGTAGAATGACTGTTTCTCGCGTGCTGCCATGCAGTCGGCCATAGCCTCGTTCACCTGGTTGCCAGCATTGATGACCGTCTGAACATATTTCTTCTGCAGGTCCTCTTCGGTGAGGCTGGCTATCTTCTTGTTAGCAATCAGCCGCCCACGGGCAAATATGGGCTGCGTGAGCTGTGCGATGGCAGAGAGCAGCAGCTTGCCAGGGTTGTCGATGATGCCTCCGGCATTGTTTGTCCATCCTGCCGAGCCGCTGAGCGTAATGGTGGGATAGAAGGCAGATCGTGCAGCAGCCGTGTTGTAGAAGGCCTCTTCCATAGCATGGTTGGCCATGCGTATGTCGGGGCGGTGCTCAAGCATCATGGCAGGCACGCCGAGGTGCAGATACTTGGTGTCGAACATCTGTTGTTCGGAGAAATCTGGCATAGCGTTGCATGCCTGCTGCCCGTTGCTCTGGGCGCCTGCAGGCGACATGTAAGACCCACCCCATTTCTGGCGATTGATATGCTGCGGGCTGACTGCCAGCAGCTTGCAGATGACATTTTCTACGGCGCGTATATTGCGGCGTGTGTCAACAATCTGCGTCTTGACGTTCAGGTAGGAGGCCTCCATCTGGTTGACGGCTGTGCTATACGCCTTGCCATTCTCCCAAAGAGCCTGTTCGGTAGCGAGCGACTCATTCCAGAGGCGATCGGTCTGGGTCAGGATGTCCAGTTGGCGGTCGAGCACCTGAAGCAGGAAATACTGCTGTGCCGTGAGCGAGATAAGGTTGGCGCGCACGGCCTCTTGCTGCATCTGTGCCTGCAAGACAACAGCCTTGGCAGCACGCTTTTTGTTAGTGATGGAACCGAACACGTCGATGTCCATCGAGAGCTGCAGCGGCAGGTCGTAGGCCTTCGAGGCTTTCCCGCCATCGTAGCTTGCTATAGAAGCCTGCGGAGAGAAATAGAGCGACGGCAGATAGGCCATCTTGGCGGCTTTCAGGGCGGCCTCCGACTTCTCGACGGCAATGCGTGCCGAGTTGAGGTCGGTGTTGTTTGCCAGCACCTGCTCGATGAGCTGCTGGAGCAGTGGGTCGGTGAAGAACTCGCGCCATGACACCTGCGCAATGGACGTCTCACTGGTTGCGGAGGCCCCGTCAAGCACAGTGGCACCGAAAGCGTCAGACGGTGCCTGCGTCTTCTGCTCGTATTTGCTATATATGCCGCAGCCCGTGAGCGTCATGCCCACGGCTGCGACGATGATGATGTTACTTAGATTTTTCATTGTCAGGGTTTACGGAGTAATCGGAGTAATCTGAATAATCAGAATAATCGGAATAATCAGAGTAATCAGAATAATCAGAATAATCAGAGTAATCAGAGAGAACTATTCACTTTTACTATTTGCAGCCCCTTGGAATTTCTCGTGCAGGTTTTGGAACACGATGAAGAAGGCTGGCACGACAAAGAGCAGTGCCAACGTACCGATGCTCATGCCGCCGATGACACCCAGGGCGAGGGCACGGTTGCCGTTGGCACCGGCACCGCCGGTTATCACGAGTGGTATCATGCCGATAATCATCGTTGCCACCGTCATCAGTATGGGGCGCAGACGCTCCTTGCATGCCTCGAAGGCCGCATCGCGTATGCTCATGCCCTGTGCGCGGCGTTCGGTGGCAAACTCGGTGATGAGGATAGCGGTCTTGGCCAGCAGACCTATCAGCATGATGACACCCGTCTGCAGATAGATATTGTTGTCCATGCCCGGTATGCCCTGCGTATATCCAAGGTATGCGAAGACGAAGGCACCCATCAGTCCGAACGGCACGCTGAAGAGCACGGCCCAGGGGGTGAACCACGAGTTGTAGAGCGAGGCCAGAATGAGATAAATCAGTATGGCGCAGATGAGATAGATGAGTGCCGTGGCGTTTGAGCCGGCAGCCTCCTCCAGTTCGCGCGACATGCCGCTATACTCAAATGCGGCCGTGTTTGGCATCTCCTCCTTGAACACCTCGGCAATGGCCTTATGGGCATCGCCCTCAGTATATCCGCTTCCGGGCGTCACATAGCAGGTGATGCTTTGGAAGAGATTAAAGTGTTCAATGTTTGATGGCCCGACAATCTGCTTCAGACTGACAAACTCTGATATAGGAGTCATTCTTCCGCCCCTCACCTGCATGAAGATGTTTTGCAGCGACTGCGGGTCGAGACGGTACTCAGGCGACGCTGCAGCCATGATGCGATAGACCTTGCCAAACTGGTTGAAATTGCCGATATAGGCTCCGCCGCAATAGGTTCCGAGCGTGTTAAGCACGTCGGCCGGCGACACACCGGCACGGTCGCACTGTACGGCATCGACATCAACCTGATATTTCGGGAAGCGCTCCGAATAGGTTGACATGGCCGAGGCTATCTCCGGACGCTCAGACAACTTGGCAAGGAAATGCTCTGTCTGCCTTGCAAACTCCGACAGGTTGCCGTCGGTGGGGTCTTCGACAACCAGCGTGATGTCGTTGCTCGTGCCATAGCCGGGGATCTGCGGCATCTCGAATGGCAACACCTGCACATTCTTGATGTCTTGGCAGTCGAAGTAGAAACGATACATGACGAGCGTCAACAGATGGTTCATGCCAGGGCGTTCGTCCCAGTTCTTCAGGCGTACCACCAGTGTGCCGTAGTTAGAACCAGCACCAGAGTACATACCGTAGCCACAGGTTATGGAGAAGCTCTCCAGCTCGGGAATTTTCTTCACCTTCTCTTCCACCTGCTTCACCATCTCACGTGTCTGCTGCAGCGTGGTTCCCTCTGGTGCACGCAGCTCAGCCAGGAACACGCCCTGGTCTTCCTGAGGCACGAGGCCTGACGGCAAGCTCTTCATGAAGAAGACCAGCAGCACGGCAGCCAGGGCCAGCGAACCCCAAGCCAGCACGGGACGCTTAATGAAATTCTGCACGCTCTTGCTGTACTTGTTGTATATGGCGCTGTAGCTGGCCTCGTAAGCCTTCTTTGTGTAGTAGGTCAGGCTCTTGCCCGATTTCTTTCCCTCGGTGACGCGCAACATGATGGCGCACAGGGCAGGGCAAAGGGTCAAGGCCGAAATGCACGACAGGCCCACGCTGGAGGCAATGGTGACGCCAAACTGTGTGAAGAAGGTGCCCGACGTGCCGGGCATGAACATCACGGGTATGAACACGGCCATGAAAACCAGTGTGCACGAGACGACAGCCACCGACACCTCGCTCATGGCCTCGCGGGTGGCCTGGCGTGCGTCGCTGATGCCGCCCTCCATCTTAGCCATGACGGCCTCTACCACGACGATGGCATCGTCAACCACCGTGCCGATGGCCAGCACCAGGGCGAAGAGCGTCAGTATGTTGAGCGAGAAGCCGGCCAGCGAGACAACGGCGAACGTGCCGAGCAGCGACACGATGATAGAGATGGATGGGATGATGGTGGCCTTGAAGTTCTGCAGGAAGAAGAACACCACGAGCACGACGAGTATGATGGCTATGACGAGCGTCTCCACCACATTGTGTATGGCGGCAAAAAGGAAGTCGTCGCTGGTCATCATGGTGACAAACTCCAGTCCGGCCGGCATGGTCTGCTTCATCTCCTCGAACGTCTTGTTGATGCGCGCGTTCACCTCGGTGGCGTTGGCCCCCGGAGCCGCAAACACCATGAAGAGTGCTCCCGGGCAGTCTTGAATGTTCGACGTGAAATTGTAGCTCATCGCCCCGATTTGCACCTCAGCCACGTCGTTCAGGTGTAACATTCCGCCGCCGCTGGTGCGCAGCACTATGTCGTTAAACTCCTCGACGGTCTTCAGCGTACCCTTGTACTGCATGGAGTACTGGTAGGAATTGCCCGACTGCTCGCCCAGCGAGCCCACGGCAGCCACGAAACTCTGTCCGCCGATGGCAGCAAAGACATCGTTGGGCGTCAGCCCATACTGGGCCATCACGTCGGGCTTAAGCCAGATGCGCAGGGCGTAGGTATTGCCCAGGCTCTGCACGTTGCCCACGCCGGTGATACGCATCAGACGCGGCTTGACGTTGATATCAACATAGTTTGACACAAAGTCTTCGTTGTACTTGCCGTCGGCACTCTTCACGGCGAAGATTTGCAATATGTTGTTCTGTCGCTTCTCCACCGTCACGCCTATCTTGGTCACGTCGGCCGGCAGCAGCGCCTGCGCGCGCGTCACACGGTTCTGCACGTTCACGGCCGCCATGTCGGGGTCGGTGCCCTGCTTGAAATAGACGTTAATCTCCACACTGCCGTCGGACGATGCCTTCGATGTCATGTAGGTCATGTCCGTCACACCGTTGACAGCCTCCTCGAGAGGCTGTATGACCGACTTCATCACCGTGTTCTCGTCGGCACCGCTATAGCTCGTGCTAATCTGCACCGTTGGAGGGGCGATGTCGGGATACTGCTCCACAGGCAGCGTCGTCATCGAGATGTAGCCCACCAGAGCTATCACAATCGAGATGGCACATGCCATCACATATTTGTTGATAAATATATTGTTCTTCATACTTCAGTGATTTAGAACTTTGAGTTCAGAGCTTTGTCGTTTTGACGTGATTGCGAAGCATACGAGTCTGAGGAAAATAAGCATCCGTCTTTTACATAAAACTCTCAACTCAAAAGAGCACTCTCTGCCCCTCCGACACATTATTAGCCCCAACGGTCACTATCTGGTCGCCCTCGCTGAGGCCGCTGGTCACGATGAAGTCCTTGCCGTTGCCGGTGTCAGTGGTGGTCACGTCGATGGCAGTGGCGGTGCTGTCGGCCTGCACCTTATAGACAATCGATTTGTCTTGCAGGCGCACCACGGCGCTCTGCGGTACGACCATCACGCCCGTCTCTGCAAACGACATCACGACACTGCCCTGTATGCCGGAGTAGAGATGTCCGTCTGGATTGGGGAATGTCACGATGCATGTCAGCGAACCCGTCTCGGCATTGACCACGCCGGTCAGACTGACCACACGGCCCTTGTGAGGATACTCCGTTCCATTCTTCATGACAAACGTTGCCTCGGGCAGACTGGAAATATACTTG
Source organism: Prevotella sp. (assembly GCA_024680755.1). Classification (GTDB taxonomy): domain Bacteria; phylum Bacteroidota; class Bacteroidia; order Bacteroidales; family Bacteroidaceae; genus Prevotella. Next base: position 2,054 of record JAILBT010000025.1, on the reverse strand, counting down.
TCGATGTCTGCTGCTTTCACACCCTCCTTGACCATGGTCTCTACTATTGACTCGGTGACGGAGAATGTTGCTTCCATCGTCGTGTTGCCACTGAGCATGGTCAGCTGGTTCAGGGGCGACACCTGGTCGCCCTCGCGCACGGGTATCTCGCCTATCACGCCCGACACGGGTGCTGTGATGGTACAGAAGCCCAGATTCACCCTGGCATGGTTGACCGCTGCCTTGGCCTGTGCCACGGCAGCCTGTGCCTGTTTGTACATGTTCTCGCTGGCGGCAAGCATGTAGCTGCTGACAATCTTCTTCTCAAACAGATTCTTGTTCGACTCGTATTCCAGCTTGGCCGAGTTCTCCTGGGCCTGCGCTGCCTGCAGGTTGGCCTGGGCTGCATCAAGCTCCAGTTGCGCGTTGCGCGAGTCGATGGTGAATAGCGTCTGGCCGCGCTTCACCTGCTGGCCCTCGCTCACGCAGATCTTCATCAGCTGGCCGCTGACCTGCGGGGTGATGGTCACATCGTTCTGTCCCTTCATGCGGGCACTGAACTTATAGGGAAGCTCAATGTCCGATTTCTTGACTGTCATCGTTTCAAACGACGAGTCCTTTGGCTGCGGCATGTCCACGCCACACGATGCCAGCCCCAGGCTGAGCATCATAGTCCACTTAAAAGTCTTCATTATGGTTTTATTTAGGTTTTCGTGTGCGAAGTTAGTTTTTTGTCTGCAAACAGCCAAATCCCGTAATACGCAAAATAAAAATAATGTAAAATCTGCGACAATTTGTAAATATTGAAAGGCAGAAAGCTGTTCACTGTTCATGCATCCATGTCGTCACATTGCATCCCATGCGCTGCTTGAAGGCCAGGCTGAACGTGCTGTAGCTGTGGTAGCCGCTCTCGATGGCCAGCTGTTTGGCAGTCACGGGCTGACACTTGCTCACGGCCTCACGGTAGCTGTTGACAAAATATGTGATACGCAGGTCGTTGATGTATGTGTTATAATTCGTACCGCTGTTAGAGAAATACTGTCCGAGATAGGTGCGATTGGTGTTCAGGGCTCTGGCCAGCTGCGCCAGCGTCAGGTCGTGCTGCAGATAGAGCTGTGTAGCCACGCAGCGTTCGGCCAGGAGCCGCTCTACGGCGGAAAAGTCAACACCAGAGACACTGGTAGCAGGCTGCTCGGCTGCTGACGGTTGCTTCAGCAGCGGCAGCGTCTCTATACGCCACAGCAGGCCACCAAAGAGCAGCAGCTCGGAAACAGCAAGCGTGTAGCTGATGACAGGGGTGCCGTCGTCGAGCCCATAGACGATGAACAGCAGCAAGACGACCAAGATAAGCGACTGGCTCAGCCATATACGTTTGTGTTCCAGGTCAGCGTAGTTGTCGTAGAGCCACCGGCTATACTGTCTGATGGCAAAAAGCATATATATCGTGAGACCAACGAACACGGCCAGGAAATATGCTAATGCGATGCGCATAATGTCTGGGCTGGACGTGATGACAAAAGCTACTGCAAGCAGGGCAAAAGGTATCATGACCACCGGTGCGGGCCAGACGGGCCGCCTGCGGTCTTGGAGCATGGCCAGCAGCGTACCGGTGATAGTGGTCAGCAGCGTCACAGCGTCGAACACCACTATCGCAACGTATCCCGCGCTAATGTACTCATCTGAAAAAAAATATAACAGCAGCCACCACACATGGCTCAGCGTCGCAGCAATGAAAAAAGACGCAGCCCAACGGCGCAAGCGCAACGGCGGATTGATGTCGGCTGCGAAAGCGTTGCCACGGCGAAACAGCAAATAGATGGCAGCGACGAGGGACACCACTCCGCTCACACCGTAGAGAATGAAAATCAGTGCCACCCCGGCAGAAATATTGTCATTAAAAAACATCGCCCATTCCGATTTATTCCTTTCGGAGTGCAAAGTTACGAAAAGTCGAGAGAAGAACAAAACAAGCTCGCTTGTTTTTTCTTCCGAGACGGAGGATTCGCTTGCGCTTTGTACCTTTACAAGCTAACAGAGCTCGTGCACAGGCGGTCAATCGGACACATGCGGATAAT
>JAILBT010000072.1 GCA_024680755.1 Prevotella sp. | reverse complement strand
TTAGTCTTTTGTTGTATTCTCGAAGGTTATCTACATCTATTCCATAGATTTTCTTCAGAAACCAAATTACCAGTCCTTTCATACTCTAATAGTTTTAGTTGCACGAGTGAGTTTTTAGACATCTCCTGTATTGCCAATTTCTGACCACAAAGATACGAATATTTTTCTAATGAGATGCACAATTACTAAAAAAGTTACTTCCACAAGCCTTCTTTTCCTAGAAAAGCGTCCAAAGGCCGAGCAGTGAAAGCCTTTTTGGGGAAAATTCGGATAAATTGCCTACTTTTGCTCAGAATGAGTAGGAATATGGCTACAAAATCTTGAATGTACTTCTCATTTCTAATTCCTTTTTAACTACAGGCTGCTAATATAATACCTTTTTCTGAGAGGATTTTTCGGCAATTCATTGCAGATTGTTGAGACGAAAACCAGTCAGTTTGAATTGCGTCATTCTGCTTTTTTCGTGCCCTTGAAATTAGAAAAGTCTAACTGTCTGAGATAACTCAGGCGGGTTCTTGCTCTGGCAAGCGGCAGGGCCGAGTCCGATTTAGATACCTAACTATTGCACCATTCCGCATCAAGTTCTTTGCAAAGCAAAGCGAACAGAGTTCGAGCGGCCTTTTCCCTTCGTCCTTAGATTCCCCACTATTCCCCATCTTGCCTTTATTTCACGGTCATTCTGCGTTAATCTTCGAAAATTGCTCGTTTGTTACAAGCTTTTCGTAACTTTGCCACTCCGTGGAGTAATTCTTTGACCTAAAAGTACAAAGCGCAAGCGAATCCTCCGTCTCGGAAGAAAAAAACAAGCAAGTTTGTTTTGTTCTTCTCTCGACTTTTCGTAACTTTGCGCTTTCAGCGCGAAGATACTCCGTCTCGGAAGAAAAAACAAGCAAGCTTGTTTTGTTCTTCTCTCGACTTTTCGTAACTTTGCCGCGGGAAACGCCAATAACGCGACAACGTCACTCACCACAGCGATGCTAATGAAGACAAAACACATCTGCTTGCTGCTGTTGCTGCTCATGGCAGCAACGGTGCAGCCATTGATGGCCGGCAGCGCCGTAGCGGCCGACACCACCGACGCACAGTCGGACTCTATCATGCGGCAACTGCCACGACTGCGCGGGGCACAGCGGCTGCAGGCCCTTAAGCAGCTGTCGTATCTAAGCCAGTTCTCGGGCAACGACGCATACAACCGCCAGTGCATTGCCAACTACCTGGCCGAGGCCATACACCAGCAAGACACACAGGCCGAGGGCAACGCCAGAATCTCGCTGATGGCCTACTACTACAACAAGTTCGTGACAGACTCGCTCATCAGCGAGGCACCCGAGCAGCTCGAGTTCTTCAAGCAGAACAAGCAGTGGAGCAACTACTACTATACCTGGAAGATGACCATCGACCTCTATGCCTACGAGCAGCGATACACCACAGCCCTGAGCGAGGCCGAGCGCATGCATAAGGAGGCACAGAGCCGACAGGACGACTACGGCATGGCCTACAGCAACTTCTGTCTCGGGGTGGTCTATGCCAACATGGGCAACTATGAGGAGAGCGTGACGGCATACGAGCAGTGTCTCAAGCATCGCCAGCTGGACCAGAGGCTGAAGCACAGCGTCTATTTCTACACATGCGAGGCCCTGTCGTATCTGAAAGACTACGACCGGCTGGCTGGCTATGCCGACAACTACTGGCGCGTGCTGCAACACGACTACAGCGACATGAGCGCCGACGAGCTGTCGGCCTCGCCGCAGGCCACGCCCTGCCTCACCTTCCGCGCACAGGCCATGATAGCCGGCGGGAAGCTGGACGAGGCCTGGCGCCTGCTGCAGATAGCACGCCCCACGGCCATGAAACGCAAGACGCAGAGCTACCACCTGCTCTACACCACCGTGGACTACCACATCAAGCGCAACGACCTGAAGCAGGCCATCAAGACCAGCGACGAGCTGATGGCGCTGATAGCACAGATGGACAAGATAGAGATAGCGCGCAACATGGCCGAGGAGCAGCGCGCCGAGCTGCTGATGATGGCCGGGCAGCACAAGGAGGCTGCCGAGCTATGGCAAGACGTCTATCAGCGCACCAGCAACAACAACACGGCCGAGATGCAGCGACAGCTGTCGGAGATGAACACCCTGTTTGAGGTGAACAGGCTGAAGCTGCAGGGCGAACGCACCAAGCAGCAGGCGCGCTTCGTCAGCGGCTCCATTGCTGCCATACTGGTCGTGGTGAGTCTGCTCATCTTCCTCAGCGTGAACAACCGGTGGTCGCGCCGTCTGGAGGTGAAGAACCGCCAGCTGGAACGCGAACGCAACGTGGTCGTGGCACAAAACCACCAGCTCCAACTGGAACGCGACAAGGCCGAGGCAGCCTCGAAAGCCAAGACAGCCTTCATGCAGAGCATGACACACGAGATACGCACACCGCTCAACGCCATCAGCGGCTTCGCTCAGGTGCTGGCCACACCGGGCATGGAGATGGCGCCCGAGGAGTCGCAGGACTTCAGCCTCCAGATACAGCAGAACACCCACCTGCTGACCAACATACTGAACGACATGCTGGAGATAAGCGACATGGAGAGCCAGCAGGAGCTGCCCGAGGGCGAAGACTATCCACCCTCTGTGATATGCGCCCAGGCAGCAGACACGATTCGCCAGCGGCTGAAGCCCGCGGTGCAGTTGCAGGTTGACTGCAACGTGGCCGACGAGCTGATGGTGAAGACCCACCCGCGGCTGGTGCTCATGGCCCTGGACAAGCTGCTCGACAACGCAGCCAAGTTCACCCGGCAGGGAACCATCGCCCTCGGCCTCGACTACGACCAAGAGGCAAAAAGGCTCCATTTCACCGTGAAAGACACCGGGCCCGGCATACCCGACGACAAGAGCGAGACGATCTTCGAGCGCTTCTCAAAGCTCGACAGCTTCACACAGGGAGCCGGACTGGGGCTGAACGTGGCACGCATGATAGCAGAGCGACTCGGCGGCTCGCTCACGCTCGACACCGCATACAAGGGCGGAGCAAAGTTTGACCTGCGCATACGGGTCGGAGCATGACATTAATATTATTATAGCAGGACACGTGAAAGACAAGTTGCTACATCTCGTGGGTTTCTCCCGCCAGCGCCACCGCATGCGCGACGAGCTTATAGCCGGGCTGACCACCTTTGTCGCCATGGCATACATTCTGGCCCTGATGCCAGAGCTCTATGCCCCGCTGGCCGAGATGGGTATGCCCGTGGGCAGCATCTTCACATCAACGGTGCTGGCTGCCGTCGTTGGCACAATGCTCATGGCGCTGTATGCCAAGATGCCCTTCGGCTCGGCACCGGGGCTGACGCTCAATTTCTTTTTCGTCAACACAATGTGCCTCACGCTGGGATACCCCTGGCAGTTTGCGCTGACGGCCGTGCTGATAGAGGGGCTGCTCTTTACCGTGCTGTGTCTGTCAGGCATGCGCTATGTCATCTTCGACATACTGCCGCGCTCGCTGCGCTTCAGCATATCGGTGGGCATAGGCATCTACATATCAAAGATGGGACTGCTGCGGGCCGGTATGCCCATCAGCGACGACAACGTGTTCGCTCACATGAGAATGTTGCTCGAGCCAGCGATGCAGCTCTTCATCTTCGGGCTGATACTGACCAGCGCGCTGGCCATACTGCGTGTGCGCGGCTCGCTGCTGATAGGCATAGTGTGCACAACACTGGCCGGCGTGCCGCTGGGCGTGACAAGGCTGCCCGAAGCGTCGGAGATGCTGACGCTGCCCCCATCGCCACTGCCGCTGCTGTGCCAGTTCGACTGGACCGACGTGCTGACACCAGACATGTTCGTCTGCGTGCTGATAATGCTCTTCTTCGACGTGTTTGACACCCTGGGCACCACCATCGGCGTGCTGGCCAACTCGGGCATGGTGAGACGCGACGGACGCATACCCCACCAGACACAGATAATGCTGGGCGACGCGGTGGCAACATCTGTCGGAGCATGCTTCGGCACCAGCTCTGTCACGGCATACGTGGAGAGCGTGGCAGGAGTGGCCCAGGGCGGACGCACTGGCATGACCGCACTCGTCGTGGCACTGTGCTTCGCAGCCAGCCTGTTCCTCGCACCTTTGTTCCTCTGCATACCCAATGCAGCAACGGCACCGGTGCTGATCATTTCGGGCTTCTACCTGTTCAGCTCGGTCAGGTTTATAGACATGACGAAGATGACAGAGGCCGTGCCGTCGTTCATCACGATAGTGGTAATGCCTGCAACAGACAGCATCGCCGACGGCATCCTCATCGGCGTAGGCTCATACGCCATGCTCTCTGCCATCGACCGTCTGCTGCACCCACGCCGATATGACGACAACGACGAAATCGCGGAACATGAACAAAAGCGTCAACAAACAGTAGGCTAAGGAACAGGTACTATATCAAGTAAACAATCATTTTATTGAGACAACGAATTAAAACGAATTACACGAATTGTACGAACGAAACCAGAATGACACGAACGAAAGCCCAAATGCAAACTATGTTTAGTGTCAATTCCTAACAGAGCTAACAAACCCAATCATCAATCTACAATCAACAACCATGTCTATCTGGGTATTCTTTAAGCTTCTCGGCTCCCTGGCCCTGCTGATGTTCGGTATGAAGAGCATGAGCGAGGCCCTTCAGAAGATGGCCGGCCCCGCGCTGCGCCATGCGTTGGGAGCCATGACCACCAACCGGCTGACGGGCCTGCTGACAGGTGCCGTGGTGACAGCCTCGGTACAGTCGTCAACAGCCACGACGGTGATGACCGTCTCCTTTGTCAACGCCGGACTGCTCACCCTGGCACAGGCCATATCCGTCATCATGGGCGCAAACATCGGCACAACCTTCACCGCATGGATAATGGCTGCCGGTGCTTCGTTCGACATCAGCGTGCTGGTCTATCCGGGCTTCTTCCTCGGCATCATACTGATATATATGAAGAAGCACCGCTACATAGGCGACTTCCTCTTCGGCCTGGGCTTCCTGCTGCTCGGACTGACCACACTCAAGCTGACAGGCACCGAGATGGACCTGGGGCACAACCAGGCCGTGGTCCACTTCTTCGCCTCGTTCGACCCCGACTCGTTCATCACCACCCTGGTGTTTCTGCTGCTGGGCGGCGTGATGACGTTCTGCGTGCAGTCGTCGGCCGCTGTCATGGCTATCACGATGCTGCTCTGCTCGTCGGGAGCCATGCCCATCTATCAGGGCATAGCGCTCGTGTTGGGCGAGAACATCGGCACCACCGTCACGTCGAACCTGGCGGCGCTGTCGGCCAACACACAGGCACGCCGCGCAGCACTGGCACACATGTTCTTCAACGTCTTCGGCGTGATGTGGATACTGGTGGTGTTCCGGCCCTTCATCGACGGCGTGATATGGTTTGTCGATTGGGCAGGCACAAGCGTCTTCGCCGTCGATATGGCCCACATGGACGGCAACGAGAAGCTCAACTTCGTGCTGGCTGCCTTCCACTCGTGCTTCAACGTCATCAACGCCAGCATACTCATCTGGTTCGTGCCGCAGATGGAACGTTTCGTCTGCTGGATCATCAAGCCCAAGCGCGTCGATGAGGAAGAGGACTTCCGACTGCACTTCATCACTGCCGGCTTCATGAAGACACCTGAGCTCTCCGTGCTCGAGGCACAGAAGGAGATAGCGGCCTTCTCAGAGCGCATGCAGCGAATGTTCGGCATGGTACGCGAGCTGCTCACAGAGAAGAACGAGGCAGCCTTCAACAAGCTATACACGCGCATAGAGAAATATGAGAACATCTCGGACAACATGGAGATTGAGATAGCCAACTATCTGGAAAGCGTCTCCGACGCACACCTCTCTGACGACACCAAGGGCAAGATACGCGCCATGCTGCGCGAGGTGAGCGAACTGGAGTCGATAGGCGACGCCAACTACAACATGGCACGCACCATCTCGCGCAAGGTGATGGGAAAGGAGGAACACTTCACCGAAGCACAGTATGAGCACATGCACCAGATGATGACACTGACCGACACCGCACTGACCCACATGAACCAGCTGATGGGCGGACGAAAGGATGCCTTCGACGTGAACCGGACATTCAACATCGAAAACGAGATAAACAACTACCGCAACCAGCTGAAGTCGCAGAACATCAACGACATCAACAACCACCTGTACAACTATGCCATCGGAACCATCTACATGGACATCGTGAACGAGTGTGAAAAGCTGGGCGACTATGTGGTCAACGTCGTCGAAGCACGAATGGGAACAAGGCAGAGATGACGGTTGAATTAAACATTAAAAATTAAACATTATACATTAAACATTAAAAATTATAAATTATAAATTATCGCCAACGGCGATTAAGGATTAACATCATACCATCACCATGAGAAAGAGATTCATACTGACCACGGCCGTGGCGCTGCTGTCTGTAGCCGCGACGATGGCCATACCCGCCCACCGGCGCCCCGTGAGCGTGACACAACCCGACGGCACACAGCTGACCGTGCAGCTCGTGGGCGACGAGTGGAACCACTTCTACCGCACCACCGACGGCTACACCCTGGCCAAGGACAAACGCGGCTACTACACCTACGCGCGGCTGAACGCCGCCATGCAGATAGTGCCCACACAGCAGGCAGCACACAACGCCGAAGAGCGGGGGCACGCCGAGACAGCCTTCGTAGCCACCCTGCAGCGATATGTCACGCCAGCCATGACACCCGACATGAAGCTCAGACACGACCGCGAGATGCAAGACCGCAACGCTGCTCTCAGCAAGACACAAGCCATGAGCCAGGCACGACGCGCCACCACGCAGAGCGGCGGGCACAAAGCGCCAAGCTACGACTACAGCAACTTCCGCGGACTGATAGTGCTCGTCGAATACAACGACCTGAGTTTCAGCCGCAGCGACTATCCCGACCTGCTCGACGGCATGGTCAACACCGAGAACTATACCGGCTACACCGGCACCAACAGACGACAGCAGAGATATACCGGCAGCGTGCGCGACTATTTCCGCGACAACTCGGGCGGACTGTTCGAACCGCAGTTTGACATCGTGGGACCCGTCAGCGTGGACTATTCGGCCTACGACGGCGGCGAGAAAGCACCCGAGATATTCCTGCAGGCACTACAGCGGGCTGACGCCACGGTGGACTACTCGCTCTACGACGGCGACAACAACGGCGAGGTGGATATGGTCTTCTTCATGGTGCCAGGCTATTCGGCCAGCTACGGAGGAAATGACGAAGCGCTGCTGTGGCCACACGCCTCGTCGCTCGCCTACTACAGGCAGCGACACGACGGCAAACGCTTCGGACGCTATGCCTGCTCGGCCGAGATGTACGGATGGAGCAACATGGCCGGCAACGAGAACTACTCCGTCATCGACGGCATAGGCACCATCTGCCACGAGTTCTCCCATGTGCTGGGCATCATGGACCACTACGACACCAACTACGAAGCCGGCGGACAGAGCTTCGACCCGGGACCGTGGGACATCATGGCCGGAGGCAGCGACGGCGACCGCGGACGACAGCCCGTAGGCTACAGCCTCTACGAGAAGACAGCAATGGGATTTACCGAGCCCATCACCGTCAGCCAGGGCGACACCGTGACGCTACACACCCTCGACGACACACACACCGGATACCGCATACCGTCGGGACAGAACAAAGAGACATTCTATCTCGAGAACCGGCAGCAAACAGCTAAGTGGGGACGCTACCTGCCCGGACACGGGCTGCTCGTCTGGCGCATCGACAGCACCAGCAACAACGTCTATTACCAAAACACGCTCAACGCCAACCCCAACCACAACTATGTGGAGATAGTGCGCGCCACACCCGGTGCCAACAAACAGTCGTCGGCGGGCGACCCCTTCCCCGGCTCGGGACGAGTGACGGAGCTGACCAACGACACACAGCCGGCCAACCTGCTCTCGTGGACGGGAAAAGAGTGTACCTTCGAGCTGGAAGACATCTCCGAGACGGTCGATATAAGCACATACAGCCTCGTCGTCAACTTCATCATTGCCGACACCCGACTGCCGCGGCCGGCACGCAGCATCACACTGCCGCCGACCGTGACCGTCAGCGCCGGCATGACGTACCAGCTCGAAGCCACCGTCAAGCCCACACGCCACACATCGACACTCACATGGAGCAGCTCTGACACCAACGTGGCAACCGTTGGTGACGACGGACGCGTCACCGGCCAGCGCGCCGGACTGTGCACCATAACGGCAGAGACCGACAACGGACTGACGGCCTCATGCATCGTCATTGTGGAGCAGGACCAGATAGTGCAATCCGCAGCAGAGTTTCTTGACCTGACCGATGGCACCAACGTGCGACTCATGTTACGCGACGTGCAGGTACTGGTATGCATGCCCGATGACGACCTCGTCTATGTGCGCGACGACACAGGGGCCTTCGTCATGAGCGGCACGGGCATAGTGACCGAACCGGGCTGCCTGCTCAGCGGCAGCATCTTCTGTCAGCGGACAACAGGACTCAACGGACTGCCCACGCTCGAAGCCGTCGAAGGCAGGACAGACCTGACAAACGTCAGCCTCAGCCAGGGACCCGCACCCGAGCCCATACGCGTTCAAATGGCCGACCTGACACAGCAGCACCTGGCACAGCTGGTCGAACTCTGGGGCTACCAAATCCAGACAGGCGTGCAGATAGCCACAGGCGTCAAGCGCACATGTCTCGTCAGCACAAACGACGACGGCTCGAAGATCTACCTGCCCGTCTATAACCACCTGGGACTGGAGGCAGGAGACATCGTCAGCGACAAGATCGTCTCCGGCCACTACTACAGCGTGGCCGGCATACTCTGGCCTGCAACAACAAAAAACAGCCTTGGCATAGAGTATGAGCTGAGCTGGACTACAGGCTTCAAGGACGTGACAGACGAATACACACCCGTGCACACCATCAGCGACGGCCGCGAAGGCCAGCCCAAGAAAGTGTATGGCCTGGACGGACGGCAGCGACAGCAGCCAAGGCGCGGCATAAACATCATACGCCGACAAGACGGAACAATCACTAAACAACTAAACAACTAAACAACTAAATAACTAAATAACTAAATAACTAAACAACTAAGCAACAATAACAAAATAAGTTGGTAAAATTTATGATGCAGAACAACGGCCTGAAAGACCAACAGATGTCAGCCCAGGGCAGCACCCTGGGAAAGCAGGCAACGTCGCCGACGCCCTGTAAGGGCAAAAGAATTATTGCATGGCATCGCCCTGCTTGTAACTCTTTTGCCCTTACAGGGCGTAGGTTGCGCTTCCCATTGACCCAGGGCGCTGCCCAGGGCTGACTTCTCATTGCCCCTACGGGGCGTTCTAAAACGAAATTCTACCAACTTATTTTTCAAACATTACTAAACAACTAAACAACTAAACAACTAAACAACTAAACAACTAAAAAACTAAAAAACTAAAAAACTATGAAGAACACACTACTGACGGCACTGGCCATGATACTGATGGCCGGTGCTGCAAAGGCCCAGACGATGGAAGCTTGTAGTAGGGACGCGACGTGTCGCGTCCGCAAATGGCAGACGATGGAAGAACTGAAGTATGACCCGCAGCAATCGACCTTCACTCTCTTTGCCCCAAGCTCGGCGAGGAGCGTCAAGCTGCGCCTCTACAAGGAGGGGCAGGGGGGCAAGCCATTCAAGACCGTCAAGCTACAGCCCGCCGGCACCGACCGCTGGCAGGCCACCGTCAAGGGCGACCTGAAGGGACGCTTCTACACCTTCGACATGGGCCGAGGCGAGTGCGCCGGCATCTTTGCCAAGGCCGTTGGCGTTGGCGGACGGCGAGCAGCCATCATCGACCTGCACGACACCGACCCACAAGGCTGGCAGCAGGACAAGCCCGCCGGGGCGCTCAAGTCGCCCGCAGACCTCGTGGTCTATGAGCTGCACCACCGCGACTTCTCAGTGGCCAGACCCGAGGCTGTGCACAAAGGCAAGTTCCTCGCCCTGACAGAGCCCTGGGCCATAGCACACCTCAAGCGCCTCGGCGTCAACGCCGTGCACCTGCTACCCAGCTTCGACTACGCCTCCATCGACGAGACACAGCCCGACGGCACACGCTACAACTGGGGCTACGACCCGCTGAACTACAACGTGCCAGAAGGCTCATACAGCACCGACGCCAGCGACCCTGGCAGGCGCATACGCGAGTTCAAGCAGATGGTACAGGCACTACACAAAGCCGGCATCAGAGTCATACTCGACGTCGTCTATAACCATACGTTCAACATCGACGAGTCGAACTTCCAGCGCACATACCCCGACTACTTCTTCCGCAAGAACCCCGACGGCACCTACAGCAACGGCTCGGGCTGCGGCAACGAGACTGCCTCCGAGATGCCCATGATGCGACAGTTTATGCTCGAGAGCCTACGCTACTGGGTCACAGAGTACCATATTGACGGCTTCCGCTTCGACCTGATGGCAATACACGACATCGAGACCATGCGCCAGATACGCAGCATGCTGGACGAGATAGACCCCGCCATCGTCATCTACGGCGAAGGCTGGAGCGCCGGCGACTGCCACCCCGACACGCGATATGCCACCACCGAGCAGCTGGCCACCAAGGCCCGCACCGCACTCATGCCCGGTATTGCCGCCTTCAGCGACGAGATGCGCGACGCACTGCGCGGACCCTTCAGCGACGACACCAAGGCCGCCTTCCTCGCTGGCACGGGGGGCATGGAACAGAGCCTGCGCTTCGGCATAGCCGGCTGCATCAGCCACCCGCAGGTGGACATGAAGCAGGTCAACTACTCCAGCCAGCCCTGGGCCGACCAGCCCACGCAGATGATGGCCTACGTCTCGTGCCACGACGACATGTGCCTTGTGGATCGCCTCGTGGCCTCCATACCATCGCTCACACCCAAAGGCGGACTGAAAGCCGACGGCAAACCCACACTTGACAAGCTCAGCGACGCACAGCGAAAAGAGCTCATAGCACTCGACCTGCTCGCACAGACAGCTGTCTTCACCTCGCAGGGAACACCATTCCTCCTGGCGGGCGAGGAGCTGCTGCGCGACAAGAAGGGCGTACACAACAGCTTCGAGTCGCCCGACGACATCAACCGCATCGACTGGACGCGACAGACGCTCTACCCCCAGGTGACGGAATACTACAGCCGCCTCATCGCCATGCGACAGCACCACCCCGCCTTCCGACTTGCCAACGCCGACCTCGTGCGACGCCACCTGCGCTTCATCGACGACACGCCGCAGGGCGTCGTCGCCTTCACGCTCAAGGGATACGCCGGCCGCGACGACTGGCGCGACATCACCGTCGTACTCAACGCCAGCAAGAAGAATGTCAGCGTGCCACTGCCAGCAGCCGACCAGTGGACCGTTGTCTGCCGCGAACAGCGTATCGACGAGAAAGGACTGCTCACCTTCACCGACCGTCGGGTGGAAGTAGGACCACAGCAGGCCGTCATACTACACAGATAACGACCCTAAGCAAGCCCCCCACCCCCCTAAAGGGGGAGCTCACTCTCCGGCTATGAACTAACCAAGCCCCCCACCCCCCTAAAGGGGGAGCTCACTCTCCGGCTATGAACTAACCAAGCCCCCCACCCCCTAAAGGGGGAGTTTCTAAGCGCGCAGCTTCTCCCCCTTTAGGGGGGTGGGGGGCTCACACTCCGGCAATGAAGAAAGTAACAGTCGCCATCGTCGTGATTGTGCTCTGCGTCGTGACGTTGCTTTGTCTGACAGGCAGACAGAGCGGCGTCCCGGCAGAGCCCGACTACACGGACAGCACACAGTGGTATGTCCGCCACAGGCAGGCAGGCGCAGACCTGTTCTACATCGTCTCTACCGAGACCGCAGACTATACCCTGCCCGACGGACAGCTCTGCCACTGGGCCGACACCTACAGCGACAGCCTCAGACAGCCGCTGCAGCGCGAGATGCACGGCGTCGACCGGTTGCTGTCCGGAGAGCTGAATTTCTTCGCGCCATACTATAGGCAGTGCTCGCTCGAGACCTTCCAAAGTGACAGCCTCATGGCCGAGCGACTGCCAATGGCCGCACGCGACGTGGGGCGCGCCTTCAGCCACTACATCAAACACCTGAACGGCGGACGACCATTCATCCTCGCAGGCTTCAGCCAGGGAGCCTTCATCGTACTCGAGCTGCTCAGGGAGATGGACGACGAGACCTTCAGCCGGCTCATAGCGGCATACGTCATCGGCATAACCGTTCCCAAGGCAGAGCCACACATCCTGCCCGCACAGCGTGACGACGACACCGGTGTCACCATCTGCTACAACTCCGTCAGAGACACCAGCTGCGCCATGCCCGGATGGGAGCGCAGCGGCATAGCCATCAACCCCGTCAACTGGGCCACAGACGCGACACCCGCCACACTCATCACCACCCCGTCGCCACGACACACGGCACAGACGCAGAAGCCAGACACCATGACCGTGCACCTCGACACGGCCACAGGACTGCTCATCGTCCGCGGATATACCGCTACAGACTACATGCTGCCGCTGATAGGCATCGAGGGCAACTACCACTCGCGCGAGATATGGCTCTACCGCGAACAGCTGCGACAGAACATGGCACTAAGAGCCAGCCGGAAGCTCGCAGGAGAAACTCCATAACTAAACACATTAAACATTAAAGATTAAACATTAAAGATTAAAGATTATACATTAAACATTAAACATTAAAGATTAAACATTAAACATTAAACATTCAGCATTAAACATTAAACATTAAAGATTAAAGATTAAACATTAAACATTAAAGATTATACATTAAAGATTCAAGTTTCGCAAGCAATGTATGTATTGCACATAAACGCCCTGAAAGGGCAACAAGAAGCCAGCCCAGGGCTGCTCGTTGCCCCTTCGGGGCGTGCCATGCGGGGTTTGCGACACTTGAATTAAAGATTATACATTAAAGATTATACATTAACATTCATCCACGGGGCTACAAAAGAACGGGTGCACCTGTCCTACAGCGGACGGTACACCCGTTTCCTTCTTAATGTATAATGTTTAATGTATAATGTATTAAAGCGGCTTACTTCACCATGTACTTCTTGCCATTCTGAATGTACAGCCCCTTCTGAGTCTTCACCACACGCTGGCCAGCCAGGTTGTAGATGGCGGCGCCGGCAGTCTCGTTCTTGACGCTCTCGATGCCGGTCACAGTGGTATCCTGAATATAGACGAAGTCGATAGCGGCATTGGTATTGCCACCAGGAGCCATGAAGATGTCGCTTTCGCCAGTCAGGGTAAAGGTGGCGTTGGCAGCCAGCCAGTTGTTTGCCGTACTGGTGTCAATGTTCAAGATGTCATTGTCTCCAGCTAAGAACTTGAAGCCTTCACTATATGCCCTGACCGCACATGCTACAGCGTAAATCTTATATTGACCGGCGGGCAAGGTGGTCAGCTTGAAATTCTCCTCGCCGGCATTGTATGCCGAGCCGGCATTTGAGCTACGAATCGTGGTGTTGCCGTTGACGGCAGCAGTCAGTCCCTCCAGGTTTTCGGCCTCTGCATAGTAAACCACACCGCCAATCTCCGTATTCTCATAACCGGTTATGGCCAGCTCCTGGTTGTCCTGAGTGAGAGTGAACACTTGTCTATACTCCTTGTTAGTTGCAGCCTTTGTCCAGAGGGTTCCACCCACATTGACATACAAGGGATACGCGGCATAAACCTCATCCTGCTCAAAGCCCTTGTCTGTGTATATAGTGCTACCCATGCCAGCATCTACTGTCACACTGTAGTTATAGACACCTGCCTTGCGGAATGTTAGCACAAACACGTTGTCTGAGGCTTCTTCTGCAGCAACTATATCCTCGCCCGGAGTCTGGTTCTTAAAGAGCCATTTCTGCTGCTCGTCGCCCTCGCCTGTATAGAACGGAGCTATCTGATCGGCCGTTATGCTTATGGTTGTGCCAACGACGGTGTTGACCACAACGTCGTCTTTCAGCTTGTTGCCCTGTTCGTCCTGATACTTGATGGTGTAGCTTGTCGCTGCTGCCTGAGGAACATCGCCATCGGCCAACTCGCGCACCACTACGTTGTCGATGGCAAAATTAGCATTATAACGCTTTGTGATAAACTCCATCTTGCCAAGGCCGCCAGCCTCACTGAGGGTGGCAACGAGGTTCTGCTCGTAGATAACGGTGCCCGTCTCCTTGTTGGACACAGTCAGGTAGGTCAGACCTTCCTTGCGGCTCAGCGTCACGCTCTTCCACATCAAGTCGTCTATTCCCTTTCCGCCTCCCTCAGAGATGGTCACCTTGTCGCTGCTATTGTCGTTGATAGTGTAGTCTGTCGCATAGGTTCCAGTAGCAGTGAGATGCAACATCTTATTCTTATTTTCTGCATCATAGATGCTAAACTCCACGGGCGACTGGTTGTTTGAAGAACCAATTTTGACATCAAAGGTCATCGTAAAATTTGCTCCTGCTTCCACTTTACCTTGGAGAGAAGTGCTGGTAAGCACACAACCGTTGTTGTTGCGTTCCTCCTGGTTCACGCCCAGGTAGTGGTTTCCTTCCTTTTCAAAGATGGTGGGAGTGAAACGGCCACCAACACTGCTGGTCCAGTCTGGTGTTGCTCCTTCGGCCTCGTAATCCTGGGAGAAATAAACGGTCTGTGCACCAGCCATGCCGCACGTCAGCAGTGCGGCTGCGAAAAGTAAACTTTTCTTCATGTTGTTTTGTTTTGGTTAATTGTTGATAAAAAAGTTATATGGTAGGTATAATCGTTTCACACGGCCACGCGGCAACTCGCGTGCGGCATGATATGCACACAGAAACACTGCAGAGCACTTGCCAGCGAGCGCGCACGCAAAGGTAGGCATAATTTTCATAACCACAAACTTTCTGCTTCTTTTTTTTTGTTTTTTTTGTACTGTGAGGATAAACCGACATATCGGTAATCGTACAAGAAACGAAAGGCGGACAAAAGGTCTGCACGCTGTATCCGCCGTCTGCTTCCAAGCGGTCCAAGCGGCCAAGTTTTTTCACTGCATTTCCTTTGCCGTTTCAAAATTAGTGCTTATATTTGCAGGCGAATTGCGACCACCACAAATTGTAA
>JAILBT010000061.1 GCA_024680755.1 Prevotella sp. | reverse complement strand
TTCTTCTTGGCATAGTATTCGGCCAGGAAGAATTTTACCTCGGCCACGGTCAGCAGATAGACGGGCATGTCATACGATGCCACGGGGCGGCACCAGTAGGCCATGGGGTAGCTGTCTGCAGCGGTCGAGAAGTTTGTGCCCGACACGCCGCCGGTGTATTCGCCGCTTGTGTTGGTGAGGAACCAGGCAGCCAGGCGCGGGTCCTCGTATGTCACGTCGCCGTTGTCATCGGTGCGCTGCATGGTGGCCTTGAGGGCCAGATTCAGGATGACGTTTATCTGTGTCGAGCCCCATGCCGTAGAGAACTCTTCGGCGTAGAACGGGTTCATCTGTCCGCTCTCGTTCTTCCAGCAGTTGCGGTAGGCCACGTCGGCCGTTATGAAGTCGTCTGCTGCCACCAGCTCGTCCAGCGCCTGCTGCACGTCTGCTGCCCGGCTCTCGCGGCTCAGTATGCGCAGCTTGAGGCTGTTGGCAAACTTCACCCATGCCGATATGCCCTGTCCGGGGAAGAGCATGTTGGTGGGTGCGGCCTCGTTGCCTGTGATGTGGCTCAGAGCCTCGTCTATCTCGGCCAGTATGCCGGCATAGACATCAGCTCCCTGGTCATACTTAGGCGACACGTTGGCGGCGTTCATGGCTTCGGTGTATGGCACCTCGCCATAGCAGTCGACCAGTGTCTGATAGGCAAAGGCGCGCATGACGCTGGCTGCCAGCAGTGTTCCCCAGTCGCCGGCGGCGCGTGCTTTCTCGGCCACGAGTGTGGCGTTCTTTATCACGCGCACGTTCAGCGTGTTGTATGCGTTCGAGCTCGACGTGCCGCTCATGTTGAAGCGCGAGTAGGCCAGATAGTTTGACGTGCCGAAGCTCTGGCTGTAGTGCTGGGCCAGGTATCCGCCCTGTATGCGCAGTGTGTTGCCGTAGGCCGTGGCCAGGTTCATCTCTGCTGCGGGGAAGAGCATGTCGCTGGTCACGTTCTCTTCGGCGGGCGAGTTAGGGTCCTGGTTGATGTCAAGATAGCTGTCGCACGAGGTGGCGGCCAGCCCCATGACTATGGTGGAAAGGATAAGTGTCTTTTTCATTGTGCTGTTTCCTCCCTTTGGTTAGAATTTTACGTTGACGTTGAAGCCGAAGCTGCGGCTGTGTGGGTTGGCATAGAGCTCGCCGAACATACCCTCCAGGTCGTTGCCGTCTGTTGACGACTCGGGGTCGATGAAGGTGTTGGTCTTGTGTGTCCATGTGAACAGGTTGTTGGCATAGACCGAGAGCTGCACGTCGCTCAGGTATATGGCCTTGACCCACTGCTTTGGCAGCTGGTATGCCAGCGTGATGTTGCGCAGCTTGACGAAGCTGCGGTCTATCAGGTATGCCTCCTTTGCCTCGCCGTAGCCGGCGTCGTCATACCATGCCTGATAGCTGCCGTCGGCCAGGTAGATGGGCGTGGTGTTCTCGCGGTAGGTTCCGTCGCCGTTTGCCACGACCGAGTTAGGAATGACGAAGGGCCGGCGGTCGTTGTAGGTCGTTATGGAGCCGTTGCCGGTGAACTCCATCAGGTTGGCCGAGCGCGAGAACATGTATCCGCCCTTGCGCACGTCGAGTGCAGCGCTCAGGGTCAGTCCCTTCCACGAGAGCGATGTTGTCACGCCGCCCGTCCAGTCGGGGTTGATGTTCTTGCCGGTATCTACGGGGTCGTTGGTCAGTATGGGCTGTCCGTCCTCGCCCACGATTATCTGTCCCTCGGGCGTGTAGGTGTTCTGATAGGTGTAGAACTCGCCGATGGGGCGTCCGGCCTCGGCATAGAGATAGACGGCATCCTTGGTTCCGCCGGTCGAGTACTGGTTGATCACGGTGCGTCCGCCCTCAAGGCTCTCGGGCAGCGAGATGACCTTGTTGCTGTTCTTTGCGAAGTTGAAGCCCAGGTCCCAGCGGAAGTTCTTTGTGCGTATGGGCGTGGTGTTCAGCAACAGCTCAATACCGCGGTTGCGCACCTTGCCGAAGTTTGTCACCTGATAGGTGAAGCCTGTCGAAGGATCGACGGGCAGCGTGAATATCTGGTCGTCGGTGGTGCGGTTGTAGAAGGCGAAGTCGAGGTTGATGCGGTTGCCGAGGAAGGCCATGTTCAGTCCGGCCTCAAACTCGGTTGTCATCTCGGGCTTCAGGTCGGCCGAGCCAATGGTTGCCGACGACATGAAGGCGTTGGTCCCGCTCATGGGGAAGCGTGCTATGTACGAGCCATAGACGCCGTTGGCGTATGCCTGTGCGAAGGTGGCCGATGTGAGATACACTCCGGCGTCGTTGCCGGTGCGTCCGTATGCCACGCGCAGCTTGCCGAAGTCGAGCCATGAGCGTGTCTGCTCCTTTATCAGGTTAGAGAAGACGAAGCTGCCTGTCACGCCCGGGTAGAAATAGTGGTTCTTGTTCAGGGGCAGTGTCGAGCTCCAGTCCTGTCGTGCTGTCAGACCGAGGAACACTATCTCGTCCCAGCCCAGTGTCACGTCGGCGAAGAGTCCCACCAGGCGGCGTTTCGACTGGCTCTCGGTTAGTGTGGTCTTTGTAGCGCCGTTGCTCAGGTCCCAGAAGTCGGTGTAGAAGGTCAGGTCGTCTGTCTGTCCCGTCATGCCTGTTGTGCCGCGCTCGTTGATGTTGACGCCCACGGTGGCGTTCAGGTCGAGCTTTCCGCCCACAAACTTGTCGCTGTAGTTGGCCATGAAGTCGTGGTTCAGCTCGTAGCGGCGTCCGTAGGTTGAATAGACATATCCCGACTGGTTCATGTTTGACGGGCCGTAGCCGTAGTCGTTCTGTATGTTAGCGTCGTCGAGTGCTATCTGCGGCATTCCCACCTTGCGGTCGTAGTCAGAGTAGTCGAAGCCGAAGCGGTATGTCAGGGTGAGCTGGTTGATGGGCTTGATGTCGGCCTGCAGCTTGCCGTTGATCTGCTTGGCGTTGGTGGTGTTGTAGTTGTTGGCGATGGCCCAGTAGGGGTTGGTGATGCCGTAGGGTGTGTACCATGCCTCGGGCGTGTCGAAGGCGTTGGTCAGTCCCTTGCGGTCGACGAGCGACAGGTCGCGCGGGAACTCATACAGTCCGTCTATCACGGACGTGCCCTGATACTGTCCGACGGAGTTTGTCTTTGTCGTCGCGAAGTTGACGTTCGACGAGAGCTTCAGCCAGTCTGTTGCCTCGTAGCTGCCGCGGTAGGCTATGGTGCTGCGGCGGTAGGTGTCCTGGTCTTCGGGTATGATGCCGTTGTCGTGGGCGTAGCCGTAGCTCAGGTAGTAGGTCATCTTCTTGTCGTTGCTCACGCCGCTCATCGAGATGTTGTGGTTGGTGCTGACGCCGGTGTCGAAGAAGTCTCTGATGTTGCTTTCCTTAGCCGAGAACTCGTGTATGAGCTGCTGGTTGTTCCAGATGGGTCCATAGACCTGTGTCGTGCCGTCCATCTCGGGTCCCCACGAGCCGTTCTCGATGAAGGTCTGGTTTCCGTTCCAGCCCTGTCCGAACTTGTTCTGCATCTCGGGCAGCGTGGCCACTCGGCTCCACTGCACACCGCCGTTGTATTCGATGGTGAAGTTGCGTCCGTCGCCGGCCTTTCCGCTCTTCGTCGTGATGACGATGACGCCGTTTGCGGCGCGGCTGCCGTAGATGGCTGTTGCGGCTGCGCCCTTGAGCACGGTCATCGACTCGATGTCGTTGCTGTTGATGTTCGATATGCCGGCCAGTGCTGTCTGCATGCCCTGTGCGCTGGTGGCCTGTGCGTTGACGCTCTGAGTGCCGAGGGGCACTCCGTCAACGACGAACAGCGGCTGGTTGCTGCCGTTGATAGAGCTCACGCCGCGTATGATGATGCCTGTGGCCTGTCCCGGGTCGCCGCTGGTGGCGCTGACCGACACGCCGGCCACCTTGCCTGCCAGGGCGTTGCTCACGTCGGTCAGATGGCCTTCGGTCAGCTGTTCCGAGGCTACCTGTGTGGCCGAGTAGCCCAGCGTCTTGGACTTGCGGCTGATGCCCATAGCCGTCACTACTATCTCGTCCAGGTTTGCAGCATCGCTGCGCAGCATGATGCGCATGTTAGGGCGGGCGCTCACCTCCAGGGGCTCCATGCCCACATACGTGAAGCGCAGCATCGACTTGCCCTGAGGCACGGTCAGCGCGAAGCGTCCGTCACTGCCTGTCACCGTGCCCGCGCTGGTGCCCACCACGAAGACAGACACGCCCACGACGGGCTGGCCGTCGTCCTGCGAGAGGACTATGCCGGTGACTTTCGTCTGGGCCAGGGCTGCGCCTACGCAGAGCAGCAGGCTGGCCAGAATCATGGTCAATCTTTTACCCATAGTTCTTGTCGTTTTTTTTGTTTGTTTGATTTTGTTTATGTTTAGTGGTTGTCTAAAATATGTTCAATTCGCGATTTCTCCATACTTCCGCCATATATAATATTAATGTTTCATGTTTCATGTTTAATGTTTCATGTTTAATGTTTAATGTTTAATGTTTAATGTTTAATGTTTCATGTTTCATGTTTAATGTTTAATGTTCAATAAACGTCCGCCTGATGTGTCACATTGTAACATATCAGGCGGCAAAATTATACATTTATTCCAAAATGATGTATAAAATTAATAACTTAGTCTTAATTTGTCTTAAATAGTTGACTCATGTTAAGAACTTCTTCCTCTGCCAGCTCCTTTACGGCCTGTTGTATCAGCTGCGTGGGGTAGGGCAGATTGCGCAGTGCTTCGGGGCTTGGCGTGCCAGCGTCGGCTTTGTTGGCAGCGTCTGTCACGGCCTGCCTCACGGTCTTGATGTCGGCTTGTGGTTGCCGGCGCCGGCTGCGGCACACGTCGCAGCAGCCGCAGTCGGTGGTGTGACGCTCTCCGAAGTAGTCGAGCAGCAGTCGGCTGCGGCACACGTTCGGCGTGTTGACATAGCGCAGCATCTGCCTGACTCGCTCCTCGTAGTCGCTGCGTCGGTCGTCATAGACGTCGCGTCCGATGTACAGGTGTTCAGACCGTTCGCGTCGCTGCGTGTAGCGTATGTGTGGCAGTCGGCGTTCGGGTATGAAGCTTACCACGCCCTGTTGTGTCAGAGCTCTCAGCGTGGCATAGACCTCGGGTGGGGTCATTGCGCAGCGTTCGGCTATGCGCGTGAGTTCGATGCGCTCGTAGTCAACAAACAGTCCGCTGTAGAGCCGCAGCATGGCCTCTATGACGCGCTCTTCGCGTGGCTCCTGGCGTTGCAGCATGTAGAGGCGGTCGCGCTCCACGTTGAAGCGCAGTCGGGCGTAGGCCTCGCCGCTCTCGTCGTAGTCGATATATCCGGCTCGTGCCAGCAGGTGCAGCGCCGGTTCGAGACGCAGTGGGAAGTGGTGAAAATATCGGCAGAAGCGTGCCTCGTCGAACAGGAAGCTGTGGCCCTGTCCCAGTCCGATGCCCAGCTGGAAGAAGCAGGCCAGGTGGTCGTACACCTGGCGTATGTATTCCTTCGGCGGGAACATGTTGTCGATACTCTGTAGCAGTGTCTGTTCGTCGCGCTCGTTGTGCAGCAGCACGCAGTAGGCGGGCTGGCCGTCGCGTCCGGCGCGTCCGGCCTCCTGGAAGTAAGCCTCGATGGAGTTTGGCATGTCGATGTGTACCACCACCCTGACGTCGGCCTTGTCGATGCCCATGCCGAAGGCGTTTGTTGCCACCATGACGCGTGTGCGTCCCTGCTGCCACTCCTGCTGCCGCATGTTGCGTGTGGCGTGGTCCAGTCCGGCGTGGTAGAAGGTGGCGCTCACGCCTTGCTCTGCCAGCCATGCGGCCATGTCTTTCGTTCCTTCGCGGTTGCGCGTATAGACGATGGCTGCTCCGGCCACGTTCTGCAGAATGTGCAGCAGCTCGCCGGGCTTGTCGCCCGTGTGTCGCACCACATAGCTCAGGTTCTTGCGCTCGAAGCTCATGCTGAACACGTTCTTCTGGCCGAAGTGCAGCTGCTGCTGTATGTCGTCCACCACGCGTGGTGTGGCCGTGGCCGTCAGCGCCAGCACGGGCACGCCGGGCAGTTCCTTCCGTAGTTGTCCTATCTCGAGGTACGATGGTCTGAAGTCGTAGCCCCACTGCGATATGCAGTGGGCCTCATCGACGCAGATGAAGCTCAGCTTGATGTGTCGCAGCTTCTGCCGGAAGGCCGGTGTCTGCAGTCGCTCGGGCGAGACGTAGAGCAGCCGGTAGGCGTCGAGCTGTGCGTTGCCCGTTACGAGGTCCTGCTCGCGTCGGCTCTGCCCGCTGTAGAGGGCCGCTGCGCGTATGCCGCGCTGCCGCAGGTGGTCCACCTGGTCTTTCATCAGCGCTATCAGCGGCGTCACCACCAGGCATGTGCCCTCCATGAGCAGCGACGGCAACTGGAACGTCAGGCTCTTGCCGCCGCCTGTGGGCATCAGCCCCAGCGTGTCGCGGCCGGACAAGATGCTCTCGATGATGTCTTGCTGCACGCCGCGGAAGCCGTCGTAGCCCCAGCGCTTCTTTAGCTCATGGAGGAGGAGGGTGGTGTCCAAGGTTTTTGGGGGTGTGGGTGGGTGTGGGTGTAGGTGGGTGTTGTGGGTGCCGTGGGTGTTGTGGGTGTTGTGGGTGTGGGTGGGTGTTGTGGGTGTTGTGGCTTCACTCCTCAGTCTCTGAGGGGCGTATGCCCTCGATCTGCAGCTGCACCTCGCCGCGCTTGTAGATGTTCTCCTCGATGGTGTAGATGATGTCGAACGAGCGGCGCGACTTGATGTATCGGGCTGCTGCGCTCTGTCCGAAGGCAATGCCGTTGATGACGTTGCTCGAGCGCGAATCGACCAGCTCCAGCTTGATGTGCTCCTGGTTGCGGCCCACCACCTTGCTTGTGCCGAAGTCATAGACGCCGCGTGTGGCGAAGAGCGGCTTCGGGTTGCCCGGGCCGTGTGGTGCCAGCTTCTTCAGCTCGTTCATCAGGCGCTTGTTGACGTCGCGGAAGTCGAGCACGGCCTCTATCTCCGTCACGGCCTCTGTCTGCTGTGGCAGTATGTGTCCGGCGATGTACTGCTGGAAGCGCCGGCGGAACTCCGGCACGTTCTGCACGGGCATCGACAGTCCGACGGCGTAGGTGTGTCCGCCGAAGTTAGCCAGCAGGTCGCGGCAGCTCTTCACGGCGCTATAGACGTCGATGCCGGCCACGCTGCGCGCCGACCCTGTGGCCAGGTCGCCGTTGAGCGAGAGCACCACCGTGGGGCGGTAGTAGAGCTCTGTCAGTCGCGAGGCCACGATGCCCACCACGCCCTTCTTCCAGTGCTCGTCATAGACCACGATGGCCGGCAGGTGCTCCTGGCTGTCCAGCCGCTCCACTATCTGGTTGGCCTCTTCGGTCATCTGCCGGTCCACGTCCTTGCGCTGCTCGTTGTATCGGTTTATCTGTTCGGCCATGACGAGGGCGCGTGCGGCGTCGGTCTCCACCATCAGGTTGACGGCCTCGGTGCCGTTCTGCATGCGTCCGGAGGCGTTGATGCGCGGTGCTATCTTGAACACGATGTCGCTCATCGTTATCTCGCGTCCGGCCAGGCCGCATGTCTCTATGATGGCCTTGATGCCCACCGAGGGCTGCGTGTTGAGCTGCTTCAGCCCGTGGTAGGCCAGTATGCGGTTCTCGCCCGTGACGGGCACCAGGTCGGAGGCGATGCTCACGGCGCAGTAGTCGAGCAGGGGCAGCAGCCTGTTGAAGTGTATGCCGTTGCTCTTGGCGAAGGCCTGCATGAACTTGAAGCCCACGCCGCAGCCGCACAGCTCGCGGTAGGGGTAGGTGTTGTCCTCGCGCTTGGGGTTGAGTATGGCCACGGCATCGGGCAGCTGCTCGTCGGGCACATGGTGGTCGCAGACGATGAAGTCTATGCCGCGCTCTCTGGCGTAGGCTATCTCGTCGTTGGCCTTTATGCCGCAGTCGAGCACGATAATCAGTCCCACGCCGGCCTCGGCAGCATGGTCGATGCCCAGGCGCGACACGCCGTAGCCATCGACGTATCGGTCGGGTATGTAGTACTCGATGTTGTTGTATATCTGGCTGAGGAAGCGATAGACCAGTGCCACGGCCGTGCAGCCATCGACATCGTAGTCGCCATAGACCATGATACGCTCTCTGCGCCCCATGGCCACGTTGAGCCTATCTACGGCCACGTCCATGTCGTTCATCAGGAAGGGGTCGTGCAGCTCTGTCAGCTGCGGCCTGAGGAAGCGCCGCGCTGCCGCTTCGCTCTTTATGCCCCGGCGCAGCAGCAGCGAGGCAGTGGTGCGGCTCATGCCGAGGCGCTCGGCCAGGGCCTCAGTGGTCTGTCGCTCGTCGGGTGTCAGGGGTGTGTAGTTCCATTTAGCTTGCATTTATGTGGTTCGTTTTTTTGTTTGCTTGTCTCAGGGCTGTGGCTGCCTTGGCAAGGCAGCATACAGGATGGCCGCTGCTCGGTGTGTGTGTGCCTCCTTTGGGCAGCTTACACAATCAGCAGTGCGCAAAGTTAAGCATTTCTCGCCAAACCACCAAACGGCAAGTGTAAAAAAGATTAAAATCGACAAAAACGATGGCGGCTATGTTACGACGATATGTGGTCTGTTAACGGTGTCGTTGTCCCAGTCCTCTGGTGCTATGACAAATCCGGGTGTCATGTCGATATAGGTGACGGGGTAGCGGTAGCGTCCGTTGGGCATCAGTATTTTCTCCACGCGACGTATCATCCTGCGGCCGCTGGTGGTCTCTATGGGGTAGTCGGTGTATTCCACCAGCCTTCTCACGGAGTTGCCGTTATCTTCCGGTGGCACTATGGTGGTTCGAGGTCCTTCGGGCATGGTAATACTGCTACCGCGCAGCATTTCCAGTACATTGCGTGGCTTGCCGTTCAGCTTGTGTGTCGTCTGTTCCATCATGTCGTAGAATATGGTTGTTTCGTTGTTTGGCGGCAAAGATACGAATAATCCCCGAACTGCGGAAGCAATCCGGGGATTATTTTCAGCATCATGGTTTCTGTGTGCAGTCGTTGCTTTCAAGTTCATGGATCAACTGCGCTATTACGGGGCGAAGAGCTGGAATATCAACAACAATGGTTTCCCAAAGTTGCACAGGACGGATTTTGTAGTATCCATGCACCAGTACATGGCGCATTCGCTCTATATCGTCCCAATTCACTTCTGTATGTTCCGCACGATACGACAACGTCAGCTTGTACACGGCCTCGCCAATGATTTCAACATGCTTGACCAACCCGAAATATACAACAGGGTCTGACTGGGCGTCATCAAGCGTATGATGTTCCTTATAGTTGATAAGTACATCCATTGCCTGCAATATGTGCCCAAGCCGTTCGATGTCTCTAACCTCTTCTCTCATAAATCAGCAATTTGTCATGGTTTGCACTCTCTGCGGCGAAGGGCATCAGACAACCATCTTCTACTAAGTCAATACGGCGTCCCGTGCTTTTTTCTAACTCGCCCATCATGTGCGATATAGTCAAGAGCGAGATACGCGCCTCTTTGTCATACTCCACCAGAATATCCACATCGCTGTCCTCGCGCTGTTCGCCGCGGGCGTAGGAACCGAAGAGCCATGCCTTCAAAACGGGCTGCGTCTTGAAATATTCGGCTATCTGCTGTGTTATAGCATGTGTGCTCATTGTCTGACTATTGATATTTAACTGTGTAAATATACTAAAAACAATTATTCTGATTTATAGTGGCAGGCTTAGCCTCCACTTGGACGCTGCAAAGATA
>JAILBT010000056.1 GCA_024680755.1 Prevotella sp. | reverse complement strand
TCTCTAAATCTTTATCTGTCTAATTGCTTCTCTGTCTATATGTCTATTTGTCTAAATGTCTATCTGTCTAAATGTCTATTTGTCTAAATGTCTATCTGTCTAAATGTCTATCTGTCTAAATGTCTATCTGTCTAAATGTCTATTTGTCTAAATGTCTATCTGTCTAATTGTCTATCTGTCTAAATGTCTATCTGTCCCATGAGTAGGAACTTTGATTTGTTGCTCAAGCGGTATGAGCCTGAGATAGCTCAGATCCGGCTGGCCGCCCACAGCCTGCACCAGAGTGTCAACCAGACCTACGGCGGCATCCACCCCTACGGCTACCACCTCGACATGGTAGTTCAGAACATTCGCGACTACGGTCATCTCGTCCTGGCCGACGAGCGCGACCTGCTGCCGCTCGTCTTCGGAGGCTACTTCCACGACAGCATAGAAGACGCCCGCCAGACATACAACGACACCATCAGTACGGCCTGTCGCTTCATGGACAGGCAACAGGCTCTGATGGCAGCCGAGATTGTCTATGCGCTGACCAACGACAAGGGACGCACACGCGCCGAGCGGGCCGGAGAGAGATACTATGCCGGCATACGCCAGACACCATACGCCCCCTTCGTCAAGCTCTGCGACAGGATGGCCAACACCGCCTACAGCCTCAGTGACGTCAACAAGCTGAACGCACGCATGTGCCACATCTACAGACAGGAGATGCCGAGCTTCCTGGCCGCCATCAACGCCCACAGCGACGACCGGCGACTCGCCGTGCCGGCCGAGATGGTGGAACGCATAGACAGGATGCTGGCCGCAGACACAACCACACATTAATATTACATGGAGACAATCAATCTCAGCCTGCAGCACAGTCTGCTGGGGCAGTATATGGCCGAGCTGCGCGACAGCCGGTATCAGACCAACAGGTTGCTCTTCCGCAACAACATCAGGCGTATAGGTCAGGTGATGGCCTACGAGCTGAGCAAGCGCCTCAGCTACCGCGAACGCCAGGTGCAGACGCCGCTCGGCATGGCCACCGTCAGCGTGCCGGCCGACCGCCTCGTGCTGGCCACCGTGCTCAGGGCCGGGCTGCCCATGCACGAGGGCTTCCTCGACATGGCCGACGGCGCAGACAACGCCTTCGTCACTGCCTACCGCGAATATACCGACGAGCAGCACAGCGACGTGAGCGTCCGCTGCGAGTACATGGCCTCGCCCAGCCTCGACGGAAAGGTGCTCGTCGTGGTCGATCCCATGCTGGCCGTCGGTGGCTCGATGTATGCCACGCTGATGTCGCTGCTGAGCAACGGAACGCCACGCGCCATACACATCTGCTGCGTGGTGGCTGCGCCGGAGGGGATAGAGCTGCTCAGACAGACGGCGCAGACGCTCACCGGCAGCGACGGACAGCCCATGCCCGTCACGCTGTGGGCAGCCGCCATCGACGACGGTCTGAACGAGCATAAGTATATCGTGCCCGGACTGGGCGACGCTGGCGACCTCTGCTTCGGCGAGAAACTGCGACGCAAATGACGGGCGAGCCTTTTGCCACCGCCGAAGAGAATGAACGCAGCCACTCTCGCTTTTGCCCGTGAGCACGCCGACGACGACGTGCGCCGGACGGCACTCAAGGGGTGCACGGATCCCGACGTTGACCTGCCGGCCGCACTGCAGCAGATAGCCGGCCGTCAGGCTGCGCGCAGCAAGCTGCCCACATGGGCCGACGTGGACGACATACTCTATCCGCCACACATCAACATGGAGCAGGCCAGCGGCGAGGCCGCCGCCAGCTACAAGGCGGAGCTGCTGGCCGGGCTGCTCGGCCGGCAGGAGCGGCAACGTGCCGTGCTGGTCGATCTGACAGGCGGCATGGGTGTCGATTTCTCGTTCATGGCGCGGCGGGTGGGCCGCGCCGTCTATGTGGAGCGCAACGAGCGGCTGTGCTGCCTGGCACGCCACAATATGCCGTTGCTGGGTCTGGACAACGCCGAGATAGCGTGTGCCGAGGCGCAACAGGCCAGCCGCATCGCAGCCCGCATAGAACCCGACGACGAACAGCGACGGCAGAGGCTCGTCGTCTTCATCGACCCGGCCCGCCGCGACGATGCCGGCCGCCGCACATACGCCCTGACCGACTGCACACCCAGCGTGACGGAGCTCTTGCCTGACCTCGTGACGCAGTGTCGCCTGTTGTTGCTCAAGCTGTCGCCCATGCTCGACTGGCACAAAGCCGTGGCCGACATAGAGGCGGCCGCTCCGTGTCGTGTCACCCAGGTGCATGTCGTGGCCACGGCCGGCGAGTGCAAGGAGCTGCTGCTGGTCGTGGAACCTGCCGCCATGACAGCCGCTGCCGATGCGGCAGAGCCCTTGCGCGTGACATGCGCCGACGATGCCACACGCTTCTGCTTCACACCCGCCGAAGAAGCCCCAGACCCCATGCCCTCTCCTTCCGACGACAGCGTCTTTGACGCAGCGCAGCACCTTCAGCCCGGCTCTGTGCTGCTGGTGCCTGGCGCGGCCGTGATGAAGGGTGGCGGCTTCGCCGCACTGAGCCGCCGCTACGGCGCTGCCCAGCTGGGGCACAACAGCCATCTCTTCATAGCCCGAAGCGCGCCGGCCGGCTGGCCCGGACGCGCCTTCCGCATAGAGACCGTCACCGGCATGAACAAGCGCGAGCTGAAGCAAGCCGCCAGGGGCACGCAGCCCCTGCGCGCCAACATTGCCGTGAGAAACTTCCCCCTGACAGCACAGGAGCTCAGGCAGCGCCTCGCAGCCAAAGACGGCGGCGACCTCTACATCTTTGCCACAACAGTGCCGCCACGAAACCATCTGCTGCTCTGGTGCAGAAAGGCATAGCCGATGAAAGGCCAGCTCCTTTCACCACACAGGCAGTCACACCAGGCAAACACCGCCACAACACGAAACATAAAATCCTTATAAATAAGGAGGCGGGAAAAGAAAAAATCATCTTTTCCTTGCGCGTTGTCATTATTTTATAGTAACTTTGCGCCGGGTTAGTCTGACATGCTACCTAAATGGCGGTACAGCCCCCGCAGCCATGAACAGAGAGGCAGCCGCAAGCCGCCGGCAACCAGCGAAAACATACACATCATAAATACTAATAACAACAAACTCAAACAAAAACTATGTGGTTAATTAATTCTTCCGTAGGCAGGAAGGTGGTGATGTCGGTCACTGGCATCGCCCTCATCCTGTTTCTGACCTTCCACTGCTGCATGAACATCGTGGCTCTGTTCTCGGCCAATGGCTACAACATGATCTGCGAGTTTCTCGGTGCCAACTGGTATGCCGTGGTGGCTACGCTCGGTCTGGCAGCCCTTGCCGTGACACACATCGTGTTCGCCTTTATCCTGACTGTCCAGAACCGCAAGGCCCGCGGCGAAAACCGCTATGCCACCCCCACCACCGTCAACACAAGCGGTCTGATGGACGTGGCCGAGCGCTGGGCATCGGGCAACATGCTCGTGCTGGGCATCGCCATCCTGCTCGGACTGCTGATGCACCTGAAGGACTTCTGGTACAACATGATGTTTGCCGAGCTGTTCCACCTCGAGGGCCTGGCCCACTCGCCCGCCGACGGCTTCGGCTGGATAGTGGAGACATTCTCCAGTCCGCTCATCGCCGCGCTCTACCTGGCATGGTTCTGCGCCATCTGGTTCCACATCGCACACGGCTTCTGGTCGGCCATGCACACGCTCGGTGCCAGCGGCAAGATATGGCAGAAGCGCATGCAGTGCATAGGCCTCGTCTATGTCACGCTGCTCATGCTGGGCTTCGCCGTGGTGGTGCTGGCCTTCGCCTTCGGCTGCGCACCGGCCCTCTGCTGCACAGCCGCCTGCTGACAAGCTCTCACCGTCGGCTCGCTATCCCGAACCGGCTACACTACTACTCAACTACCAAACTCCCCCAACTACTTCATCTACTTAAAAAATGGCAAAAGTATTAGATTCAAAGATTCCCGCCGGACCCGTGCAGGAAAAATGGAAGGAATATAAAGCTCACCAGCGACTGGTGAACCCTAAGAACAAGCTGAAGCTCGATGTCATCGTCGTGGGCACCGGTCTGGCCGGCGCTTCGGCCGCTGCCTCGCTCGGCGAGATGGGCTTCAACGTGCTCAACTTCTGCATACAGGACTCGCCCCGCCGTGCCCACTCCATAGCCGCACAGGGAGGTATCAACGCCGCCAAATGCTACCAGAACGACGGCGACTCCATCTATCGCCTCTTCTACGACACCGTCAAGGGTGGCGACTACCGCGCACGCGAGGCCAACGTCTATCGTCTGGCCGAGGTCAGCAACAACATCATAGACCAGTGTGTGGCACAGGGCGTGCCCTTCGCCCGCGAGTATGGCGGCATGCTGGCCAACCGTTCCTTCGGCGGTGCACAGGTCAGCCGCACCTTCTACGCCAAAGGACAGACCGGACAGCAGCTGCTGCTGGGCGCCTACTCGTCACTCTCGGCACAGGTCAAGGCCGGCAAGGTGAAGCTCTACACACGCTACGAGATGGAAGACGTGGTCATCGTCGATGGACACGCACGCGGCATCATCGCCAAGAACCTCGTCACAGGCAAGCTGGAGCGCTTCTCGGCCAACGCCGTGGTCATTGCCAC
>JAILBT010000036.1 GCA_024680755.1 Prevotella sp. | reverse complement strand
GAAGATTAAAGATTAAACATTGAAGATTAAACATTGAAGATTAAACATTGAAGATTAAACATTGAAGATTAAAGATTAAACATTAAACATTAAAGATTAAACATTATAGATTAAAGATTAAGGATTAAAATAAAGGGGTCTGCGTGTGGCGTAAAGTCCACACGCAGACCCCTTTAGAACGATTAAGCATTCTGATTGATATGTTTTACGCGGAGCAACGTTAAAGATTTTCCGAGCTGCATGGCTGACCTCTCGATGTAGGGGGCAGGGCCTACACTGCGCGAGCAGGCTGAAGCAGTTGGAAAAAATTAGAAAACAAGTGTTATTAAACGATAATTATTATGCCAGAAATGAAATAAGCAGCCCGCCGCCGCGTTAAACTGATAGAAACAAAGACAAAAACACGTCGAACAGAAACATTACACATATAAACACTTTACAATTATGAAGCACACAAAGGCATACTTGACAATGCTGGCAACGGCCCTGACGACCGTGGCCTGCACAGGCGACGACCCTATGCAAGACCTCAGCTACACAGGCAGCCCAGGCTCGGGCAGCAGCTGGCAAGGGACTGCCGACGGCAACGTGAGCAGCGACCTCAGCACACTGGATGTAGCCATCAACACCAGCGCCATGGACGAGACGCTCGACGAGCCCGACGCCACCGACACCTACTACGAGGACTATGTGGAGACATACGAGCCCACAGCCACCATCAGCGTGACCTACGATGGCCAGACAGCTACCATCGACGGGGCGGCAGACGGCGTGACGGTGCAGACGAACGGGGCACACGTAACCGTAAGCTCTACGGCCAAGGGGGTATCCTATGTGCTGAAGGGAACCACCAGCGACGGCGCGTTTAAAATCTACTCTGACAAGAAGTTCCTACTGACCCTGAACGGCGTGGACATAACCAACCCCACCGGCGCCGCCATCAACAACCAGGGCAAGCGCTGCTACCTGCACCTGGCCGACGGCACAGCCAACATACTGGCCGACGGCGAGAGCTACCAGACACTCGACGACGAGGACGAGAAAGGCACACTCTTCAGCGAGGGTAAGCTGGCCATCAGCGGCAAGGGGTCGCTCTCGGTCAGCAGCAAGGGGAAGAATGGCATCGCAAGCGACGACTATGTGCTGCTGCGGCCCCAGACCAACGTCTATGTGAAGAGCAGCAGCGGACACGGTGTGAAGACCAACGACGGCATCGTCATTCGCGGCGGCGTGCTCAACGTTGAGGTGTCGGCAGCCGGTGCCAAGGGCATCAACACCGAGGCGGGAGCCATCATCAGCGGCGGCCGCACCACACTGATTGCCACGGGCGAGCCAGAGTATGACACAGACGAGCGCGACTACAAAGGGGCAGCAGCAATAAAGGTGGACAGTTGTCTGACCATGACCGGCGGACAGCTGCTGACCAAGGCTACAGGCAACGGCGGCAAGGCCGTCAAGGTGGACGGGCAGCTGACGGTCAGCGGCGGCACCATAACCGCCGTGGCAGCGGGCAGCAACTACGGCAGCGGAAGCAGCAGCGTGTCGGCCAAGGCGGTCAAGGCCGACGGCGCACTGACCGTGACGGCGGGTGTCGTCATGGCGCGGGCCAAGGCGCACGAGGCCATAGAGACGAAAGGCAACATGACCGTAGAGGGAGGATATGTGATGGCCTACAGCAGCGACGATGCCATCAACTCGGCCGGGGCGATGACCGTCAAGGGCGGCTACGTCTATGGGCTGGCCACGGCCAACGACGGCATAGACAGCAACGGCAACCTGACCGTAACGGGCGGTGTGCTGATAGGCATAGGAGCAACGGCCCCCGAGGAGGGCATCGACTGCGCCGAGGGCAAGACGTTCAGCGTGAACGGAGGCACCGTAGTGGGGCTGGGCGGCGGCGGCGAGAGCATCAGTGGCTCGCAGCAGAAGCAAAGCATCAGCGGCGTGAGCGCGAGCAGCGGCAGCTACCTGGCCGTGACAACGGCTACAGGCAACGCACTCATGGCCCTGCGCGCACCGCGCGCCTACAGCGGGGCAACGCTGCAGCTGTCGTCGCCGCTGTTCCAGAGCGGCACCACCTACACGCTATGCACGGCAACGGGTGCCACCGCCGAAGAGACGTTCATGGACTATCTCGCCGAACCCGCCCTGACGGGCACCACCACACTCACCACCTTCACAACAGCCACCACCACATCGGGCAGCATGGGCGGCATGGGCGGCGGAGGCGGCATGGGCGGCGGCCGCCGCTGACGGCAGAGAGTGTTCGTAACGTCTCTCTCTTCAAACCGCAAAGTTAAAGCAGGGGCAGGTCCCGTGCCTGCCCCTACTTTGAGAAAGAGAACCTGACCAGGTCTGACTCACTTTTCTTACAACGCAGAAAGCGCTGTCAGCTGAGATTGCTCTTGGCCAGCTGTTCCTGAGCATACTGCAGCGTGACGACATACTCCTTCCGCTTTTCGCTCGGAGCGCTGTACATGGCATCCATGATGATGGCCTCCACTATGCTGCGCAGTCCGCGGGCCCCGAGCTTATACTCCACCGCCTTGTCAACGATGAAGTCGAGCGCATCGGGCTGGAAAACAAGCTTCATGCCGTCCATCTGGAACAGCTTTTCATACTGCCTCACTATACTGTTCTTTGGTTCGGTCAGTATGCGCTTCAGGGCATCGCGGTCCAGCGGGTTGAGATATGTCAGCACGGGCAGTCGGCCTATTATCTCCGGTATGAGTCCGAACGACTTCAGGTCTTGCGGCTGTATGTATTTCATCAGGTCGCCCTTGTCAATGCGCCGCACGTTCTGCACAGACTGATAGCCCACGGTGTGGGTGTTCAGTCGCTGTGCTATCTTAGTCTCGACGCCGTCGAAGGCTCCGCCACAGATGAAGAGAATGTTGCGCGTATCAACCTGAATATAGTCCTGGTCGGGGTGCTTGCGTCCGCCCTTAGGCGGCACGTTGACGCTGGTTCCCTCGAGCAGCTTGAGCAGTCCCTGCTGGACGCCCTCGCCCGAGACATCGCGCGTTATGCTGGGGTTGTCCTGCTTGCGCGCTATCTTGTCAATCTCGTCGATGAAGACAATGCCCCGCTGTGCAGCCTCAACATTGAAATCGGCCACCTGCAGCAGTCGCGAGAGTATGCTCTCAACGTCCTCGCCCACATATCCGGCCTCGGTGAAGACCGTTGCATCAACGATGGTGAACGGCACCTCCAGCAGCTTGGCGATAGTGCGTGCCAGCAGCGTCTTGCCCGTTCCCGTCGAGCCCACCATGATGATGTTGCTCTTCTCTATCTCCACGCCGTCGGCATCGGCAGGCTGGGCCAGACGCTTGTAGTGATTATATACAGCCACAGAGAGATAGCGTTTGGCCTCGTCTTGACCTATGACATACTGGTCGAGATATTCTTTTATCTCCACGGGCTTTGGCACACGTTTTAGCCGGTCGGCATCAGCCTTGGTGCCGGTTTTACTGCCTGCTGCGCCGGCTTGCCTTGCATGTGGACCGTCGTGCTGGGCGAAGCCGTTCTCAACCAAGATGTTGTAGGCCTGCTGTATGCAGTCGTTACAGATGTAGCCGTTCATTCCGGTGATGAGCAGCTGCACTTCAGACTCGTTGCGTCCGCAGAAATTGCACGTTTTCTTCTTCATTGTTTCCTGGCCAGCACTTGATCTATCATGCCATACTCCTTAGCCTCCTGTGCCGTCATCCAGTAGTTGCGGTCGCTGTCGGCATAGACCTTGTCATACGGCTGGTGTGAGTGGTCGGCTATGATGGTGTATAGCTCTTTCTTTATCTTCATTATCTCTCGCACCTCAATCTCCATGTCCGAAGCCTGTCCCTGCACACCTCCGAGCGGCTGGTGTATCATCACCCGGCTGTGTGGCAGGGCCGAGCGTTTCCCTTCCTGTCCGGCCACGAGCAACACGGCAGCCATCGAGGCGGCCATGCCGGTGCAGATGGTGGCCACGTCGCTGGTGATAAACTGCATAGTGTCGTAGATACCCATGCCGGCCGAGACGCTGCCACCGGGCGAGTTGATATATATGCTGATATCCTTGCCGGGGTCGGTAGAGTCGAGATAGAGCAGCTGCGCCTGCAGCGTGTTGGCCGTGTAGTCGTCTATCTGGGTGCCGAGGAAGATGATACGGTCCATCATCAGCCGCGAGAAGACATCCATCTGAGTAACGTTCAGCTGTCGTTCCTCCAGGATATATGGGTTCAGATACTGGTTCTCGGCGCGCATTACGTCGTCAAGAGTCTGGCCGCTCATGCCGAGGCGGCTGGTGGCAAAGTGCCTGAAATCGGTTGTCGTTGTCATGGTTGAAATGTTAAAAGGGAGTTTGGCAGCCCAAGGGATACCGAAGTTAAGACCCGCAAATATAGTGCCAATGTCCAAGCTTCAGTCTCTCGTGCTCCCAGACTCCCTGATAGCAGTTTGTGTTATTTTGCTCCGTCGTATGCCCAGCGGTAGAGGTTAGCTCCGTGTACGAAGCCAGCCCCGAAGGCCGTCATGATGATGTTGTCTCCCTTGCGCAGCCGCGGTTCATACTCCCACAGGGCCAGCGGTATGGTGCCGGCCGAGGTGTTGCCATAGTGCTGTATGTTGACCATCACTTGCTCCATAGGCAGCTCGAGCCGCTTGGCCACAGCCTCGATGATGCGCATATTGGCCTGATGAGGCACGACCCACTGTATGTTGTCCTTGTTCAGTCCGTTGCGCTGGGCTATCAGCGCGCAGTCGTCGCTCATGTTTGTCACAGCATAGCGGAACACGGTGCGTCCCTCCTGATAGAGATAGTGCAGCCTGTGGTCCACGGTAAAGTGGCTTGCAGGCGACACGCTGCCTCCGGCCTTGAGGTGGAGGAAAGGCAGTCCCTTTCCGTCGGTGCGCAGGTGGCAGTCGCGCAGCCCCAGACCTTCCTCCTCAGTGCCCTCGATGAGCACGGCTCCGGCTCCGTCGCCGAAGAGGGGGCATGTGGCCCTGTCCCTATAGTCAATCACGGACGACATCTTGTCAGCCCCTATGACGATGATACGCTTATACCTGCCGCTCTCAATCATGGCGGCAGCCTGGTCGAGTGTATAGAGGAAGCCACAGCAAGCCGCCCACAGGTCGAAGGCGTGTGCATTCTTCAGCCCCAGCTTTCCCAGCACGATTGAGGCCGTGGAGGGAAAGGGATAGTCAGCCGTTGACGTGGTGACGATGAGTGCGTCGATGGTGTCCGGGTCCACGTCGGTCTTCTTCAGCAGCGCCTTAGCAGCCTTGCGGGCCATGTAGCTTGTGCCCAAGCCCTCTTCGGTCAGTATGCGACGCTCCTTGATGCCCACGCGCGACATGATCCATTCGTCGTCGGTATCGACCATGTGCGACAGCTCTTCGTTGGTCAGCACATAGTCGGGCACATAGCCGGCCACGCCAGTTATGATGGCATTAATCTTTGCCATTGGCTCACTCGGCTACTTCGTCCTCCATCTTGATGGCCACCTTGCCGCGATAGTATCCGCAGCTGGGGCACACGGTGTGGTAGATGTAATAGGCACCGCAATTGGGGCAGAGGGCCAGCGTGGGGGCTACTGCCTTGTCATGTGTACGACGTTTTGCTGTACGGGTCTTCGATTGTCTTCTTTTAGGATGTGCCATGATTAATTAATGTGTGTTTAGTTGATTTTTATTTGTTTGAGTTTTTCCTTCCACTCGTCGTCGGCTGCAGTCTTGCCGGTATCCCCCTCGCCGCTTCGGGCGGCCGAGTGCTCTTCAAGAGCCTTTACCATCGCACGCTCGCAGAGGCCAGTCTCATGGACGTGCTGTATGGGTACTGCCAGCAGCGCTGCCTCCATGACGGGCCACGCCACGTTGAGCAGGGCTTCGCGCTCGCCGACGCAGATGGTGTCCTCGTCCTGGTCGTCCTGACAGACGGTGTCGGGCACGAGCCTGACATGCAGGCTCTCTGAAGCGCTGACATGCTGCTGCATGTCTTCCAGACAGCGGTCGCACGGAATCTCAAGCTGCCCGTCCACGTCTATCTGCAGCTCAAACTGGCCCTCACCTACCCTGGTGAGCGTCAGCCGCGCTGCCAAGTCGCCTCCATGCACGTCGTGGCCATCGGCCAGCTCACACAGCTCGTCGCCCCGCAGACGAAAGTCGAACCGGGTGACGTCCTCTGCCAGCGACCTGAGGTCTATTTGCATTTCGTTGATTACAGACATGGTTTATGCTTCGTTTCGGGCTGCAAAGTTACAACAATTCAGTGTAACGGCCAAATTTTCCGTCTTATTTTTTGCTGGCTTACTCAAGTATTGAAACACAAGATAAAACACGTTGAATCACGAGATAAAAAAAGCTGTGAGGTTTTTGCTTACTGGCGAAAGGCTTTTTGGCTACTGGCGAAAGGCCTTTCGGCTACAAGCGAAAGGCTTTTCGCCTGTAGCCGAAAACCCTGACGGGGTCTGTTTTGTACTGCAATAGCTACCCCGTTGTACCGCAAAACATATCCCGTTGTACCGCAAAACATATCCCGTTGTACCGCAATGGCGATGATGTTGTGCCGTGATTGTGTTTCGGTCGAAGCAGATACGCGCACCTGCCATGTTCAAAAACAGGAAAACCAGGCAAACCGGATAGAGCCAATGACGTTTTTGGTTCATACAGGTTTTGCCTGGTTTTTTACTCGTGTTGCCTGTCTGTCAGCGAGGCTTGTGTCACAGGCTGCGAAGCTCAGCCTGCCCGTCCCTTACTGTATGCCGTCCTCGCGCAGCTTCTGTTGCCAGCGCCATGCGCTCTTGAGCACCTCGTCGGTGGGTGTGTCGGCTTTCCAGCCCAGCACCTTGTTGGCCTTATCGACGTTGCCCCACACCTTTTCGATGTCGCCCTCGCGTCGCGGAGCGTATGTCCAGTTGAGCTTCACGCCGGTGGCTTTCTCGAAGCCCTCGACCACCTCGAGTGTCGAGAGGCCCTTGCCCGTGCCGATGTTGAACACCTCGACGGCATCGGTCTCAGGCTTGTCGAGCACGCGCTCCATAGCCTTGACGTGGGCCTTGGCAAGATCGACCACATATATATAGTCGCGTATGCAGGTTCCGTCGGGCGTGTCATAGTCGTTGCCGAAAATCTTCAGCTGCTCGCGTATGCCTATGGCCGTCTGCGTGACGAAGGGAATAAGGTTCATGGGCACGCCGTTGGGCAGTTCGCCGATGAGGGCTGAGGGGTGGGCACCGATGGGATTGAAGTAGCGGAGGATGATGCTCTTGATGGGAGCGCCGCTATGGATAAAGTCCTGGATTATCTCTTCGTTGATCTGCTTGGTGTTGCCGTAGGGCGACAGTGCCTTCTGTATCGGTGCCTGCTCGGTCACGGGCAGGTTCTCTGCCGTGGGCTGGCCATAGACGGTGCAGCTGGACGAGAAGATGATGCCCTTCACGTTGTGCTTGGGCATCAGCTCCAGCAGGTTGATGAGCGACGTCAGGTTGTTGCGGTAGTAGAGCAGAGGCTTCTGCACGCTCTCGCCCACGGCCTTGGAAGCAGCAAAGTGTATAATACCCTCAATGTCAGGATATTTGCGGAACACATTTTCCAAAGCGTCGAAGTCGCAGCAATCGACCTTCTCGAAAGCCGGGCGTATGCCCGTTATCTTCTCTATGCCGTCAACGACGTTGGCGTTAGAGTTTGAGAGGTTGTCCACGATGACTACTTTGTAGCCTGCCTGTTGCAGCTCCACGGTGGTGTGCGAGCCGATGAAACCGGTTCCACCGGTAACAAGAATGGTTTGCTTCATGATTGGGTTTTTACTAAGTATATAGAATTAATGTTGTTGTCACATTGTCGCGAGACATGCCCCGAGACATGTTCGTGCTGCCGTCGCTGGCCGTGTCGGTCAGAAGCTGTAGTTGAAGCCCAGCGACGAGTATTCCTTAAACTGGAAGTAGCCCAGCTTGTCGTCGCGGTTGTTGGCGTCGTCGAACCGCGGGAAGATGAAGATGTTGGCCGAGATGTACCGGCTGACCTTCAGCTCGAAGGTGTTCTCCCACTCGGCCTCACATCTCTTGTACGAGGTGAAGAAATAGAAGCGCGACTTCCATGTCACCACGTCGTTCAGCTTCCATGTGGCGTTGGCCGTTATCTGCGAGCCGAGGTCGGTCTTGTGGGTGTGGCCTTCGTCGATACCGAAGCTTGTGGCCAGGTTCTCGCGTCTGACCGAGCGGTAGCTGACCGACAGGGGCGAGAGGTTGACGGCGGTGTTGAACCGCTTGTTCTTCGACTCATACTTGTAGTCCATACCCAGACCGAGGTTCATCTTCAGCGGCGAGAGGAAGTCGCTGTATGTTCGCTCGTCGTTGCTCTTGTGGCCGGGCATGAACTGCGTCTCGGCCAGCAGCTGCAGCGTGTAGTACCAGTGTGTGGAGGCCTTAAGGCCCAGCTTGCCGGTATAGCGTATCTGGTCGTTGTTGGTCTTAAAGCGATGGACACTGTCCGACTTCGATGTCTGGAAGCCCAGCTTCATCTCCAGCTTGTTCTCCCATTTCAGGCGCTGCTGGTTGTCGTAGTTGGCCTCGAGCGTCAGCGCGGCCACGGTAGAGTAGTTGCTCTCGCCACCCTTGTACCAGTTGTCTGACACATAGTTCTGCAGAAACTGCAGGTAGCCGTCGCCCCTGAATTTCCAGAAATTGGGTTTCTCTACCACCAGACTGAGCGGGGCGCCGAAGACATCGTCAGCCTCTGGCGCAGGGACAGCCTCGTCGGTCAGCTTCACCTTCTGCTTCACCTGCTTGGCGGGCTTGATGATGTCTTGGCGCAGCTCGCCGCCTGCCTTTATCTCCGTCTCGGTGGCTGTGACAAGGTCGGGCCGGTTGAGATAGATGTTCATCAGGGTGCGGTTCACCTCCTGCCCCACGGCATCGGTGTCGTCAGACATGGCAAAGCGCTGGGCGGCACCTGAATGATAGAACGTGACGGGCGTGAAGAGCTGATACAGACGCGGGTCTATTTGCGACTGCTGCGCCTGGGCTGTCACGGCGGCCAGACACGTCAGCAGGACAAACGGTGTACGTGATATATGCATTGGCATTTACTTTATTGTTGGATAACCGGCGGCAAAGATACAACATTTATTTCACACTAAAAAATATAACGTGCTGAAAAAAACGTACACATATTATTTCGCCCTGAAATGGTAGGACCTGCGCGTCCGCGACAGACGAAGCATAAGCTGAGGGCGACACTGAATCGTGACGTAGCCACAGAGAAAAACGGTCATTCTTTTTGTTCTTTTATGAAAAACGCGTAAATTTGCAGCCGGTGTACGACGTTTGTCAACGAAGAAAGAAGCATTTCTTGTACGAGCCGAGCGGCCGGAGGCCGGGCGGCGGCCGCCGTATAACGAAGAATGACAAGAACAGAGATGAAAAAAGAATATGACTATCTGATTGTGGGTGCGGGGCTGTATGGTGCCTGCATGGCCTTCAAGCTGCGGCGCGAGGGCAAGCGCTGCCTGGTCATCGACCGCCGACAGCACACCGGAGGCAACCTCTACTGCGAGCAGCGCGACGACATTCAGGTGCACAAATACGGGGCACACATCTTCCACACAAGCAACAGTCGGGTGTGGCAGTTTGTCAACAAGCTTGCGCCGTTCAACCGATATACCAACAGCCCGATAGCCAACTACCGCGGACAGCTGTACAACCTGCCGTTCAACATGAACACCTTCCGCCAGATATGGGGCGTGACGACACCTGCCGAGGCCGAGCAGGTCATCAGCCGCCAGCGCGCAGAGGCTCTCGCCCGCTTCGCCCAGGCCCATCCCGAGGCTATGGCCGACGGCACCTACCACGCGCGCAACCTGGAAGAGCAGGCCCTGCTGCTGGTGGGGCGCGACATCTACGAGCGGCTGATAAAAGAGTACACCGAGAAGCAATGGGGCCGGCCGTGCTCAGAGCTGCCCGCCTTCATCATCAGGCGGCTGCCCGTTCGGCTGACATACGACAACAACTACTTCGACGACCTGTATCAAGGCATACCCATCGGCGGCTACAACAGGCTGACAGCGGCCCTGCTCGAAGGCGTGGAGACGCGCACCGACGCCGACTTCTTCGACGACCGCGACCACTGGGAGAGCCTGGCCGACAACATCTTCTTCACGGGCAAGATAGACCAGTACTTCGGCTACCGCTTCGGCCGACTGGAGTATCGCACCGTCTGCTTCGAGGAGGAGCGGCTCGACACCGCCAACTATCAGGGCAACGCCGTGATGAACTTCACGTCGCTCGACGTGCCATACACCCGCATCATCGAGCACAAGCATTTCGAACGTTTCGGCCAGGATGTCTATAGCCTGCCACACACCATCATCTCACGCGAGTACAGCACCGAGTGGCGGCCGGGCATGGAGCCCTACTACCCCGTCAACGACCAGCGCAACCAGCGGCTCTACCAGCAGTACCGCGACATGGCAAGACAAGACGGCAACGCGCCGGTCGTCAGCTTCGGCGGCCGGCTGGCCGAATACAAGTACTACGACATGGCACCCATAGTGGAACGGGTGCTGTTCAGCGACAAGACATAGGCAACATGGCAGGAAGCAAACATAAAACGACGATACTGATATGTGCCCACAAAGCGGTGGCGCTGCCTCAGCACGAGTATTTCCTGCCCGTGCAGGCGGGAGCAGCCCTGCACGCCCCCATAGCAGGCTATCAGCCCGACAGCAGCGGCGATAACATATCGCGGCTGAACCCGCACTTCTGCGAGCTGACCTGCCACTATTGGGCATGGCGCAATCTGAAAGACACGGACATAGTGGGGCTGAACCACTACCGTCGCTACTTCGACTTCCGCTGCCGGTGGCCGCAGTTTGCCGCCGACAAGCGTTTCGTCCCGACAGCGGCATTTCTCCGTCAGCCATACCACTTTCCCGACCTGGAGCAGTGGTTGCGCACGGCCGACATCATCCTGCCCGTGGCACGCCACTGGCGCGTGAGCAACACGCAGCAGTATGCCAGCTATCACATAGCCGCCGACTGGCAGACGCTGCGACAGATCGTTGCCGAACGGTCGCCACAGTACATGCCCGCCTTCGTCAAGACGATGGACCGCAGCAACACGTCCGTGGGCTACAACATGTTCGTCTGCCGGTGGGACATCTTCGACGCATACTCTCGCTGGCTGTTCGACCTGCTCTTTGAGGTGCAGCGACGCGTGCCGCCGGCTGCTGACCCCGTGCAGAGCCGCATCTACGGCTACATGAGCGAGCGGCTGGTCAACGTCTTCTGCGCCCGCCACCACCTGCGCGTGCGCCATGTGCCACTCGTCATGCCCATCGACGACTACCGCCCCGGTCTGAATATATCGCCTCTGCACGCCACATGGCGACGGCTGGCCGACGACATGCACTTCCATATCAACACCGATAGACAGGAACAGGGCAAATAATGTTGCAAATCGCTCGTTTATTTCCAAAAATCAGCAAATTTGCAGAGTTTTAGAAACAAACTGACCACAATGGACTTTCTGACATTCAAAGACAAGATGTATCCCTTGGGGTGTTTCAACATCAATCAGGTGCTACTATGGGAGGAAGGCTTCGACCGTAACAACTTGACAAGATGGTGCAGGAAGGGGCTGCTTGACAAGCTGCGAAATCAGTATTACGCTTTCCCAGAATACCGTCGAGTGCCTGATTTCTCACGCTACGTAGCCAACCGAATCTATTCGCCTTCATATATCAGCCTGCATAGTGCCCTGTCGTTCTATGGCATGATACCAGAAGAGGTGGTACAGCTGACAAGTGTCACCACACTAAAGACCGCGCGGTTTAAAAACTCCTTTGGCACATTCCACTACCAGAATGTCAAGACAAATCTCTTCTTCGGTTATGAGATTAAGATAATGCGCAACGGGCGGAGACTTATGTTCGCAACTCCGGAAAAGGCCATTCTTGACCTGCTATATCTCAATCCGTATTATAAGACAGAACAGGATATGGAGGAAATTCGTCTTGACGAAGACTTCATGCAAAGCGAATTGAACAAGGAGCGTTTAGTGGATTTCTTGTCAAAGATGAAGAGTAAGGTCATGGAACATAAAGTCAAATGTTTACTCAAAGTTTATGATATATGATTGAGTTAGACTATATACGCAGCTTCTTTCCACCAGCCATCGCCACGTCGAGTCGCTTCTCTCGCTATATGCTAAAAGAGTACTTGCAATTGTTGATTCTGGACTATTTGTCGACCACGTCATACATCAGACAGTTGACGTTCATCGGAGGAACCAACTTGAGACTGATTCAGGGCATTGACCGCTTTTCAGAAGATCTGGACTTTGACTGCAAGAACCTGACCGAAGAAAAGTTTGTGGCCATGACAGACGGCATCATCAGCTATCTGCACATGAACAACATCGATGTGGAAACCCGCGACAAGCCCAACCCACACCTGACTGCATATCGTCGGAATCTTTATTTCCCTCAGATGCTGTTCAAGCTTGGCTTGACCGGTCATCGTGAAGAACGTCTGCTGTTGAAAGTGGAAGCACAAGACCAGGGCGTCTGCTATCGCCCAGAGGTAGCGACCATAAATAAGATGGGATTCTTCTTCAATCTGCTGGTTCCACCATTAGATGTTCTCTGTGCTATGAAATTCGCTGCCATACTGTCGCGCCAGAAAGGTCGCGACTTCTATGATGCAATCTTCT
This sequence comes from Prevotella sp., assembly GCA_024680755.1. Taxonomy (GTDB): domain Bacteria; phylum Bacteroidota; class Bacteroidia; order Bacteroidales; family Bacteroidaceae; genus Prevotella. The sequence goes on along the minus strand of JAILBT010000036.1, from coordinate 21,134 downwards.
TGCTGTCAAAGACAAAACCCAACATGGACTTTCTGCGCGGAAGAGCTGGCATCCATTCTATGGAAGAACTGAAAAAGGCCGTAGAAGAAAAACTGGCTTCAACAGATTTGAACCAGAAGAAAAAAGACTTTGCCCATCTGCTTTTCAACGAAGCCAATGCAAATAGGATTCTCTCTTTTCAAACCTTTCTGTCAACTCTATAAATGCGTTTCACCATCATCACCATCAACCGCAACAACCGCGACGGGCTGCGCCGCACCATCGAGAGCGTCGTGGGCCAGACCTGCCGCGACTACGAGTATGTCGTCATCGACGGCGCTTCGACCGACGGCAGCGTGGAGGTCATCAAGCGGTATGCCGACCACATCACATACTGGGTGTCAGAGCCCGACCGCGGCATCTACCACGCCATGAACAAAGGCGTGGCCAGGGCCCACGGCGACTACTGCCTGTTCATGAACTCGGGCGACTGCATGCACGACACGCGGGTGCTGGAACGCATAGACAGCCTACACACAAGCGAAGATGTGATTATTGGAAAAGTGACCATCGACGACCAAGGCCACACCATGTCGCCTCCGCCCGCAACGGAACTGACATTCTATCACCTTTTCTCTGGTGCCATACCCCATCAGGCAGCTTTTATACGCACTACGCTGCTAAAAGATTTTCCATACGATGAGAGCCTGAAAATCGTTGCCGACTGGAAATTCTTCTTAAAGACACTTATTATCGACAACCGCCCGGTGCGTTACCTTGACCTTCTCGTCGCTAAATATGACACAAGTGGTCTAAGCACGCTTAATCCGGAGCTGGTGCGCAAGGAGAAAGAACAGGTGCTGGCAGCCATGTTTCCACCGCGCATACTGGCTGACTATCGACACTGGAAGCAGTCGGAGTGCCTGACGCAGACCCTCACGCCGCAACTGCGGCGGGCCTACACCGTGGACAGGTTGGTGTACAGGGTAGCGTCGTTCCTGTTGAAATTTTCACGCAACGAAAGATGAACAAGCCACGAGTATCGGTCATAGTGCCCGTCTTTAACGCAGAGCGCCATCTCGCACAATGTGTGGGTTCGCTGCTGGCCCAGACTATGGACGGGGTGGAAATCATCTTCATCGACGACAGCTCTACCGACCACTCGCTGCAGTTGCTGAAGGAACTGACTGCTGCCACGCCGCCGCCATGCGTCAGGATAATACACCTGGAACACAACCGTGGCGTGGCACACGCCCGCAGCGTTGGACTGGAGCTGGCCCAAGGCGAATATGTGACACATGCCGACAGCGACGACTGGGCCGAACCACACATGCTGGAACAGATGTACAGGCTGGCAAAGGAACAAGATGCCGACGTGGTGGGCTGCGACTTCACCGACGAGTACGCCGACCGGAAGACCGTCAGACATCAGCCATACTGCAACGATATGCACGAGAACATGCGCCGGCTGCTCGATGGCAGGCTGTTCCCCTCGCTGTGGTCAACGCTGGTCAGGCGCGAGCTGATTAGCCGGAATGACATCACCTTCGCCGACGGACTGAACATGGGCGAAGACCTGCTCTTCCTGGTCAAAGTGTATGCACACGCACAGAGGCTTGCCAGCACGACGCAAGCCCTCTACCACTACCGCCACAGCCCCACGTCGCTCTGCGCTACAAAGTCGCTCACAGGCATCCGCGCCGACATCGCCATCGCCGGCATGGCAGAGGACTACCTGCAGCGGCAAGGTGTGCTGCAGCAATATCAAAGGGAGACGGCCTTTCGCAAGTTCTTCGCCAAGCTGCCGCTCGTGGCAGGTTTTCAGAACCATGCATTGTACAAAGAATGGAAAGCAACCTATCCCGAGACACACAGACTGATTTGCAACTTCGGCCGCTTAGACCCTAAGCTGCGCACAGAGCTATGGTTGGCGGCCCACGGCTGCTGGCTGCTGTCCAAAGCCATGTCCAGGTTTCTCAGCTGGCAACATGATGTGAGAAAGAGGCTATACAGGCAATGACAAGATTTGTTTTGTCAATTGACAGAAATGAACATAATTTGTCGTTTATTCCGCTAAAGATGGGTGCACACAGGCAGCCTTAGCGGAATAAAGCAAGTTTTATACCGTTTTTAACATTCTTTAGTTTGGCAGTTCAAATTTGTATCAGTAACTTTGCTGGCAAATTTAGAACTTTGCATACAGATGCGTACAATCATAGGCAGAAAACAAGAGATAGCCGAGCTGACCAGGCGCTACGGCAGCGGCAGGGCAGAATTCATAGCGGTGTATGGTCGACGCCGTGTAGGCAAGACATTTTTAATCAGCGAGGTGTTACGAGATGGCATGGTGTTCCACCACACCGGGCTCTCACCCTACGACCGCAAGCGGAAGGTCTCGCTCAAGGCCCAGCTTCAGAACTTTCAATTCTCGCTTATCCGTCATGGTTTGGAAAACATAGAGCAGCCAAAGTCGTGGATGGAGGCATTCTTCATGCTAGAACAGTTGCTTGACCAACTGGACAACGGTTCACGCCAGGTAGTGTTCATCGACGAACTGCCCTGGATGGACACGCCACGCTCCGGCTTTCTTACGGCTCTTGAGTCGTTCTGGAACGGCTGGGCCTGCAACCGCCATAACATCTGTTTCGTCGTGTGCGGCTCGGCCACGTCCTGGATGCTTGACAACATCATCAACAGCAAAGGGGGGCTTTATGGACGGCTGACGTGCGAGATGAGACTCTCGCCATTCACGCTGCTTGAGACCGAACAGTTCTTCAAGAGCAGGAATATAGTTATGTCTCGCTACAACGTCATTCAGGCGTATATGATTCTGGGAGGCATACCATTCTATCTTGACTGTTTTAATCCTGCCCTTAGCTTAGCACAGAATATTGACACGCTGTTCTTCAACAGGAAGGCTAAACTCGGCGACGAATTCGAACGTTTGTTCAATTCCATCTTCGACAATGCGGACGACTGCATGAAGATCATTCGCTGCCTGGGAAAGCGTCATGCTGGATTCAAGCGTGAGACTATAGCCCGTGAGACGCATATCAATCCGAATGGCGATTTCTCCAAACTCCTGAAAGCTCTCATCGCCAGCGACTTTGTAACCAAGTATGTTCCATGGGGCAATGCCGGCAACGACGAATACTACAAACTATCGGATTGTTTCTGCTGGTTCTGGCTGCATTTTAAGGAGAACATGATTATTACTGAGCAAGACTACTGGCTGCACCATTTGCGGGAGCCGGAGCTGTCAGCGTGGCGAGGCATAGCATTTGAGGAGGTTTGCCTGCAGCATATCCAGCAGATAAAGATGGCGTTGCAGATTGCGGGCGTTGCTTCGCATGAATCAGCGCTGATTGTCGGGGGCAACAAAGATACGGAAGGCATGCAGATCGACTTGCTTATCGACAGAGCCGACGATGTGGTGAATGTCTGTGAGATGAAGTATTCAAAATCTGCCTACGTCATCACAAAGGCATACGCTGACAAACTAATGAGACACATCGCCCAGATAGAGCAAGCACATCCGGAAAAAAAATATCATCTGACCTTTGTCACGGCCAGCCCCATAGAACGCAATGCTTACTCTGACATTGTGCAGTCAACCGTGACGGCAGAGGAGCTGTTCAGATAAAACCACTTGCAAAGGACTGAGTAAAGACCGCATATTCACGGACGGTGCCAATATACATACAATGATAAACTTCACAGTCATCATACCCCACAAGAACATTCCGCAAATGTTGGAACGACTCGTCAGGTCAATACCCGAACGCGACGACCTGGAGATAATCGTCGTGGACGATGGCAGCTCGCCGGCCACGGTCGATTTCGCTCATTTCCCGTGCAGCGACAGGACGGACCTGAAGCTGATACGGAACGAAGAGAGTCGCGGCGCAGGACATGCACGCAACTGCGCCCTGACAAGGGCCAAGGGGCGATGGGTGCTCTTTGCCGATGCCGACGATTTCTTTAATCACGGCTTCAACGATTTTCTCACTGACTGTCTGGACAGCGACGCTGACATTATCTACTTCAACGCCAACAGTGTTGACACCGACACGCTTGAGCCAAGCGACCGCACCGACCACCTGCACGACTTTATCAGCCTCTACCAGCACGACAAGCGACAAGGCGAGCTCGCGCTGCGATACCTGTTCACCGAACCCTGGTGCAAGATGGTGAAACGAAAACTGATTGCCGACAACAAGATAGCATTTGAAGAGACCGTCATACGAAACGACGTCGGCTACTCGTACCTCGTGGGCCATTATGCCCGGACGATTGTTGTTGACGACAGGCAACTCTACTGCGTCACTTCCAGACAAGGCTCGGTCAGCCGAGTCAAAGGCTATCAGGCCAGCATGGACGAGCTGCTGGTGTATGCCGGCTGGAAGAGATTTCTCCGTGACCATCACATACCACTGGAACTGCCCAAATTCGATTTTCGAGCCTACAATTTTGCGCGCCACCTGTATAAAGACAACGCCCTGTTCAGGGCAGAGTATGCAGTCATGCGCAAAGCCGGACTGAGTCGCTGCTACATCGCTGGGCTAACAGCCAAATATCTGTGGACGGCTGCCAGTTACAAGCTGCAACGACACAACAGGCCAAATGTATAGGCGGGCTTTACGCGGCCTTAACGATATAGCTTCCTGAACTGTCGCAACTGCATGAGTGCATACCGGGCATAGCTGAACATGAACCCCGCCGTGGGCCTTGCGCCATCATAGACCTGGCCGGTGGAGCCAGACATACCCTGAACGCGCGGCATGACAAAGAAGGGGGAATATGCAATGCTCTTGTCGCGCCTCAGCGTGTCTATCAGGGCATGTTCAAAATAGTAGCCTGCAGAATCGTCTATCGCATCCGTCGCAGGTAAGAACGTCTTGAAAAAACGACTGTTTCCTATAATCAAGCGGCTGTCAGGGAAAGACAGGTCGGAGTTGATGGCACAAAACACCGTCTCGCTGGGGAACAGCCACTTGTGCACGCGATAGATGGTGTTCAGGTTCACTATCTGCAACCGTCCGGTTATCTTTGCTATGCGTGCCGACGGAAGGCGGCGCAGGGTGACAGAGTGGTCCAGGGCATACCGGATAATCTCCGCCTCGCCATAGCCTTTGCCACGCTGTTTGTCGCGGTTGCCATCAAACGACAGACACTCCAAGCGCCCCGCTTCGCAGCCGGCCAGCGCCCCGCTTATGTCTGAGCCGGAATTGTCAACGAAGACAATAGGAAAACTCGTAGCACACATATAATATTTTACCGCAGCCGCATACTGAGCCATGCGCTCGCATGGATCGCCCAGCGCCGTGAGAGCCATCCCGTCAGGATTGACACAAGCCGTCAGCAACAACACCATAGTTTCCCCCCCCCTTACACTGCTTCGGGCCTTCAGTCTTCCAGGCCTATGAAGCCGCAACTGTCCTGGTTCATGGTGCGGCCAAAACCACTCTGGAAACCCTCACACTCTAACACACAGCAGTTGGGGGCCCGGAAATAATACTCCACCATCGGGTGATGTATGCTCAGGTCAACATTGACAATGCCCTTTGTGAGTATTTTAGGCAGATTTACCCTGCGATGAATGGAAAACTCACCTTTTGGCAGATGCCGTATGTCGCCCATATAGTGGCCGGGAGCGAAGGTGGCCAATGGCACACCCTCCTTGCTCTTCATTACCATCATGATGTCGTAGGTAATGTCTTCGGTGCTATTGCCTTCGATAACGATGTCAAGCGTCTGCTGCCCGTTCTTTATCAGCGAGAAGGACTGCTCACTGCCATTGATGGATATTCTGCTAATGCTGATGGTGGATTTTTTCCATTTTATATTGTCTATTATCCTGCCTTCCTGCTGCCCGTCGTCAGCCTTCAGATAGCGGTTGAGCGTGTCGGGTATAGTGCCAATATAGTCCACCGTGCCGTTCTTCAGCAGTACGCCACGGGTGCAGAGGCTGCGCACGGCCGCCATGTTGTGGCTGACGAAGAGCACAGTGCGGCCCTCGCCTTTCGACACGTCCTGCATCTTGCCGATGGCTTTCTTCTGAAACTCAGCATCGCCCACGGCCAGCACCTCATCCACAACCAGTATCTCCGGCTCCAGGTGGGCGGCGATGGCAAAGCCCAGGCGCACCATCATGCCCGACGAGTAGCGCTTCACCGGTGTATCGACATATTTGGCCACGCCTGCAAATTCAACTATCTCGTCCAGCTTGCTGCGTATCTCAGCCTTGGTCATGCCCATGATGGAGCCGTTCATGAAGATGTTCTCGCGGCCCGTCATCTCTGGGTGGAAGCCCGTGCCCACCTCGAGCAAGGAGGCAATGCGCCCGCGAATCCTGATGTCGCCCGTGGTGGGCGACGTAACACGCGACAGTATCTTCAACAACGTTGACTTACCTGCACCGTTCTTTCCCACGATGCCCACCACGTCGCCCTGCTCCACGCTGAAGCTGATGTCGCGCAAGGCCCAGACGAAACGGCTCTCGCCACGCTGCGTGCGGTCGTTGGTCTCGCCTATCTTCAGGTAGGGGTCTTCCCTGCCACGCACACGCGCCCACCAGCGGTTCAGGTCCTGGCTCAGGGTGCCGGTGCCTATCGTGCCGAGAATGTATTGCTTCCCTATGTGATTAAACTCGATGACGGTGTTGCTCATTGTCTCTGACTTAAATGACATCCATAAAGTTGCGTTGCACACGGTTGAAGATAACGATGCCCAGCAGCAAGACCACAGCCGTGAAGCATAGGCTGTAGCCCAGATAGAGCCAGCTGAACTCGCCCACACCCGTGAAGGCATACTTGAAGGTCTCAAGTATGGCCGTCAGCGGATTGGCCACCAGCAGCCACACATACTGCGGGTAGGAATGTTTCATCACTGACAGGGGATAAATCACGGGGGTGGCATACATCCACAGTTGTATGCCGAACGTGATGAGAAAACGCAGGTCGCGATACTTGGTCGTCATCGAAGAGATTATCATGCCAAAGCCGAGGCCCAGCCCACCCAGCATTGCCACGAGCAGAGGCAGAAGCAAAAGAGCGGCGTTGGCGTGGAAATCAACGCCAGTGGCAAAATAATAGAAATAGACAACAAGGAACAGCACCAGCTGTATGCCCATCTTTATCAGGTTGCTGATGACAATGCTCAACGGCACCACCAGCCTGGGGAAATATACCTTGCCGAAAATCTGCTGATTGGCGTTGAATGTGTCAGAGCACTTGCTGAGGCAGTCCTGGAAATAGTTCCAGCAGACCAGTCCGCCGAGATAGAAAACGGCCTGGGGTATGCCGTCGGTCGATATGCCAGCAATGCCGCCAAAGACAAACATAAACATGACGGTGGTCATCAGCGGTTGCAGCACAAACCACAGCGGGCCGAGGACGGTTTGCTTGTAGAAGGTGACGATGTCGCGCTTCACATACATGGCCAGCAAGTCGCGGTAGCGCCACACCTCGCCAAGGTCGATATTCAGCAGGCGACTCCTGTTGGTGATGACGATGTCCCAGTCTTTATTCATCGATGTCATTCTCTATTCTCAAATCTCAGCTCTCAGTTTCCGTCGGGCTTCTTTATCTCGAAGCGCTGGGCCGGCACCCACTTGAAGGTTTCGTACGCGTCGGGCACGGCGGGCGAAAAGACGGTGAAATCGGCTCGCAGGTTCTGCGTGATGGGCAGTCGTAGCTCCTTCATGCCCATGACCACCATCTTAGCCACCTCGTATGCACCGTAGGGATTGAAATGAGTGTTGTCGCTCAACGCCGTCTCTTGCCCTGGCCATGTGCCGGCGGCGTAGTGTACCAGCGCGCGTTTGCTGCCGTCGTAGCCCAGCGTCTCGAAGAAGACCTTGGTCATCTGGTTAAGGTCTATCACGGGCACGCCCTCGCGCTCGGCCACTCTCTTCATCGCTGCGGGGAAGTCGCCGTGGGTGTTCTTGATGGTCTTGCGGTCGTCGTCGAAGAAGCGGCGCTGCGTGGGTGTGCAGAAGACGATGTCGGCCTGCTTCGCGCGAACATTGTCTATAAAGGTCTTCAGCAGATAGGTGTAATGATACCATGCGCCGTCGCCGGGGCGATGTTCCTTCTCGTCGTTGTGGCCAAACTCGCAGATGACGAGGTCGCCCTGCTTGAGCGTGGTCAGTATCTTGTCGAGCCGTCCCTGCGCCAGGAAAGTGCGGGCCGTCAGCCCGCTCTCGGCATAGTTGGCCACGCTGACGTTCTCGTTCCACCACCGGGTGAACATCTGTCCCCACGAGGCCCACGGTTCATAGTTCTGGTCCACAACGGTAGAATTGCCACACAGGTAGATGGTGGGACATGTGTCGTCACGCTCTATATGGATGCTCTGCACGGCCGGGGCGTCGCCGCTGAACTCCAGCGTCAGCTTCTCGTCCCATGTCAGATAGTCTTTCTCGCGGTCCTTGATGCGCACACGGTCTTTCTCGTTGATATATGGCGAGCGCTTGTTCACAACAAACTCGTAGGTGGCTGTCTTGCCCCGCAGCGTCTCACAGTTGTGCACCATCAGACGCCGGCTCTCGGCGCGCACCGTGGTCTCGGCGTTTCTCTTTTTCGACCCCAACACCACGCGCACCTTGTAGTTGCCGTCGGGCACCTTGACCGAGAAATAGAACGGAGCCACTGTCTTGGCCGCAGGTGCGCCAAGGATGTCATAGCCATAGCCCACACCAGCGTCATACACAGGCTGAGCATGAGTCATGTCGAAGTCGAAAGTCTGTCCAAGAGCTGCCACTGGCAGCAAAGCCAGCAGCGATAGCAGTTTTTTCATCAGATGCAATTATGTTTTGTTTCTGGCATACGTTTTTTATTTCGGCTGCAAACTTACACAAAAATGCCGGACTACACAAAAGAACAGTAAAAACTTTTTCCATAAAATAATAAAAAATGCAGCATTTCCTTTGCCGTATGCCGGCTTTAATGTACCTTTGCGGCATGTTTTTCAAGAACTTAATAAGCAACAGAAGATGACGACAGCCACTATGCAATGCCCTGCAGCACCAGCCAACCACACAGAGCCAAACGCCGGCTCAAACGTCATGGACATGTTCGGACGTGCGCGTGCGGCGGCGCGGTCCATTGCCCTGCTGAGCGACGACGAGCGTCGGCGCGTTCTGCTTGACGTGGCCGACGAGATAGACAGCAGACACGCCGAGCTGCTTGAGGCCAACAGGCATGACCTGGACCGCATGGCGAGCGACAACCCACTCTACGACCGGCTGCAGCTGACAGCGGCACGCCTCGCAAGCATTGCCTCAGACATGAGGCATGTGGCCATGCTGCCGTCGCCACTGATGCAGACCCTGGAAGAGCGCACCCTGCCCAACGGTATGAGGCTGACGAAGCGATCGGTGCCTTTCGGGGTCATCGGCATTGTGTATGAGGCACGGCCCAACGTGACCTACGACGTGTTCTCGCTCTGCTTCAAGAGCGGCAACGCCTGTCTGCTGAAAGGCGGCAGGGATGCCGACCTGAGCAACAGGGCCGGCGTGGAGCTGATACGCGGCGTGTTGCAGCGCCACGCCATCTGCCCCGACGCCGTGCAGCTGCTGCCCGCCACCCACGAGGCCACGGCCCAGCTGCTCGCTGCCGTGGGACAGGTGGACCTGGTCATTCCGCGCGGCTCGCGCAGCCTGATCGACTTCGTGCGGCAGACGGCCAAGGTGCCCGTGATAGAGACCGGCGCCGGCGTGGTCAACACATACGTTGACCGTGCGGCCGACATCGGCATGGCCGCACGCATCGTGCTGAACGCCAAGACACGACGCGTCAGCGTGTGCAACGCGCTCGACTGCCTCATCGTGCACAAGGCTCTTCTGCCACAGCTTAATATTATATGTGGCCCCCTGGCCTCGAAAGACGTCACCATCTATGCCGACGAGCAGGCATACACATCGCTCTGCGGCAGCTATCCGTCGGCACTGCTGCAACATGCCACCACGGAGAGTTTCGGCACGGAGTTCATGGACTACAAGATGGCCATACGCACCGTAGATGGTCTTCAGCAGGCTCTGGACCACATAGCGCGCTACGGCTCCGGCCACAGCGAGGCCATCGTGACCGGCGACGCTGAAGCCGCACACCAGTTTCAAAGCCAGGTGGATGCAGCCTGCGTCTATTGGAACGCCCCGACATCGTTCACCGACGGAGCACAGTTTGGACTGGGGGCCGAGATAGGCATCTCTACACAGAAGCTGGGCGCACGCGGCCCGATGGGACTCAGGGAGATATGCACATACAAATGGCTAATCGAAGGCAACGGGCAGACGAGAGAGTGAAAAAAAACTGAGAGAGATGAGAGAGGTGTGAGAGCTGAGAGCCAAAACACGAAACCAGATACCCGAAAACCATATCATAGCATGAAGACATTTTTCAACGTGGAAGACCTGGGCGACCTGCGCCAGGCACTGGACGAAGCACAAGAGCTGAAGCGCAACCGTTTCGGCCACCAGCATCTTGGCAAGAACAAGACGTTGCTGATGATTTTCTTCAATAACTCGCTGCGCACGCGACTCAGCACGCAGAAGGCCGCCATGAACCTGGGGCTGAACGTCATCGTGCTCGACGTGAACGCCGGCGCATGGAAACTGGAGACTGAGCGCGGTGTAGTCATGGACGGCGACAAGAGCGAACACCTGCTGGAGGCCATCCCCGTGATGGGCTGCTACTGCGACCTGATAGGCGTGCGCTCGTTTGCCGGCCTGACAGACCGCGACCGCGACTACGCCGAGACCGTCGTCCGGCAGTTTGTGCGCTACAGCGGCCGCCCCGTCTTTGCTATGGAGACAGCCACCGTCCACCCGCTGCAAGCCTTTGCCGACCTCATCACTATCGAGGAGCACAAACCCGTGGAGCGACCTAAGGTGGTGCTGACATGGGCGCCACACTGCCGCGCCCTGCCGCAGGCCGTGCCAAACAGCTTCGCACAGTGGATGCTGGCTGCACCCGACGTTGACCTTGTGATAACACACCCCGAGGGCTACGAGCTGGACCAGCGCTTCTGCAGCGGAGCCACGATAGAGTACGACCAGCGCAAAGCCTTTGACGGGGCCCACTTCATCTATGCCAAGAACTGGAGCAACCCGGGCGTGACATCGCCGGCCGACTATGGAAAGATAACAAGCCGCGACGCGTCGTGGACGGTAGATGAACAGCACATGTCGTGGACAGACAACGCCTTCTTCATGCACTGCCTGCCTGTGCGACGCGGGCTGATCGTGACCGACGACGTCATCGAAGGGCCACGCTCGCTGGTCATTCCCGAGGCGGCCAACCGCGAGATTTCAGCACAGGTAGTCATAAAGCGGATGCTGGAAAGCATTTGACAACCAACAAAACATAAACAGAACACTGATGGAAAGAACATGGAGATGGTTTGGCAAGAAGGACAAGATAACCCTTGCCATGCTCAGACAGATAGGTGTGGAGGGCATCGTAACGGCCCTTCACGACGTGCCCCTTGGTCAGGTGTGGACCCGCGAACAGATACGCAACCTGCGCCACTACATTGAGAGCTACGGCATGCGATGGAGCGTGGTGGAGTCGCTGCCCGTGGTGGAGACCATCAAGTATGGCGGCCCGGACCGCGACGAACAGATAGAGGTGTACAAACAGAGCCTGCGCAACCTGTCGGCAGAAGGCATACACACCGTCTGCTACAACTTCATGCCCGTGCTCGACTGGGCCCGCACAGACCTGCTGCACCCCAACCCTAATGGTGCCTCTAACCTGTTTTTCAGCTACTCGGAGTTTGCCTATTTCGACATCTACATACTGAAGCGCCCCGGCGCACGCCAGCAGTGGGCCGACTTCCGCTTCCACGAAGGCTATGGCGCAGGGCGCGACGTGCTGGCCGAAGCCGATGCCCTGGCCACAACCATGACACCCGCCAAAGACCATGAGCTGGTGGAAAACATCGTCATCAAGACACAGGGCTTCGTCAGCGGCAACTTCTCCGACGGCGACAGGGAACCGGTGGAAAAGTTCCGCAGGTTTCTCGACCTCTACAAGGATATAGACAAGGACCGTCTGCGGCAGAACATGAGATATTTTCTTGAGGCCATCATGCCCACCTGCGACGAGTGCGACATGGATATGTGCGTCCACCCCGACGACCCACCCATCGAGATTCTGGGTCTGCCACGCATTGTGCGCACACGCGACGACATCCGATGGCTGCTCGACGCTGTGCCCAATCCCCACAACGGTCTCACCTTCTGTGCCGGCAGCCTGTCGGCAGGTGCCTACAACGATGTGGTGGCGCTGGCCCGCGAGTTTGCGCCACGCACACACTTCGTCCACCTGCGCTCGTGCCACATCTTCCCCAACGGCGACTTTACCGAGGCCAGTCACCTGGGCGGACGCGCCGACCTGATAGAGCTGGCCCGTATCTTTGAAAAGGAAGAACGGCTGAAGAGCGAGCTCACTGCCACGCAGGGCACGCCACGCCGCCTGCCCATGCGTGTTGACCACGGCATGACCTTCACCGACGAGACGGGCGGCGTATTCGACGAGACGGCCCACGGCCACAACGCCGGATACACTCTGCTGGGGCGCATGTTCGCTCTCGGACAGGTACAGGGCATACTGGCCACAGTAGATCGCGAACTGGGCATAGACTACAAGCAACCCGGTTTTTACGACTAAAGGAACACAACTACACAATCAAATACTACACAACAAAATACTACACAACTACACAACCAAATACTCCACAACTCCTTACTCCACAACTCCACTTATGAAAAACCTGTTTGACATCAAAGACAACGTGACCGTCATCACCGGCGGCACAGGCGTGCTGGGGCGCGCCATAGCAGACTATCTGGCACAGAACGGGGCCATCGTGATCGTCATGGGACGCAAAGAGGACGTAGGCCAGAAGATAGCTGCCGACATCGCGGCCAAAGGCGGACAGTGTGAGTTTGTCAAGACCGATGTGATGGATGCCGCCCTTGTGCAGCAGAACTGCAGCTACATAGTGGAGCGCTACGGCCGTGTAGATACGCTGCTCAACGCCGCCGGCGGCAACATGCCCGGTGCCACCATAGCGCCCGACAAGACCTTCTTCGACCTTGATGCCACACAGTTCTCACGCGTGCTGGAACTGAACCTCACCGGCACCGTCATTCCCACGCAGGTGTTCCTTCGGCCCATGGTGAAGCAGGGTCGCGGCAGCATCATCAATTTCTCGTCGATGGCAGCCTTCCGCCCTATGACGCGCGTGTGCGGCTATGCCGCAGCCAAGGCCGGCATCAGCAATTTCACAGCATACATGGCCACCGAGTGTGCAAAAAAATTCGGTCAGGGCATACGTGTCAACGCCATTGCGCCCGGCTTCTTCATCACCGAGCAGAACCGCGCCCTGCTGACCAACCCCGACGGCAGCTACACCCAGCGCGGACAGGACGTGATACGCCAGACACCCTTCGGCCGCATGGGCGAGCCGGAAGAGCTGTGCGGCACGATACACTACCTGATGTCCGACGCGTCGCGCTTCGTCACAGGCACCGTGGCCGTGGTTGACGGTGGCTTCAACGCCTTTGCCATGTAGCAAGACGACATATTGACAGAAAACATATCTGCACCCCCCGAGGGCCTGCCGCAAATGCCACGGCAGGCCCTCTGCGCGTTGTCCAACCAACGGGCAACGGTAGTTTTTTCAGTTTTTTCCACTAAAAAATATGGCGTATCACTTTTTTTTCGTACTTTTGTGCGCGAAAAAGCTTGCTGTGCCCAAAGCCCAGCGACAGAGACCTTACGAAAACCAATAAACACACAAACCTAACAGAATATCTATGGAACAAGTATTCAGCTACATCATATCGCTGGGAGCCAGCGTCATGATGCCAATCCTCTTCACCATCATCGGCCTATGCATAGGTCTGAAATTCGGCAAGTCGCTCAAGTCGGGCCTCTATGTAGGCGTGGGCTTTGTGGGCTTGGGCATCGTGACAGCGTTGCTGACAAACAACTTTGGCGGTCCGTTGAGCGAGATCTCCCGACTGTACGACCTTCAGCTTGGCGTGTTCGACATGGGCTGGCCCGCCGCAGCAGCCGTGGCGTACAACACAGCGGTGGGCGCGCTGATCATTCCCATCTGCCTGGGAGTCAACTTCCTGATGCTTATCACCAAGACGACGCGCACGGTGAACATCGACCTTTGGAACTACTGGCACTTTGCCTTCATCGGTGCCGTGGCCTATTTCGTCATGGATCAGTCGCTGGCGTGGGGCTATTTCGCCGCCATCGTGTGCTACATCATCACGCTGTGCATGGCCGACATGACGGCCGAGCGCTTCCAGGGCTACTACGACGACATGGACGGCATATCCATACCCCAGCCTTTCTGCCAGAGCTTCACCGCCTTTGCCATAGTCATCAACTGGCTGCTGGACAGGATACCCGGCTTCTCGCGCCTTGACATCGATGCCGAGGGTCTGAAGAAGAAGTTCGGCGTGCTGGGCGAGCCCATCGTGCTGGGTGTCATCGTGGGTGCGCTGATAGGCGCCGTGGCCCAGATGGACATCAAGAAGGTGCTGTTTCTCGGCGTGACGATGGGTGCCGTGATGGAGCTGATACCGCGTATCACGAAGCTCTTCATCGACGGTCTGAAGCCCATAGCCGAGAAGACGCAAGAGGTGGTGCAGCGCAAATGGGCCGGCCGCAAGGTGTACATAGGCATGTCGCCCGCCCTGGTCATTGGCCACCCCACAACGCTCGTGGCCTCGCTCATACTCATCCCGCTGGCCCTGCTGCTGGCCGTGGTGCTGCCCGGCAACGAGTTTCTGCCTCTGGCCTCACTGGCCGGCATGTTCTATGTGTTCGTCATGGTGCTGCCATATACCAAGGGCAACGTGGTGAAGACCATCATCATCGGCCTTGTGGCCGTGGGCATCGGCCTGTGGTTTGTGACCGACATGGCACCGGCTTTCTCCCAGGCCGCACAGACGGTGTATGCCCAGACCAGCGACCCCGCAGCCAAGATACCTGAGGGCTTCCAGGCCGGCGCGCTCGACTTTGCCTCAAGTCTCTTCGGCTGGGTGATCTACAAGTGCGTCAACAATCTGCAGTGGGTAGGGGCCGGTGTGCTCACGCTCATCACCGTAGGCATGATGTACATGAACCGAAGGCGTATCGTGGCAGACGAGAGGCAGAAGGCTCAATAATCATGAGGAATCTGAGAAATCTGAGTAATCTGAGTAATCTGAATAATCTGAGTAATCTGAATACTCTGAGTAATCTGAGCAATCTGAGCAATCTGAGTAATCCGAGTAATCTGAGTAATCTGAATAATCTGAATAAGCCATGAAACACGCCTATATTGCACTGCTGCTTACAGCCGGTGCTCTCTGTAGTGCCGCCCACGCGCTGGCAGACGACGTGGAGCTGACCACAGCCGAAGCCAAGAACCTGTATAAAACCACCACCAAGAACCGCGCCAGCATACACGACCCGTCAATAGTCTATAATCCGAGCGACAAGCGCTACTACATAGTAGGCTCGCATAAGGCCGGTGCCTACACACGCGACCTGATGAACTGGAGCTGGAGCGCACCCACATGGCGCACCGAGACAAAAAACAACTGCGCCAACGCCGAAGCCTTTGTCACACCCGCCGTGACAAAAGTAAACATAGGCGGACAGGAGGTGGACTTCCCCGCCTTCAACGCGATGGAATGGTCGGCGCGCGGCGACAACGCATACAGCGTCGATGGCAACATGTGGGCACCAGACATCGTCTGGAACCCCACGATGCAGAAATGGTGTCTCTACCTGAGCATCAACGGCAACGCCTGGCACTCGAGCATAGTGCTGCTGACAGGCAACACACCCACGGGGCCCTTCCTCTATCAGGGGCCGGTGGTAGTGAGCGGTTTCGACAACGGACAGCACTCGTGGCGGGCCACCGACGTGCCACTGGTGCTGGGCAGCAGTGTGACAAGCCTGCCGGCCCGCTACACCCCATCGGGCAACTACGGCAACCGCTGGCCTAACAACATCGACCCCTGCGTGTTCTATGATGCCGACGGACGGCTGTGGCTCAGCTATGGCTCATGGTCGGGAGGCATCTGGATGCTTGAGCTGGACGAGCAGACCGGACTGCGCGACTACAACGTGAGCTATGCGCTGCAGGGCTCGGGCGACGACATCACGCAAGACCCTTACTTCGGCAAGAAGATTGCCGGCGGCCACTACGTCTCAGGCGAGGGCTCGTATATCGAGCGTGTGGGCAACTACTACTATCTCTTCATGAGCAACGGCGGCTTCAGTTGCACCGGCGGCTACGAGATGCGTGTGTTCCGCTCGCCGAACCCCAACGGGCCCTACATGGACGGCCAGAACCGCTCGGCCATATACAGCGGCTATGCCCGCAACTATGGCCTGAACCCCGACACGCGCGGCATGAAGATCATGGGCGCATACAAGGAGTGGGGCTACATGACGGGCGGCGAGCTGTCGCAGGGCCACAACTCGGTGCTGGCTGCCGACGACGGACGAACCTATCTGGTCTATCACACCCGCTTCCCGTCAGACAACATGGACTTCGAGGGACATGAGGTGCGCGTTCACCAGCTGTTCCAGAACAAGAACGGCTGGCTGGTGGCCTCGCCCTTCGAATATAATGGCGAGAGCATAACAGACAGCATCATCGCCTCCGAACAGCTGCTGACGGCCGAGGAGATTGCCGGCGACTACCAGTTCATGCTGCACAAGTACAGCATGGACTGCGCCAACCAGGAGATGGTGTCCCCGACCAGCCTCACCCTCACGGCCGACGGTAAGGTGACGGGCGCGCGCACCGGCACATGGACGCTGACCGAGGGCACATCGTATATCACGCTCAGCCTGAGCGGTGCCGTCTATCATGGTGTCATCTACGAGGAGGTGATGGACCATCAGTCGATGCACGCCATAGCCTTCACCGCCTGCAGCTCGGCCGGACTGAACGTCTGGGGATACAAGCTGCACCCGAAGTATGCCCTGGCCTACCAGCTGAACAACCAGAAGCTGCCCTTCACCAACTATCAGCGCGTGAACAGCAACATCGACCTGCACAGCATAGCCGTCAGCAGCGACATTAACACACAGTGGACCAGCTCCGTGCCCGAGGTTCTCTCCGACTACGGTCGCTATAATCCGAAAGCCTTTGACCACGACACACTCGTGACGCTTGACGCGCGCCTGAGCAACTGCAACTACTACTGGACCCACTCGTATAAGGTCAACGCCATGTGCGAAGCCAACGCTGCCACACAGGCCGACTGGCTGACCGACCTGCAGGCCCACTACGGCTTCGACACCGACCCGCTGGTCAACACCACAGCTCCGCAACAGACAGCACAGACGGGTCGCAACGGCAGCGGCACACTGCCCACCCTGACGGCCGGCGACGAGCTGCGCAACGGGCGTGTGGTGAACCTCAGCGCCGGGGCCAACGGCAGGGAGAGCTGGGTCAGCATGCCCAACCCCCTGCAGGGCAAAGACCTGAGCCAGGGCGCAACGATAGCCTTCTACGTCAGACGCAGCGACGCTAACCTGTGGGACGCACTGTTCGGCTGCAAGAACGGCGACGCACGCTTCTACCTGACAGGCAACATCTATGCCGGCTTCAACGACGGTGCCGGACACTGGCTCGACATCAACCACCCCACACAGGTCACAACGAGCGAGCTGGGCGTGGGACGCTGGCACCATCTGGCCGTCGTCATCAAGCCCACGAGCCTCACCATATACGTTGACGGCACGGCAAAGGGCGCAAACAAATACAACGGCGAGATGGACGGCACAGCCGTCACCACAGCCACAGGCTTCAACTACCAGTATATACTCGACCTGCTGGCCGCCACACCCGATATCTTCCTGGGCAACGGCTCGTTCTGGGGCTCGCCTGCCGCCAGCTTCGACGACGTGACGCTGCACAGCCGCGCACTGACGGCAGCAGAGCTGCGCGGACTGTACCAGATGACCAACCGCGTGACAGACTACAGCGCCATCAGCACAGGCATACAAGACGTGAAGCCGGCTGCCGACACGCGCCGCAACAGTGGCACATACGACCTCGGCGGACGCAAGATGAACGAGAGCCAGCTGAAGAGAGGACTGTATATACAAGGCGGGCGCAAAGTCGTGGTTAGACAGATAGACAATTAGACATTTAGACAGATAGACAATTAGACATTTAGACAGATAGACATTTAGACAGATAGACATTTAGGCAGATAGACAATTAGACATTTAGACAGATAGACATTTAGACAATTTGACAATTAGACAGATAGACAATTAGATAAAATTCCTAACTCAAGTTTCCCACCCTCTAAAAGCTTTTAAGAACAACGAATTAAGACTAATTTCACGAATTACACAAATGAACATATGCGCTGCGAATTAAGCAGAAACTCAGAAACTCAGAAACTCAAAAACTCAGAAACTCAGAAACTCAGAAACTCAGAAACTCAAAAACTCAGGAACTCAAAAACTCAGAAACTCAAAAACTCAAAAACTCAAAAACTCAAAAACTCAGAAACTCAGATACTCAGATACTCAGAAACTCAGATACTCAAATTCCTAATTTTGAAATCTAGATTGGCGTAGCCAACATTCGCTACGCGCTTCGCTTGTCGAAGAGCTCTTAACGCTTAATTTTTAATTCAAAAAAGCCATAAACACAACGATGAAAACACTGATTACAGCCGCTATGCTCATCGGCGCTATGAGCATGCAGGCCCAGCAGGACGTGAAGTTCCAGACGGCCTGCCACCCCGACGACGTGAAACACTATGACACCCGCACCCTGCGCGAACGCTTCGTGATGGAGAAAGTGATGGAGGCCGACAAGATCCACCTCACCTACTCCCACTACGACCGCTTCATCTTCGGCGGTGCCATGCCCGTCAGCAAGACGCTGCGACTGGAGAACTTCCTCGAGCTGGGTCTCGACGTTGACAAGACCATCAAGGAGAAATACTTCCTCTACAACCGCGAACTGGGCGTCGTCAACTGCGGCGAGGGCGACGGCGTGGTCATTGTGGATGGCAAGGAATATGCACTCTCGCCCAAGGAGGCTCTTTACATCGGACGCGGACATATCAAGGAGGGCAAAGACGTGAACAAGGTGGTGGAGTTCCGCTCAAAGGACCCGCAGAAGCCCGCAAAATTCTACCTCAACTCTGCCACCGCCCACCAGCACTATAAGACACAGTGGATAACGCTCGACGGACGCAAGGGCTCGCTCAAGGCCGCCGTATGGGGGCCCGTGGGCACACAGGAAGAGTGTAACAACCGCACAGTATATAAGCTCATCGTCAACGACGTCCTGGAGGAGGGGCCCTGCCAGCTGCAACTCGGACTGACACAGCTAAACCCCGGCGCTGCATGGAACACCATGCCCCCACACACCCACGGACGCCGCATAGAGGCCTACTACTATTTCAACCTGCCCGAAAAGCAGACCATTGCCCACATCATGGGCGAGCCGCAAGAGAGCCGCGTGGTGTGGCTGCACAACGAGCAAGCCATCATGTCGCCCGAGTGGAGCATACACGCCGCTGCCGGCACCTACTACTACACCTTCATCTGGGGCATGGCAGGCGAGAACCTCTACTACAACGACAAAGACGAGATACCCGTCAACAAGCTGCGCTGAAAAACGTAGCGTTGAGAACAGAGAGCCACAGCTTGTCAAAGACATGCCATGCGTACAGCTTGACATAGCTCTCATCTCTCAACTCTCACCTCTCATCTCTCAACCAAATAATTAACATCTCATGGCTCCGATACAAACAATAAAGATGTCCAATTTCCGCTGGGTCATCTGTGCGTTGCTTTTCCTTGCGACCACCGTCAACTACATGGACCGTCAGGTGCTCAGCCTGACGTGGAAAGACTTTATCGCCCCCGAGTTCCACTGGAGCGATGCCGACTACGGCACCATCACCGGCTGGTTCTCCATCTTCTATGCCATAGCCAACCTCTTCGCCGGCAAGTTTATCGACTGGATGGGCACGAAGAAAGGCTACCTCATCGCCATCTTCGTCTGGTCCACGGGTGCCGTGCTTCACGCCGGCTGCGGCTGGGCCGCGATGACCATCGAGGGCTACGACTCGATAGAGGCCCTACGCCTGGTGCAGGCAGGCAGCGACGCCGCCGTTGCGATAGCCACCGTATCGGTCTATCTCTTCCTCTCGTGCCGCATGATACTGGCGCTGGGCGAGGCCGGCAACTTCCCCGCCGCCATCAAGGTCACGGCCGAGTATTTCCCCAAGAAAGACCGCGCCCTGGCAACCTCCATCTTCAACAGCGGCGCCTCGGTGGGCGCCCTGGCCGCCCCCGCCACCATACCCCTGCTGGCACGCGCCTGGGGCTGGGAGATGGCGTTCATCGTCATCGGCGTGCTGGGCTATGTGTGGATGGGCCTGTGGATGTGGCTCTACGAGAAGCCACACAAGAGCAAGTTTGTCGATCAGGCCGAGCTCAACTACATCGAACAAGACAACGACCTAGCCGACGTGCAGAACAAGCAACAGCCCAAGGAAGAGAAGACGATACCCTTCTGGCAGTGCTTCGGCTACAAGCAGACGTGGTCGTTCATCGTGGGCAAGTTTATGACCGACGGCGTGTGGTGGTTCTTCCTGTTCTGGGCCCCCGCCTACTTCAGCGACCAGTATGGCTACACGAGCGACTCGGGCATGGGCATTGCCCTCATCTTCACGCTCTATGCCATCGTGACAGTCCTCTCTATCGGCGGCGGCTACCTGCCCAAGTATTTCGTCGAGACACGCGGCATGAACCCCTACCTGGGCCGTATGCGCGCCATGCTCATCTTCGCCTTCTTCCCCCTGCTGGGCCTGCTGGCACAGCCGCTGGGAGCCTACAGCGCCTGGTGGCCCGCCATACTGATAGGCCTGCTTGGAGCCGGACATCAGGCATGGTCGGCCAACCTTTTCTCTACCATAGGCGACATGTTCCCCAAATCGACCATCGGCACCATCACCGGCATCGGCTCGATGGCCGGCGGCGTTGGCTCGTTCCTCATCAACAAGGGGTCGGGCAACTTCTTCACCTGGGCCGAGGGGCAAGGGGAGGCGTTCCAGTTCTTCGGCTTCGATGGTAAACCCGCCGCCT